>NZ_MACM02000025.1:0-103083 GCF_001675465.2 Pseudomonas sp. AU12215
CGGCTCCCTCTCCCTCTGGGAGAGGGCTGGGGTGAGGGAAGGCACTGGCACGGACTTACCTGAAGAAGACAGTTGCTCCTACAAGAGCAGGAGCCCTTGCGCGAATTTCAGGTCTTGCGCGGCTTGGCCCGCGCCGTCGGCTCGGCGATCAACGGGTCATCCGGCCAGTAGTGCTTGGGATAGCGACCCTTGAGGTCCTTCTTCACTTCGGCATAGGTGCTGCGCCAGAAGTTGGCCAGGTCCTGGGTCACCTGTACCGGCCGCTGCGCCGGAGAGAGCAGGTGCAACTTGACCGCCACCCGGCCCTGGGCGATGCGCGGCGTATCGGCGAGGCCGAACAGCTCCTGCAGGCGCACAGCGAGGACCGGCGGGAACTCGCTGTAGTCCAGGCGGATGTTCGAGCCGGACGGCACCTGCAACGTGCGCGGCGCCAGTTCGTCCAGGCGTTGCGGCAATGGCCAGGGCAGCTGCGCATGGAGAATCCCGCTCAAGTCCAGGTTGCCGAAATGCGAGAGCCGCGAAACCTTGCCCAGGTAAGGCAGCAGCCAGTTCTCCAGCGAGCCCAGCAAGGCGGCGTCGCTGACGTCCGGCCACTCGCTCTCGCCCTTGCCCTCCAGGTCCAGCCGCCGCAACAGCGCGATGCGTGCCTGCCACTGGCGCAGCTCCGGCGTCCAGGGTAACAACTCCAGGCCCTTGCGGCGCACCAGCCCGAGCAGCGCGCGGCTGCGGGCTTCGGCGTCCAGATTGGGCAGCGCTTCGCTGGAGAGCACCAGTTCGCCGACCTTGCGCTGTCGCTCGGCGCGCAATACGCCTTCGCGCTCGTCCCAGTCCAGTTCGTCGTGGACGCTGACCTGCTCGGCGAGAATCGACTCGAACAGCGCCGGCTCCAGCGCCGCCGCCAGGTAGATGCGCTCCTCGCGCTGGCCCTGGCGGCTGCCGAGGTCGGCGATCACCAGCCAGGCTTCCTTCATCAGCGCATCCGGCTCGCCGAACAGCGCGGCGCGACCGTTGGCCAGGCGGTATTCGCCGCCACCGGCGCGGCGCTGGCGGGCGATACGGTCCGGGTAGGCAAAGGCCAGCAGGCCGCCGAGCCAACGCGGATGTTCGGGGTCGGCAACCGGTTCACGGGCAGGACCCCGCAAGTAGCCCTTGAACTGCCGCGCCAGCTGGCGAACGCGCTGCACCGCGCCGCGGCTGGCGCGCGGGCCATTCTGCTCGCCGGCCAGCAGGGCGATGCGGTGATGCAGGTCGGCGTCGTTGCCGCGCAGGATGTCGCGCTCGCCCAGCAGGGCGGCCAGATCACAGGCCAACTGTCCCAGCCCCAACGCGTGGCCGCGCAGCAGCAGGTGGGCGATTCGCGGGTGCGCCGGCACCTCGGCCATGGCCTGGCCGTGGGGCGTGAGACTGCCGCCACCGGCGCGGGAGGCCAGCGCGCCGAGACGCTCCAGCAGGTCCTGGGCCTGTGCATAAGCGGCGGCGGGCGGCAGGTCGAGCCAGGCCAGCTCCTGCGGGGCCACGCCCCAGCGCGCCAGTTGCAGCGCAAGGCCGGCGAGGTCGGCCTGGAGAATTTCCGCCGCGCCATAGGCCGGCAGTTGATCGTGCTGCGCCTCGGACCACAGGCGGTAGCAGGCGCCGGGTTCCAGGCGCCCGGCACGGCCGGCGCGCTGGGTGGCGGAGGCGCGGGAGATGCGCTGGGTATCCAGGCGGGTCATGCCGCTGCCCGGATCGAAGCGCGGCACCCGCGCCAGCCCGGCATCCACCACGACACGCACGCCATCGATGGTCAGGCTGGTCTCGGCAATATTCGTGGCCAGCACCACCTTGCGCTTACCCGCCGGCGCGGGCTCAATGGCAGCGCGCTGGGCGTCCAGATCAAGCTCGCCGTGCAGCGGGCAGATGAGTACTTCAGGCCGACCAGCCAGTGTGTCGCCCAGCTGTTCGGCGACGCGGCGAATCTCCGCCTGGCCGGGCAGGAACACCAGCAGGCTGCCGGGTTCATCCGCCAGCGCCTGCTGCACGGTCTGCACCACGCGCGGCTCGATGAATTCGCCGGCCTGCCAGGGGCGGCCCCAGCGGATGTCCACCGGGAACATGCGGCCCTCGCTGCGTACCACCGGGGCATCGTCCAGCAACGTGGAGAGGCGCTCGCCCTCCAGGGTCGCGGACATCACCAGCACCTTGAGCGGCGGCTCGTCGCGCAGCAGCGCGCGGCCGTTGAGGGTCAGCGCCAGGGCCAGGTCCGCATCGAGGCTGCGTTCATGGAATTCGTCGAAGATCACCAGGCCCACGCCCTCCAGCGCCGGGTCATCCTGGAGGCGGCGCGCGAGGATGCCTTCGGTAACCACCTCGATGCGCGTCTTCGGGCCGACCCTGCTATCCAGGCGGATGCGGTAACCAACAGTCTCGCCGACTGTCTCGCCCAGCTCACTGGCCAGGCGCTCGGCGGCAGCGCGGGCAGCCAGGCGGCGTGGTTCCAGCATCAGGATCGACTGCCCGGCCAGCCACGCCTCGCCCAGCAGCGCCAGCGGCACGCGGGTGGTCTTGCCGGCGCCGGGCGGCGCTTCCAGTACCACCTCATGGCGCTCGGCCAGGGCCTGGCGCAGGACGGGAAGGACGCTGTCGATGGGAAGGGCGTTCATGCCGGCTCCTGGAATTTCATGGGGCAGTAACCCCGATTGTGCGGGGGCCGGCGATTATAGCGGGCGAACCACGATGCCAACTCGGCAGTCATAGAAGCAACGAGAACGCCGCATAGTGCGAATCTGCCAGCAGCGACAGCGAGCTCGTTGATATAGTTGTCCGCATCATCCTCCCGGAGGTCTTCCATGCGTCTTGCCACCCGTGTGTCCTGCGCCGTTCTGAGCGCCGCCCTGTTCAGCCAGCTGACCGCCTGCGGCACCCTGTTCTACCCCGATCGCCGCGGCCAGATCGACGGCCGTATCGACCCCGCCATCGTCGCCTTCGACGCCATCGGACTGTTGTTCTACGTCATCCCGGGCCTGATTGCCTTCGGCGTAGACTTCGCCACCGGCGCGATCTACCTGCCCGATGCGAAGTACTCGGTCGCGCCGGAAAAGCTCAAGGATGCCGTGGGTGAAGACGGCACCGTGGACAAGGCTAAACTCAAGGCGATCCTCGAGCGTGAAACCGGCCGCAGCCTGCCCCTGGACGACCCGCGTCTGATCCAGCGCAGCGGCAGCCTCCAACAACTCGCCAGCCTGGGCCTGCGCCCGGAGGCCTGATATGCACGGCGCTCTCGCTTCACACCTTCAGCAACTCCTGGCGTACCACCAGTGGGCCTACGAACGCATCCTGGAGGCCATAGCGCCCCTGGATGAAGAGACCTACCGCGCGCCGCGCGGGCTGTTCTTCGGCAGCCTTCACGGCACCCTCAACCACCTCGCGGTGGTCGATCGCATCTGGTTCGCCCGAGTGCAGCGAGAGCCCTGGCAGTTCGAACGCCTCGACGCCGAGGCGGCGCCTGATCGCGCCGGCCTCGCCGACTTCCTCAATGACGGTGTCGGCGCCTGGCGCCTGTGGCTGAGCAAGCAGAGCGATGCCACCCTCGGCACCCAACTGGACTACCGCAACATGGCCGGGCAGGAACACCGCCAGAGCCTGGCGAACATCGTCCAGCACCTGGTCAACCACGGCACCCACCATCGCGGGCAAATGAGCGCCGCGCTCACTGCGCTGGGCCAGAAGGCGCCGCTGCTGGACTACATCTACTTCCTGCCCAACCGCCTGGACACCTGATGCTCAAGCACGCCAGCCACTCCCACCTCATGCGGCTGGCGACCTTCGCGTCGCTCGGCGTCGGCACCACCCTGATCGTCGCCAAGGCCATCGCCTGGTGGCTCAGTGGCTCGGTCAGCCTGCTGGCCGGTCTCACCGATTCGCTGCTCGACGGCGCCGCTTCCTTCCTCAACCTCCTGGCGGTGCACTACGCCATCCGCCCCGCGGACGACGACCATCGCTACGGCCACGGCAAGGCGGAATCACTGTCCGGGCTGGCGCAAGCGCTGTTCATCGCGGTCAGTGCCGTACTGGTAGGCACCCAGGCCATCGACCGGCTGCAACATCCCGAGCCGGTGGAAGCCGTCGGCTGGGGCATTGCGGTGATGATCCTGTCGCTGGTACTCACCGCCGGCCTGCTGACGGTACAGGGCTACGTGGTGAAGATCACCGGTTCCAATGCCATCCGCGCCGACTCCCTGCACTACCGCTCGGACCTGTTGCTCAACAGCAGCATTCTGGTCGCCCTGGTGCTGGCGAACTTCGGCTGGCAACAGATGGACGCCCTCTTCGGCCTGGGCATCGCCCTGTACATCCTCTGGAGCTCCTTCCAGATCGCCCGCGAATCCATCGCGGTGCTGATGGACGAGGAACTACCGCCCGACGTCAGCACGCGCATGCTCGAACTGGTGCGCGAAGTACCCGGCGTGCTCGGCGCCCATGACCTGCGCACGCGGATTTCCGGCACGCACTGGTTCGTCCAGTTGCACCTCGAATTGCCCGGCGAGCTGTCGCTGTCCAAGGCGCATCACCTGTGCGACGAAGCGGTGCTGGCGATCCACAAGGAATTCCCGCGGGCCGAGGTGCTGGTGCACGCCGACCCGCAGGAAGTGGTGGGCAAAGAGACGATCAGCTAGAGAGCATCAGTTGACGCTGTAGCCGCGCCCGCTCAGGCAGGCGCCCAGGGCGCGGCGGTAGTTGTCGGCGACGTACGCCGGCGGCGCGTAGCTGGCCGATGCCGGATCGAAGCCACTTTGTTGCACGGCCCAGCCATGGCATTCGTAGCGGTCACGGGCCTGCTGGTCCGGCCCCTGGTTGTACAGCGGATAGGCGATCACGTCATAGCCGGTCTGTGCCACGGCCACCGGTTGCTGCTGGGGCGGTGCCACGACTTCGTAGTCCTGCGAACTGGCCTGCCACAGGTAGTAGGTGCCGGCAGCCAGGAAGTAGCCGATGCTGCCGACCCACACCTGCTCGGCATAGGAGGGCAGGTAGCGCACGCGCACGCCGTAGGGCGGCGTCACTACCACGTAACGAGAGCCGTAGGGACGGTACCAGTAGCCGTCGTTGAAGTAGTAGTCATTGCCACGATAAGGCACGCGGTAGTGCCCGCTCGGCATGGCATTCACCACATAGCCCGGCCGCCAGTAGGACGGATGTGGCCCCCAGTTGCCGTGGGACGGCGGCCGCCCCTGCCAGTTGCCGGATGGTGGGCGCACTTCATGGGAACCGAACTTGCCCGCGTTGCCATTGTTGGCCGGCGGACGGTTCTGCCATTGACTATCGCCATAGCCCGGCGGGCGACCCTGACCGCCCTGCCACTGATTGCCATTCTGGCCCGGAGGGCGGCCGTGCCACTGGCCATTGTCATGGCCGTTACCGGCGCCGTTTGGCGGATGCCCTTGCCATTGGCCGTTGTTATTACCGCCATTGCCCGGAGGGCGGCCCTGCCACTGGCCATTGTTTCCACCGCTGGGCGGGCGCCCCTGCCAGCCACCGCCGGAACCGTTCGGGACTTCGTGGGAACCGAACTTGCCACCGCCAGCGTTGCCCGAACCGCCGGAAGGACGTCCCTGGCCACCGCCCTGGCTCGGCGGCTGGCCCTGGCCGCCCTGCATATCCGCGCCGCCAAAACCGGCAGCCGTGGCGGTCTGCACGGCCAGCGCCAGCGAAAGCACAGCGAAGGAGGCGAACCGCCCAATGCCCGACTTCATGAATTCCTCACTTCGGCGACGGCCGAAAACAGTGATGTGACAATGCCATAGACCACGGCGCAACGCCCGCATTGCAAGGTGTTGGGTAAAGTCAGGGTAAAGATGGGGGGGCAGATCGCGGGCAAGAAAAAAGGGAGGCTCGTCAGCCTCCCTTTGTGGAATCTCGTCCTGCTCGTCGCTGTTGGCGCCGGCTCACCTCGCTCCGCCTTCTGGGCAGTGCGCAGCCCGGTGGCCGGCGCGATCCTGTGGGGTCGGCGGGCCGCGAAGCGCCTGATTGGGCGGATCGCAGGGGGACGTGATGTCCGGGCTGTGAATCTGGAAGAAATAGTACGGCGACAGAGCGGATAAATGATTGCTAAGATTGCTTATAAAGGCACAACCTGAGCAACAAACAGCCAAAAATTACGCCAAAAGCGCAATTCAATTAAAATTCGAGGCTTTCATGGACAAGCTGGACCGCTACGACCTGCGAATTCTTGCCGAACTGCAACGCGACGCGCGCATCTCCAATCAGGAGCTGGCCGAACGCATCGGCCTGTCACCCTCCCCCTGCTCGCGACGGGTCAAGCAGCTCGAAGACGATGGCTACATCGTCCGCCAGGTCGCTCTGCTGGACAGCAAGAAGCTCGGCCTGAGCCTCACCGCCTTCGTGCTGATCGGCATGGACCGGCACACCCCGGAACGCTTCGAGCATTTCCAGCAGATCATCGGCAAGTGCCCCGAGGTGCTGGAGTGCAGCTTGGTGACCGGGATGGACGCGGACTACCAGCTCAAGGTGATGGTGCCGGACATGGAGCACTACCAGCACTTCCTGCTCGGCACCGTCACGCGCATCGAAGGCGTTACCAGCGTGCGGTCGAGCTTCGTGCTGCGCAACGTTCTGGCCAGCACCGAGTTGCCGCTGGACCACCTGCGCGTCTGATCAGTTTTTGCAGGAGCGGCCAGACCTGCGACACAGCACCGCACCCTGCCTCCCGCCGAACGAAATCGATACCGGAAATTTCCCCGCCAGCCGGGCTGCGGCGGGAATTTTCGCGGCATTGCGTGCGTCGCTCAGGAGGAACTGCTCAATTTATGAACGGCTCTGAACGACAAAGCGCCGCATGCGTATAATGCGCGCCTTCTCCACCACCACCCTCAGTCCCGGCGCCCCACGAGACACATCCGTACCGGGCAGGAGCAGCAATGAACGAAAGTTTCGAAGACTGGATGATGTATGGCCTGGTAACCGGCCTGATCCTGTTCATGGCCTTCATCGTCTGGGACCTTGCCAAGAAGTCCAAGGCCGGCCGCATGGGCACCATGGTGTTGTTCTTCGCACTGGGCCTGGGCGTGCTCGGCTTCTTGATCAAGTCGGTGGTCGTCGCCGGACTCGAAGGCGGATTCTGACCCCCGCCTCGCCCCGGCCCCTCAGAGTTCGGGGCTGACTTCCCGCCATTCCCCCGGCTGCAGCCCATCCAGCTGCCACGGCCCGATGCGCACGCGCACCAGGCGCAGCGTGGGCAGGCCGACTGCCGCCGTCATCCGCCGGACCTGGCGATTGCGCCCCTCGCGGATCACCAGCTCCAGCCAGGCCGTAGGCACCGACTTGCGGAAGCGCACCGGCGGGTCGCGCTCCCACAACTGCGGTTCTTCCAGCCGCCGGGCCTCGGCCGGCAAAGTCGGGCCGTCGTTGAGCTGCACGCCCTTGCGCAGCAGGGCGAGCTGTTCGTCGCTCGGCTCGCCTTCCACCTGCACCCAATACGTCTTCGGCAGCTTGTGCCTGGGATCGGCAATCCGCGCCTGCAGGCGGCCGTCGTTGGTCAGCAGCAACAGGCCTTCGCTGTCGCGGTCCAGCCGCCCGGCCGGATAGACGCCCGGCATATCGACAAAATCCTTCAGCGTTGCGCGGCCATCGCTGTCGTTGAACTGCGTCAGCACGTCGAACGGCTTGTTCAGCAGGATCAGCCTGGGTTGTGCCGGCGGCGCCTTGGCCACCCGGCGAGACGTGGGACGGACGGCAGGACGGCGATTGGCGGGACGCGGAGGACGGGGCATGGCGAAAAGACTGGTAACCGAGGTTGGGGGTACGGCGAATGCCCGGCATGCTAGGTTGTGCCGAGTCCTCCTCGCAAGAGCACGCACGAGCATGCCCATGAGCCACCCCACCTGGCTGATCACCTTGCAGAACCTCAGCGGGCGCCTCGGCGCCCGCTATCGCGGCCCGCAGACGGCGCATTTCGACGGCACCCGCTTTCATAATCTTGACCGCCAACCGCACAACGGCCTGCGCGCCTTCCTCAAGTGGCAGCGCGAACGCGGCCGCCAGCAGGAGTGGATTGCCCAGCCCGGCCCCAACGCCCGCCCGCAAACGCCGGCCCGCCTCGAAGGCGACGAACTGCGCGTGACCTACATCAACCACGCGACTCTGCTGATCCAGCACCGCGGCCTGAACATCCTCACCGACCCGCTCTGGTGCGAGCGCACCAGCCCGTTCAGCTTCGTCGGCCCCAAGCGCGTGCACCCGCCGGGCCTGGCGCTGGACGAATTGCCGCCGATCAACCTGATCCTGGTCAGCCACAACCACTACGACCACCTGGATATCCACAGCCTGCGCGAGCTGGCCCGGCGCTTCCCGTCAGCGAAAGTGGTGACCGGCCTGGGCAACGGCGAGCTGATCCGCGCCTGCGGTTTCAATGACATCGTCGAGCTGGACTGGTGGCAGAGCCTGCCGATGCCCGAGGGCATGCTGCTCACCGGTGTGCCGGCGCAACACTGGTCGGCGCGCTCGCGGCGCGACACCAACCGCACGCTGTGGATGGGTTTCGTGCTGGAGTCGCCGGACGGCCCGCTGTTGTTCCCCGGCGATACCGGGTTGGGCGAGGAGTTTCGGCTGATGCACGAGCGCTTCGGCCCCATGCGCTTTGCCGCCCTGCCCATCGGCGCCTATGAGCCGCGCTGGTTCATGCGTCACCACCACATGAACCCGGACGACGCCGTACAGGCGCACCAGCATCTCGACTCGCAATGCAGCATGGCGATCCACTTCGGCACCTTCCGCCTGAGCGACGAAGGACAGTTCACGCCGCTCAGCGATCTGGCCGTGGCGCTCCAGCAGCGCGGTGTGCCAGCGGGGCGTTTCCGGGCTCCGAAGCCGGGGGAGCAATGGCGGATACCTCCGCTTCGTTAGAGCTCGGCGTGCCCGGCGGACGCTGCCACTCCGGCGGCGCCCACAGGTGCTTGAGGCGCAGCCGCAACGGGCCCGGCCGGGCCAGGTCACGGAACATGTCGACCCACTCGTGCAGGTTCAGCCACAACGGGTTGTAGCTCTCCACCTGGCGCACGATGCCGTACTCCGGCGTTTCGCGTTCCTCGACGAAGGTGCCGAACAGTCGGTCGTAGATGATGAGCACGCCACCGTAGTTGCGGTCGATGTACTGGGGATTGCGCCCATGGTGGGCACGGTGGTGGGAAGGGGTGTTGAACAGCCACTCGATGGCTCCGGGCAACTTGCCGACCCCCTGGGTGTGCAGGAAGTACTGATAGGCCAGGCTCACCGAAAGCATGAACAGAACCCACTCCGGGGCGAATCCCAGCCAGACCAATGGCAGATAGAACAGCCAGTTTCCGGCGAAGCCATAGAACAGGCTCTGGCGCATGGCCGTCGTGAAATTCATCTGCCGCGAGGAGTGATGCACCACGTGGGCGGCCCAGAACCAGCGAATACGGTGGCTGGCCCAGTGAAAGAGGAAAAAGCAGAACTCCAGCAGGAAGAACAGCAGGACAAAAGCCAGCGGAGTCATCTCGAACTGCAGCAGGCGATGTTCGAAAAGCAGCCGATAGACCGGCAACACCAGGATCGCCACCAGCACGGCATCCACCACCAGATAGAGGCCTCCCAGCCCCAGGCTGGCCAGCGAGTCACCGAGCCGAAAGACCCCGCGCCGACGTAGCGCCAGCCACTCGACGAGTAATGTGGCGATGAACAGCGGCGTCAGGATCAGCAGCAAGTCGCGCAGTGGATCGATAGCGGCGACCCAGGACGTCAAACCAGTGGGCAGATCAGGCATGGCGAGGCTCCTGCAAGGTATGTCCTGCGTAGAGCTTGTCGAAAGTTGGGCTGACCGGATTGACCAGCCCCGCTAACTTCTTGACCTATCGCGTCAATCGGCAGACCTGCCCATGGCCCAACAGCACATCGCCAGCAGCTACGCCCGGCTGCTCTACGAGTTCCTCGCCACCCGCGGGGTCGACGCACAGGCTTTGCTCGGCCCCTTGCCGGCCCCCGCGAGCGGCTTGATTCCCCTGGCCCAATGGCAGGTATTGCTGCAGCGCGCGGATTCCCGGCTGGGCGAGCCCGCCATCGGCCTGCGCATCGCCGAAGGGATCGGACCGCAGCACTTCGGTGTGGTGGGCTATGCCGGGCGCACGTGCGCGACACTCGCCGATGCCCTGCAGCGCCTGGAGCGTTACCAGGGGCTGGTCTATGACGTGAATCCGGTCAGAGTGCGCGCAGAAGGCAACCTCCTGCTGCTGGAATGGGGCACCGAGCGCGGTAGGCCGGGCCAACTGGTCGACGAGACCGGCGTGGCTGCCCTGGTTCAGCTAGCCCGTCGCATCTGCGATCAGGCTCTGCTGCCGTCCGAGGTGCATTTCGTCAACCCGTCGCCAGCGGACATCGGCGCCTATCTGGACTTTTTCGGCTGCCCGGTGCGCTTCGGCCAACCCGCGACACGCCTGAGCCTGCCTTTGGCCTATCTACAACTGCCACTGCAACAAGCCGATCCGGCGCTTCTGGAGTTGCTTGACGAACAGGCTGAAGGCTTTCTCCGCCAACGAGGACACTCCGCGCTCCTGCACAGCTGCCAACAGGCACTGGCCCGCCTGCTGCCCGAGGGACGCGGCAACATCGGCGACCTGGCCGGGCAATTGAACCGATCGCCACGCACCCTGCAACGTCATCTGCAGGCCGAGGGTAGCAGCTTCCAGCAACTCCTGGACGACACCCGCCGCCAGTTGGCTGAGCGTTATCTCAGCGATGCTGCTCTTCCACTTGGCGAGATTGCCGCACGACTTGGTTTCTCCGAACAGAGTGCGTTCAGCCGCGCGTTCCGCCACTGGTACGGAACAGCTCCCCTGGCCTGGCGGCGGCACCTGACCAGGAGTCCGCACGCCGCGCCTCTGGACCGGTGAAGGCGCCGGCCCGCCTCGGCCTAATTCTCGCGCACCCGCTTGCTGCAACAATTGCGGTAGCGCTTGCCGCTGTTGCACGGGCACGGCTTGTCGCCGCGGCCGCCCAGCTCCAGCCAGCTTTCCAGCCGTTGGCGCATGGACTCGCGGACTTCCCGGCGCTCGTCATCCATCTGCGGTTTGCCCAACTCGCGGCTGAGCCAGAGGTAGTCCTCCAGCAGCTCGTCACGCTCCAGCGCGTGCAGTTGCTCGGCAAGGGGCACGCCCTCGTAGCGGCGCTTCGGGTCGGGCAGGAAGGCGATGGGCTCGCCGCCGGGCAGCACGTTCCACAGACGACCCTGACCATCACGCCAGCAGGCGCTGAAGCGGGCACGCAGGGCCAGGCCCGGCCACTCCTCCAGGCACCAGCCATCCACCCGCTCGCCGCCCAGGCCCTCCACCGCCTTGCCCACGGAGAACCAGGGTTCGCCGGCGATGCTGTCAGGCAAGGGAAGCGGCGCGGCGACTTCAGGCGTGCCGTTTTCCACCAGGCGGCGGGAGAAGCGGCGCAAGGGGTTGGTCAGGTGCGAGGGGGCGCGGAAGGGCATGCAATCACCAGCGGAGGAGGTCGGCGAAGGTCCGACCGGAGGAGCGCGCCACGGTTCCCCGTGGCGCGGGAGGCGAGCATTCTAGGCCCGCCCCAGGCTGCGTCAACGCGAGCGGTTCAGTAGCTGCGCGTGGAGATGGGCTTGGCTTCGGCGCGCAACTCGCGCAGCAGATCGTCAAGCAATGACGATGCGCCGAAACGCAGATGCTCCGGGGTGACCCAGCCAGCGCCGAAACGTTCCTCCACCAGCGCCCGGTAGCCCTGCGCATCGGCCAGCGTGCGCAGCCCGCCGGATACCTTGAGCCCCACCTTGCCGCCCTCCTCCTCGATGGTTTCGAGCATCACCCGCACCGCCTCGGGCGTGGCATTCACCGCCGCCTTGCCGGTGCTGGTCTTGAGGAAGTCGGCGCCGCCGGCGATGGCTTCCCGGCAGGCCGTGCGGATCAATTCGGGGTCGGCCAGCTCGCCGGTTTCCAGGATCACCTTGAGACGGTGGTAAGGCCCGCACAGCGTCTTGCAGGTACGGATCAGCTCCACTGCGCCGGTTGGCTCGCCGGCCTTGAGCTTGCGCCAGGGATAGACCAGGTCGATCTCGTCCGCGCCTTCGGCAAGGGTCTTGCGCACCTCCTCCACCACGTCCGCCAGCGGGGCGTTGCCCGCGGGAAAGTTGCACACGCTGGCGACCTTTACCGAGCGCCCGCCCAGGGTATTGAGTGTTCGCCGGGCGATATGCACCAGTCTCGGCCAGACGCACACCGCGGCCACATCGCCGTAGGGCGTCAGCGCACGGCGACAGAGTTCGACGGTGCTTTGCAGGTCGTCGCGGTCATTCAGGGAGGTCAGGTCCAGCAGGGCGAGCGCACGGCCCGCCGGGGTCTTGCGAGGATCGGTCATCGGCAACGCTCTCCATCGGCTTTCTTCATGCAGCCAGGGCGACCACCATCACCCTGCTGGTCGCCCCGTGCCCTGTCGCAGATCAGCGGAACGGCGGCTCGTCGAAGCTGCGCAGCTTGCGCGAGTGCAGCGAGTTGAGCTGGGTGCGCAGCAGATCGACGGCGGCGATGCCGATGGACAGGTGCTGGCTCACCGCGCGCTGGTAGAACGCCGTAGCGGCGCCGGGCAGCTTGATCTCGCTGTGCAGCGGCTTGTCCGAGACGCACAGCAGCGTGCCGTAGGGCACCCGCAGGCGGTAGCCCTGGGCGGCGATGGTGCCGCTCTCCATGTCCACCGCAATCGCCCGCGCCAGGTTGATCAGCGGGCGTTCCTGGGCCCAGTGCAGCTCCCAGTTGCGATCGTCGTAGGTGAGCACGGTGCCGGTACGCAGGCGGCGCTTGAGCTGGTCGCCGCGCTCTCCGGTCACCACCGCGGCGGCTTCCTGCAACGCCAGTTGCACCTCGGCCAGCGCCGGGATCGGGATGTGCGGCGGCAGCACACGGTCGAGAATGCCGTCGCGGCGCATGTAGGCGTGGGCCAGCACATAGTCGCCGATGGTCTGCGACTGCCGCAGGCCGCCGCAGTGGCCGACCATCAGCCAGCAGTGCGGGCGCAGCACGGCGAGGTGATCGGTGATGTTCTTCGCGTTGGACGGGCCGACGCCGATGTTCACCAGCGTCACGCCGTCGCCATCCTCGGCGATCAGGTGATAGGCCGGCATCTGGAAGCGGTGCCATTCGACACTGGCGACGATGGCGTTGGCCTCACCTTCGTCGGTACCGCGCTCGATGACCACATTGCCCGGCAGGACCATGCGCACGAAGCGCGGATCGTCGCGCAGGCGCTCCAGGCCCAGGTGGATGAACTGGTCGACGTAGCGGTGGTAGTTGGTCAGCAGGATCCACGGCTGCACATGGCGCCAGTCGCTGCCGGTGTAATGCACCATGCGGCGCAGGGAAAAGTCAGTGCGCGCCGCGTCGAACAGCGCCAGCGGCATCGGGTCGGCGTTCTCCCATTCGTACAGGCCGTCCGCCACGCCATCGGAAGTGGCCGACAGGTCGGTGCTGGGGAACACCCGCGCCAACTCGGCGGCGGTCACGCCCGAACCACCCAGTTCATCGCCGCCTTCCACCACGTAGGGGTAAGGGATGTTCTGCTGGCTGACACCGACTTCCACCCGTACGGTGAAGTCTTCCATCAGCGGACGCAGTTGCTCGAGCAGGTATTTGCGGAAGGCCTTGGGCTGGGTGATGGTCACCGCGTAGGTCCCGGGCACCTGGACCTTGGCGTAGGCGCGGGTGGTGGATGGCACTTCGCCCTGGCACAGGTAGGTCACCCGCAGCAGCGGGTAGCGGAATTGTTCGCGCTGCTGCGCGTCGGGGACTTCGCGGTCCTTCAGGTAACGCTTGAGCGCCTGGTTCAGGGCGCCGGTGGCGCGCTCATGAAGCACGGCCAGTTGATCGACGGCCTCTTCGGCGGTCTGTGCGACGAAGAACTCGTCGCCAGTCGTAAGACTCATGGTGGGCATCCTGTCTGAACGATCAGCTCCATCTTGCCTGCTTCCGTTGCGGAAAGGGATGACAGATTCAACAGAGACGATCAGTGACAGGACCAGGCCAGTTGCCCATGGAGGGCAACTGGCAACGTTGCATCACTCCAGGTGCGGTGTCGCCCGCGCCACCAGTGCTTCCACATCCACGCCGCGCGGCAGGGTTCCGTAGACGCGGCCGCCGTCGTCCAGGCGGCTGGCGATGAAGGCGTCGGAGACCACCGAGTTACCCGCTTCCAGCAGCAGCTTGGCCTGCAGGGCGACGGCGACGTTCTCGGTGAGCTGGCGGGCGCGGTACTGGATGTCCTGGGTATCGGCGAAGGACGCCTTGAGGTTGCCGATGAACGAGGCCAGGCGCGCGTCACCATGGCCGTCTCCCAGCTCGGCGAACAGCGCGTCGAGCACGCCGGGCTCCTTGGACAGGGCGCGCAGCACGTCCAGGCACTGCACGTTGCCCGAGCCTTCCCAGGTGGAGTTGACCGGTGCTTCGCGGTACAGGCGCGGGAGGATGGTGTCCTCGACGTAGCCGGCACCGCCCAGGCATTCTGCGGCCTCGTTGATCATCGCGGGGGCGCGCTTGCAGATCCAGTACTTGCCCACGGCGGTGACCAGGCGGGCGAACTTGTCTTCCTGTTCGTCGTGCAGGTGGTCCAGGGCGCGGCCCATGCGCAGGGTCAGCGCCAGCGCGGCTTCGCTTTCCAGGGCGAGGTCGGCCAGCACGTTCTGCATCAGCGGTTGCTCGGCCAGCACGCGGCCGCCGACCTGGCGGTAGGCGCAGTGGTGCGCGGCCTGGGTCAGCGCCTGGCGCATCAGCGAGCTGGAACCGATCATGCAGTCGAAGCGGGTCATGGCGACCATCTCGATGATGGTCGGCACGCCGCGGCCTTCCTCGCCGACCATCCAGGCCAGCGCGCCGCGGTATTCCACTTCGCTGGAGGCGTTGGACCAGTTGCCCAGCTTGTTCTTCAGGCGCTGGATGTAGAACTCGTTGCGGCTGCCGTCCGGGCGGTGGCGCGGCAGCAGGAAGCAGGTCAGGCCCTTTTCGGTGTAGGCCAGGGTGAGGAAGGCGTCGCACATCGGCGCCGAGCAGAACCACTTGTGGCCGACCAGCTCGTAGGCCTGCCCCGGACCGGGAATGCCCACCGGGTAGGCGCGGGTGGTATTGGCGCGCACGTCGGTACCGCCCTGTTTCTCGGTCATGGCCATGCCGATGGTGGCGCCGGCCTTCTGCTCGATGGGCAGGTTGCGCGGGTCGTATTCGGTGGAAAGGATCTTCGGCAGCCACTTCTCGGCGATGTCCGGCTGCAGGCGGATGGCCGGCACGCTGGCGAAGGTCATGGTCAGCGGGCAGCCAGTGCCGGCTTCGGCCTGGCTGTGCAGGTAACTGAGGCCGGCGCGGGCAACCTGGGCGCCGGCACGCGGGTCGGTCCAGGGCATGGACGGGATGCCGGCCTCGATGGAGGCGCGCATCAGCTCGTGGTAGGCCGGGTGGAACTCGATCAGGTCTACGCGATGGCCGTAGCGGTCATGGGACTTGAACACCGGCTTGTTCTCGTTGGCCAGGAAGCCCGCCGCCATCAGCGGACCACCGGCCAGCGCGCCATAGGCGTCGAGTTTCTGCTCGGCGAAGCCACCGCCGTAGCGACGCACCCACTCCTGCAGCGGTACGTCGACGCGATAGAGGTTGGCACCATCCAGCGGCGGCACCTGGTTGGTCACTTCGTGGGTTTCGGCGTACTGGTGCGGGATCATGACTGGTCCTCCATCACAGGCGTGGGCCTGGCAGGTTTGGCAAAGCAGCAGGGAACGCACCGACGGCGCGCAGGCAGAAGTTCACGAGGGCGTCGCTGACGTCCTCCAGGGAAACCTTGGATTCACCGGCATCCCGCGCAGCGCGGGCCGGTGGCGAGAGCGGACCGATCAACGCTTCGGCGATGGCGCCGACCAGGCAGGCGGCAGTGAGCTGCACCGGCTGGGGCTGGAATTCGCCGGTGGCGATACCCTGCTCCAGCAGGGTGATGAACAGGGCAGCGTAGGCGTCGCGGTAGACCAGGCGCTGCTCGTCGACCTCCGGGTCGACCGGTTCGGCGATCAGTGCAAAGGCCAGCTGACGACTGCCCCAGGCACGCGCGGCGAATTGGTGGAGGCCTCGATTCAGGCGCTCGGCGGCGCTGCCCGAATCCTTCAGCAGCACGCCCAAGGCATCGACCTCGCGCTGGCTGGCGCGGGCGAAGACTTCGGCGGCCAGTTCGCCCTTGCCGCTGAAATGCCGATAGAGGCTGCCGGTAGCGATGCCGGCGTCATCCGCCAGGCTCTGCATGGTCAGCGAAGCGAAGCCGCCGTCGGCAACCCGCGCCAGCGCCAGCTCGAGGATGCGCTCGCGCTGTTCGCCGTCCTTTTGCAGCCGGGCCTCGGTTTGCCGGTACGCCATGGTCTGAACCCTGATTCATTGCATTGAAAGCAGTGAATCACGGTTCAGACTTTGGCTGAAAGGGACATTCCCGCCACGGGAAGGGCGATTCTGGCCAAACCGCCACCGCGCGTAGCGACTATTACCAGAGCGGCATCTGGTAGCTGACGATGACCCGCGTTTCGTCGATGTCGTTGCCGAAATCGCTGCGGAAGGCGCCGTTGCGTACCTTGAAACCGAGGTTCTTGAACGGGCCGTTCTGCACCACGTAGCCGATGTCGGTGTCGCGCTCCCATTCCTTGCCGCGCCCCGAGCCGTTGAGCAGGTCGATGTGGTCGCCCTGCAGGTAGCGCGTCATGAAGGTCAGGCCGGGCAGGCCGAGGCCGGCGAAGTCATAGTCGTAGCGCGCCTGCCAGGAGCGCTCGTCCTTGTTGGCGAAGTCGCCGATCTGCACGAAGTTGGTCAGGTACGGGTCGGTGCCGGACAGGTAGGCGAAGCCGGTATCGCCGGACATGCGCTGGTAGCCCACGCCGAAGCCGCTGCCGCCGATGCGGTAGGTGAACAAGGCGTTGAGCGCGCGGTTGTCGACGTTGCTGCCGCCATCGTCGGTGGAACGCGCCCAGCGGATGTCGGACTTGAGCGACTGGCCCTCGGCGATGGGCAGCGTGTGGACCATGCTCAGGTAGTGCTGGCGGTAGAAGTTTTCCAGGCCACCATAGTGGTAGCTGGTGCTGAGGTTGTCGGTCCAGCGGTAGGTGCCGCCGGCGAGGTTGAAGCGGTCGCTGCTGGTATGGCTGCCGAGCACGATGTTGCGCTTGTTGCCACGGGTCATCGACAGGTCTTCGTCGTTGGTCGAGTCACGCTGTTTCACCTGGCGCAGTTGGCCCAGTTGCGCGGTGAGGCCGTCGATCTCGTTGATCTCGGCGAGGCCGCCCTGGAAGGTCTGCGGGTGCAG
Organism: Pseudomonas sp. AU12215; assembly: GCF_001675465.2. NCBI lineage: Bacteria > Pseudomonadati > Pseudomonadota > Gammaproteobacteria > Pseudomonadales > Pseudomonadaceae > Pseudomonas > Pseudomonas sp. AU12215. Next base: position 17,332 of record NZ_MACM02000025.1, read on the forward strand.
GCGGGTGTCGTTGTATTGCACCACCGGCATCTTCGGCAGCAGCGTGCCGACCTTCAGGGTGCTTTTCGACGCGCGCAGCTTGGCAGTCACGCCCAGGTCGCTGTAGTCGTCGGCGGCGCGCTTGTCGCTGGCCGAGTACGGCAGCAGACCGGACCCGGTGCGGTCGGGGCTGGAGTCCAGTTTGATCCCGAGCAGGCCGAGCGCATCGACGCCCACGCCGACCGTGCCCTCGGTGTAGCCCGACTCGAAGCGCAGCAGGAAACCCTGTGCCCACTCCTCGGATTTCGACTGTGCGGCGCCGCTCTGACGGTAGTCGCGGTTGAAGTAGAAATTGCGCAGTTCCAGGCTGGCCTTGCTGTCCGCGATGAAGTCCGCGTGAGCGAACAGGGGCAGGCAGGCGAAGCTCGAAACGAGCGCCCGTACGGGAAGATTTTTCATTGTTGTTGTCTCTTCGTCAGGTGAGGTGAAGGCGGCGCCGCTGCCTGAAGTTCCGTGCCAGAGCCCCTTCCCCAGCCCCATCGTCCAGGGAGAGGGAGGCCCCACACATGGCCCCAGGAAACGCTTGCTCCCACGCCGCCACATGGAAAATCACTGGATAAGCAAACCCTCCAGTCGCTCGCGGATCAGCTCGCGCGCCTGCTCGACGATGCCGCGCAGCAGTTCCTCGCAGCTCGGTTCGTCATCGATCAGGCCCTGGACCATGCCCGCCGACCAGATGCCCAGGTCGGTGTCGCCCTGTTCGTAGACCGTGCGCCCGCGCAGGCCGCTGACCAGCGTGGCGATGTCGGCATAGGTGGCGTTGCCGCGCGCCTCGATGGCCAGCACTTCCTGGCTGATGGCGTTGCGCGCGACCCGCGCGCTGTTGCGCAGCGAACGCATGATCACGTCCGTGGAGCGCTCGTCGGCGGCGCGGATGGCCGCCTTGACCTGCGGGTGGATCGGGCATTCGCGGGTGCTGAGGAAGCGCGTGCCCATGTTGATCGCATCGGCCCCCAGCGCCAGCGCCGCCACCAGCCCGCGCCCGTCGGCGAAACCACCGGAAGCGATGATCGGCACACGCAGCCGGTTGGCCGCCGCCGGCAGCAATACCAGGCCGGGAATGTCATCCTCGCCCGGATGGCCGGCGCATTCGAAGCCGTCGATGGACACCGCGTCGACCCCCAGTTGCTCGGCCTTGAGCGCATGGCGCACCGCCGTGCATTTGTGGATCACCTTGATGCCATGCTGGCGGAACTCGGCGATGTGCTCGCCGGGATTGTTCCCGGCGGTTTCGACGACGCGAATGCCACTCTCGATGATCACCGCGCGGTACTCGGCGTAGGGGATCGGTTTCTGTGTCGGCAACAGCGTCAGGTTGACGCCGAAGGGCTTTTCGGTGAGCTCGCGGCAGCGCGCGATCTCGTCGGCCAGCGCCTGCGGCGTCGGCTGGGTCAGCGCCGAGAGCGTCGCCAGGCCACCGGCGTTGGCCACCGCCGCCGCCATCTCGGCGCGCCCCACCCACTGCATGCCGCCCTGCATGATCGGGTGTTCGACGCCGAAGGCTTCGGTGAATCGGGTCTTGAACATGCGCCTGTCCTCCGAAGGGTCAGATCGGGTCCCAGGAGAACACGTCCGGGCTGCGCGCCAGGTCCATGAAGCTCCCGCGCAGCGCCGGCATGCCGTGCTCGGCGATGCTCTGGGGGGTCCAGCCGTTGTCGCTGTGCACGCTGCGCAGCGGGCGGCTCTGGCTCATCAGGAAGATCTCGTGGTTGCGTGCGGCGAACACCTGGCCGTTGACCGCGCTGGCGGCATCGGAGGCGAGGTACACGGCCAGAGGCGCGTTCTTGTCCGGGGTCATGCGCTGCAGGTTTTCCACCCGCGCTTTCTGCTCCGGGGTCTCGGCCGGAATGGAGTCGGTCATGCGGCTCCAGGCGAAGGGCGCGATGCAGTTGGAGCGCACGTTGTAGCGCTGCATGTCGAGGGCGATGGATTTGCTCAGGGCGACGATGCCCAGCTTGGCCGCCGAGTAGTTGGCCTGGCCGAAGTTGCCGATCAGCCCCGAGGTGCTGGTCATGTGCACGAAGGCGCCGCTGTTCTGTGCGCGGAAATGCTCGGCGGCGGCGCGGCTGACGAAGAAGCTGCCGTTGAGGTGCACGTTGATCACCGACAGCCAGTCCTCGGCGCTCATCTTGTGGAAGATGGTGTCGCGCAGGATGCCGGCATTGTTGACCACGATGTCGACGCGGCCGAAGGCGTCGATGGCGCTGGCGACGATGCGCCGGGCGCTGTCCCAGTCCGACACGCTGTCGGTGTTGATCGCGCCGTCGCCGCCGCGCTGGCGGATCAGCCCGAGGGTTTCCTCGGCCGGGGAAGCCGAGCCGCCCTCGCCCTGCAGGGACACGCCGATATCGTTGATCAGTACCCGCGCGCCGCTGTCGGCCAGGGCCAGGGCAATCTCGCGGCCGATGCCGCCACCGGCGCCGGTGACGATCGCTACCTTGCCTTCGTTGAGTCGTTGGGTCATTGCTCGTTCCTTACATCAATTCGTGTTTGAGGTTCGTTGTGCGCACGATCAGCTCGGCAGGCCGAGCACGGCCTTGGCCAGGATGTTGCGCTGGATCTCGTTGGTACCGCCGTAGATGGTGGTGGGCCGCGACTGGATGAAGATGCCCGCCGGGTGCAGCTCGGGATCGTCGGCGAAGGGGTTGAGCAGCGCCGAATCCGCGCCGGCGATCTCCAGCCCGAGCTCGCTGATGCGCTGGTAAAGCTCGGACTGGTGGATCTTCAGCAGGGACACGTCCGGGCCCAGTTCCTCGCCGCGCCGCAGGCGTTCGGCGAAGCGCTCGTAGAGCGCCTTGTGGCAGTCCAGGTCCATGCTCAGCGCGGCGAAGCGCTGGGCGAACACCGGGTCGTCCCACAGGCCCTGGTGACGGGCCAGGCGCACCAGGCGCTCGAGGGCGAAGGTGGCCTGCTTGGGCGAGCCGAGGAAGATGCGCTCGAAGCCGAGCAGCGCCTTGGCCATGCCCCAGCCGTGGTTGACCGCGCCGACGAGGTTTTCCTCCGGCACGCGCACGTCGTTGAAGAACACCTCGCAGAACTCGCCCTGCAGCTCGAGGTTGAGGATTGGCCGTACCTCGACGCCGGGGCTGTCCATCGGCACCAGCAGGAAGCTGATGCCCTGCTGCGCCTTGGCACTGCGCTCGGTGCGCGCCAGCACGAAGATCCAGTTGGCCTCGGTGCCCATGGTGGTCCAGGTCTTCTGGCCGTTGATCACCCATTCGCCGTCGCGCAGCACCGCTTCGGTACGCAGGCTGGCGAGGTCGGAGCCGGCATTGGGCTCGCTGTAGCCCTGGCACCAGATGTCCTCGCCGCTCAAGATGCGCGGCAGGAAGCGCTCGCGCTGGGCGTCGGTGCCGTAGCGGATCAGCAGCGGGCCGAGCATGGTGATGCCGCTGTCGGGCAGTCGCGCGCAGCCGTAGTTCTCCATCTCCTCGATCATGATCAACTGCTTGCCGGCGGACAGGCCCATGCCGCCGTGTTGCACCGGCCAGCCGGGGCACAGCCAGCCCTGCTGCGACAGTGCCTGGTACCACTCCCAGGTGTCGTCGCGACCCAGGCGGTGGGCCGGGTTGCGGATGCGTTGCGGGTAGTTGGCGGCGACCCACTCGCGCACCAGCCGACGGAATTCGCCGTCGTCGAGGGCGTTGTAATCGGTCATGTCACGGTTCTCCTGATTACTGGCCCCGGAAATCCGGGGAACGTTTTTCGAGGAAGGCCGCTTTGCCTTCGGCGTGGTCGGCACTGAGGAACAGCTGGCTCTGGAAATCGCCTTCGCGTTCGAGCAGCAGCTCCAGGCCATCGGCCAGCAGCGCCTTGGTCAGCGACAGCGCCAGCGGCGCCTGCTGCTCGACCTTCGCGGCCAGTGCCAGCGCCGCATCCAGCGCGGCACCCGGTGCACAGAGCTGGTCCACCAGGCCGATGCGCAATGCTTCCTCGGCCTCGATCACCTGGCCGAACATCAGCACTTGCCGCGCCCGACCGTTGCCGATGCGCGCAGGCAAGGTGTGCAACTGGCCAAGATCGGCGATCAGTCCGACCTTGCCGAAGCCCGCCGCGAAGCGCGCCGTGCCGCCGCAAACCAGGCTGTCGCAGGCCAGCGCCACCGAAAGCCCGGCGCCCACCGCCCAGCCTTCGACGGCGGCGATGATCGGCTTGCCCATGCGCAGCATCTGGCGGATCAGGTCGGCGTTCTTCTGCATGCGCATGCGGCCGGCGTTGAGGTCGGTGACGTGCATGTCGCTGAGGTCGCCGCCAGCGCTGAAGACTTCCGCCGAACCGGTGAGCACCACGCTGCGCACGGAGGGATCGGCGTCCGCTTCACGCAGTGCGTCGAGCAACTCGGCGCGCAATGCGGGGGACAGCGCATTGCGCCGCGCCGGATTGTTGAAACGCAGCAGGCGCACCGAACCATGAGTTTCCTGCAGCAGCATCTCGCTCATCACGCCACCTCCGCATGCAGCAGGGCGATGTAGCGCGCCCGATGGAAGGCCAGCGAGCCCTGGCTGTTGAGCAGCACCATGGCGCGGCGCAGGAACAGGCCGATGTCGGCCTCGTCGGTGTAGCCGATGCCGCCGTGCAACTGGATCGCCTGGCGGGTGACCAGCATGGCCGCTTCGGCGGCACGCACCTTGGCGGTGGACACCAGGCGCTGTACCAGGGCAGTCGACGCACCGTCATCCAGGGCGCTGGCCGCTTCGCCGACGATGGCGCGGGCCAGCTCGATCTGCAGCTTCAGGTCGACCATGCGGTGCTGCAGCGACTGGAAGCTGCCGATCTCGCGGCCGAACTGGCGGCGCACGCCGAGGTAGTCGCGAGTCTGTTCGAAGGCGGCATCCATCAGCCCGACCAGATAGGCCGAGCAGGCCAGCGCCGCTTCATCGAGGGCGGCGGGCGCGGACTCGACGAGTTGCGCCGGCGTGCCGTCGAAGCGCAGGCGCGCCAGGTGGCCGCCGTCCTGGGTCGGCTCCTGATGCAGGCTGAGCCCTTCGGCGTTGCGCTGCACCAGAGCAAGGCCGGCGTTGCAGGCGACCAGCCAGGCATCGGCCGCAGCACCGAGCGCCACATGGGCGACCTCGCCGCGCAACTGGCCATCGCGCAGCACCGGCAATGCCGCATCCGCTTCATAACCGATGCCGGCCGGCAGGATCAGCCGCTCGCCGGCCAGCAGCGCGTCGCGCTCGCCCGCCGGCAGTAGCGGAGCGACCAGGCTCGCCTCGATCAGCGGCTCGGGCAGCAGGCCACGGCCCAGCTCTTCCAGCAGCGCCGCGTACTCGGCCATGCCCAGCCCGCTGCCGCCCAGTTCTTCCGCCAGGCGCAGGCCCGGCCAGCCCATGGCGCAGACTTCGCCCCAGGCGTCGCGGTCGACGCCCGTCTGCTGGAAGCGCAGACGGCGCACCCGCCCCAGGTCGCCGCCGCGCGGGACCAGGGAGGCGGCGCTGTCACGGATCAGCCGCAGGCGCTCTTCGCGCTCCTCGGCCATCGCGGTGTGGTCGGTCATTTCATCATTCCCGTGTCGGTTGAACAGCTCCGGCCGCCGCGGGCCGGTACTTGAAACTGCCGGTGGCGCTGGCGATCAGCTCGCCGGCTTCATCGAAGATTTCCGCCGCGCAGAAGCACAGCGTGCGGGTGCGCTTGAGCACCCGGCCGACGGCGTTGATCTCGCCGCGAGTACTGCCCATGAAGTGGGTGGCCATGTCGATGGTGACCATCGAGCAACCCGGCATCTGCGCACGGATCGCGCCGGCCATGGCAGCGTCGAGCACGCTCATCAGCACGCCGCCGTGGAAGCTGTCGATGTAGTTCATCAGCTCCGGGCGGTGGCGCAGGCGTACCCGCACCACTTCGCCATCGACCCAGCGCTCCAGGCCGAGGAACTCCTGGAAGGTGTATCGATCGCGGGGGAACATGTCCGGCCCGGGCGCATGGGCGGCGCAGGTGAGATCGGTCATCGCAGGCTTTCCTCCGTGACGGGTTGGCCCAGCGGGCGGGCAGCGCTGTGCGCAGGCGCACGGGCGGGTGTGCCGGGCTGCACCGTGCGCCCTTCGCGGTTCGGGTCATACAGGCGGTTGGGGATCAGCAGCGCAGGGATCAGGCCGGTGATGACGTAGGTGATGCCCATCACCAGGAAGCCCGCGCCGATGGACACATGGGAGGCCAGCAGGCCGATGGCCGCCGGGGCCACCGCCGCGCCGATGCGGCCGAGGTTGTAGGAGGTGCCGACGGCGGCGCCGCGTACCTGGGTGGAGAAGCTCTCGGTCATGTAGGTGGCCAGCACGCCCACCGGTACGCCGTAGATGAAGCCGAACAGCGCGAGGATCCAGACGATGTTGTCCGGGGTGTGCCAGAACACGATCACCGGCATGAAGATCGCGGTTCCGATGGCGCCGGCGGCGAAGGTGGCGCGGCGGCCGAAGCGGTCCGAGGCGATCCCGGCGAGCACCTTGCCGAGGATCATCGCGGTGTAGGTGCCGACCATGTAGCCGGTCATGGACTTGAAGTTCATGCCCAGCTCGCTTTCCAGGTACGAGGGCATCCAGTTGTTGGTGCCGTAGTAGCCGAACAGCAGGAAGCACGAGGTGAGGCTCCACAGCAGGAACATGCGCCGGGTGGACGGATCGACCAGCAGCTGGCGCATGCCACCGCTGGGCGCGCTCTGCTGGCGGTTGCTGGCGGCCTGCTGCAGCCGTTGCGCACGGGCTGCCAGCCAGGACGGCGACTCCGGCACCCAGGGCCGCAGCGCCAGGCAGATCAGCGCCGCGCCGATCGCGGTGAAGAACAGCGCGCGCCAGCCGTAGTCGGGGATGATCTGCCCCGCGAGCACCGTCGCCACCAGGTAGCCGACCGTCCAACCAGCCTGCATGGTCGCCAGGATGGTGGTGCGGTACTTCGCGGTGACGAACTCGGACATCAGGATGTTGCAGGCGACGAACAGCGAGCCCAGGCCCAGCGAGGAGACGAAGCGGATCAGCGCAAAGGCCCAGAAGTTGTGCGCCAGCCCGAGCAGCGCGGTGCCCACGGAGAACACCAGGATGGTCCACGTCACCACCCGCACCCGGCCAAAGCGGTCGCACGCCCAGCCGCCGTAGATACCGCCGATGGCCATGCCGGCCAGGGTGATGCTGCCCAGCGAACCGGCCTCGAAGTTGGAGAGGCCGAACTCGGCCTTCAGGCTGTTCAGACTGTAGGCGAGGAACATCAGGTCCGCGCCATCGGCGAGCAGACCCAGGAAGCAGAAGAGGAAGGCGATCACCAGGGTCCGCCGCGGTATCGCGGTGCCCTGGGCCAAGCTGTCGGGTGCGTTCATTGTTGTTGTTCTCGCAGGTTGGTTGAGGTCGTCGTCGCGCTATGCCCGCCCGGCGTGTTCTCCCATCTCCGGGGTCAGGCGCACGCGGCCGTTGTCCAGCACCACCACGTCGCGCTCGACGACGCGGGTGCGGAAGGAGCCGTCATTCCAGATTTCGGTACGCAGGGTTTCGCCGGGGAAAACCGGTGCGGAGAAGCGCACCTGCAGGTGGGCGAAACGCTCCGCGCGGTAGTCGGCCAAGCCGCGCAGCAGCGCGTGGAAGGCCACCCCCAGGGTGCACAGGCCGTGCAGGATCGGCCTGGGGAAACCACCGCGCGCCGCCGCCGCGGGGCTGGCGTGGATCGGGTTGTCGTCGCCGTTCAGGCGGTAGTGCAGCGCCTGCTCGGGGCGAGTCGGCAGGTCGATGACCAGGTCCGGCGCCTGCTCGGGCAGGCGGTGCGGTTGGCTCAGCGACTGGCTGTCGCCGCCAAAGCCGCCGTCGCCGCGCAGGAAGGTGGTGCCGCGGGCAATCGCCAGCACCTCACCGCTCTGCGCATCGCTGACGACCTTCTCGCTATAGAGCAGCGCGCCCTTGCCGGCGCCCTTGTCGACCAGCCCGGTGACGCGGGTGCGGCCGATCACTTCGCCTTCCACCGGCAGCGGCTTGAGCCATTCGATGCTCTGCTCGCCGTGGACCAGGCGCAGGGCATCGACGCCGGTGTCCGGGTTGCCCAGCCAGAAGCCGGGGTGACCGAGCACCACCGCCATGCAGGGCAGCGCTTGCAGCTCGCGATTGGCGTCGACGAAGGTCAGCTGGTGCTCGTCCATCGGGTCCGCGCCAAGGCCCACCGACAGCGCATAGAAGGCGCTGTCGTGGCGGCTGAAACGTTGGCGTACTTCCGGGATCGGGTAATTCAGCAGGTGCTCAGGATTCAGCGCCATGGGCCACCTCCTGCACTTCCAGCACCGCGTCGGCGGCCCAGGCGCCCTGCCCCTCGGGCATGGCGAAGACCGGGTTGAGGTCCACCGAACGCAGGCGCGGGCCGGCCTCTGCAGCGAATTGCGAGAGCTGCGAGAGAACGCGCGACAGGGCCTTGATATCGGTCACCGGGCGACCACGGGCGCCCAGCAGCAGCGGCGCGCCCTTGATGCTGCGGATCATCTGCTCGGCTTCGCCGACGCCGAACGGGCAGCGGCGGAACACCACGTCCTTGAGCACCTCGACGAAGATGCCGCCAAGGCCGAACACCGCCACCGGACCGAACTGCGGGTCGCGCTGGATGCCCATGAAGCACTCGACGCCGCCCTGCAGCTGGCGCGCCACCAGCACGCCGTCGAGGCGAGCGTTCGGCGCGTGTTCAGCAGCGCGTTGCAGCAGCAGGTCATAGCCCTCGCGTACGGCCTGGGCGCTGCCGACGTTGAGCAGCACGCCGCCGATTTCCGACTTGTGCAGGATGTCCGCCGAGGCGATTTTCAGCACCACCGGGAAGCCGATTTGTTCGGCAAATGCGGCGGCTTCCGCAGCGCTTTTCAGCACACGTTCGGGCGCCGATTCGATGCCGGCGCGCGCCAGCAATTGCTTGGCTTCGGCCTCACCGGGCGAGCTGGCCGGCAGCTCGACGCCAGCGGGCACAGGAATGCTGCGCAGCGGCCGGGCGAACGCTTCGCCCAACTGGCCCATGGCCTGGATGGCGCGCACGGCGCGGGTCGGGTCCTCGAACAGGGCGAAGCCGGCCTTCTGGTATGGCGCCAGCTCCTCGCCCTCGCCCATCACCGAGACCACGAACAGGCGGTCCGGATGGTCGGCCTTGATCCGCGCGAACTGCTCGGCCAGGCGCGGGCCGATGGAGGCGGCGGTGCCGGCCTGGGTGAAGAAGGCGATCAGCGAACGATAGCCGCCGTCCACCACCATGGACTCGGTGAAATCGTGCACCAGGCTCAGGTCGTTGAGCGCCTGGGCCGTGCAGTCCACCGGGTTCAGCGGCGAGGCATAGTGCAGGCGCTGTTTCAGTCGCGCCTGGGCTGCTTCCGGCATCGGCGGCATGGGCAGCCCAACGTCCTCGGCAGCGTCGCTGACGATGATCCCGGCGCCACCGCTGACGGTGATCATCCCCAGGCTGTTGTTCACCGGGTAGATGCGCTGGGTGGCGAGGTAGGCGATGTCCACCAGCTCTTCGGTGGTGCGCGCGCGGACCACGGCGTAGTCGGCCAGCACCGCATCGAGCACCTTGTCGTCGCCAGCCAGGGAGGCGGTGTGTGACATGGCCGCGCGGCCACCCAGCTCGCTGCGCCCGACCTTGTGCAGGATCACCGGCTTGCCGGCGCGATGGGCCGCTTCGAGGGCGGCGAGGAAGCTGTCGACATTGCGGATGGATTCGGCGTAGGCCATCACCACGTCGACCTCCGGCGATTCCACCAGCCAGCCGATGGCGTCGCCCAGGGTGACGTCGGCTTCGTTGCCGGTGGCGACGCAGATCGGCGTACCCAGCCCGCGCTGCCGCGACAGACCCAGCAGGTGTGCGCCGTAGGCGCCGGACTGGGTGGCGATGCCGACGCGCCCGGCCAGCGGGATGCCGCGCTCCAGGCTGGTGGAGAAGAAGGCGTAGTAGCCCAGGTTGGCGTTGAACACGCCCAGGGCGTTCGGCCCCAGCAGGCGCATGTTCGCCGCGCGGGCGGCCTCGACGATGGCGTCCTGCATGGCCACGCCTTCCTCGCCGACTTCGCTGAAGCCGGAGGAGAACACGATGGCGCTGCGCGCGCCCTTGCGGCCCAGTGCCTGGACGGTCTCCAGCACCTGCGGCGCCGGCACCGCGATGATCGCCACGTCCGGCGCCTCAGGCAGTGCGTCGACACTGGCGTAGGCCGGCAGGCCCTGGATCTCGGTGCGATTGGGGTTGACCGGCAGGATGCGGCCGGTGAAGCCGTTGCGCAGCATGTAGGCGATGGGGCGGCCACCGATGCGGTGCGGGTCGCTGGAAGCGCCGACCACGGCGACCGAGCGTGGCTGGATCAGCGGGGTAAGGCTGGCGAAGCCTGTGCGTTGCAAGTGACTCACTGACATGACGTTCCACCTGAACAGATGACGGGTGCCGGACTAGGTCGTCCCGGCGCGAGGGCGAACGCGTCCACGGCGGGCCGCCCGCTTATCGCAGGTAGCCACCGGGAGGGCGTCCTGCCCGGATTTCAGAGCACGTTCTGGGTGCCGAGCAGCGCGGTGACCTGGCTGGACAAGGTGCCGCCGTTGCCGTGCAGCAGGGCGATGTCGGCCTTCTTCAACTGGCGCTCACCGGCCTGTCGGCGCAACTGCGTAACCGCCTCGATGATCAGGAACATGCCGTACATGCCCGGATGCACACAGGACAGCCCGCCGCCGTTGGTGTTCACCGCCAGCTCGCCGCCAGGAGCAATGCGCCCGCCCTGGACGAAGCGACCGCCCTCGCCCTTCGGGCAGAAGCCGAGGTCCTCGAGGAACAGGATCGTATTGATGGTGAAGGCGTCGTAGACCATCACCAGGTCGATGTCCGCGTGCTTCACACCGGCCATCTGCATGGCGCGCGGGCCACTCTCGGAAGCGGCGGTGACGGTGAGGTCGGGCATGGCAACGATGGAGCGGTGCCACTGTGCGCCGGCCGCGCCGAGGAAGTAGATCGGCGCCCTGGGCAGGTCCCGCGCACGGTCGGCGCGCACCATCACACAGGCGCCACCGCCGTCGGTGACCAGGCAGCAGTCGGCCTTGCTCAGCGGGTCGCTGACCATCCGCGCAGCGAGCACCTCATCGATGCTCAGCGGGCCACGGGCGAAGGCCTCGGGATTGAGGTTGGCCCAGCCCCGTGCGGCCACGGCCACTTCGGCCAGGTGCTCGCGGGTGGTGCCGTATTGATGCATGTGCCGGCTGGCAGCCAGCGCGTAGGCGGTGATCGGGTGGCGCGGCTGGTAGGGCGTTTCGTGCCACTGCGGCTCGCTCATCGATACCAGCTTGCCGCCGGCAGTGCGCTGGTTGGAGCCATAGCAGATCAGCGCCGCGTCACACAGGCCGGCCTCCAGGGCCAGGGTTGCCTGCAGAAGATGCAGCTCGAAGCTGGAGCCGCCGACATTGGTGCCATCGACGAACTTCGGCTTGATGCCCAGGTATTCGCAGACCGAGAGGGTCGGGAAGGCGTGGGAGCTGGTGGCCGAGAACACCGCGTCGATGTCCGAGAGCGCAAGCCCTGCATCGGCGATGGCTTTCATCGAGGCCTGGCCGAGCAGCTCCATAGCGCTGTAGCCATGGGCTTCGCCGATACCGGCGCTGCCGATGCCGACGATGGCGGTCTTGCCGCGCAGGACCTGGCTCATGGCTGCACCTCCGCCAGGGGCTCGAAGACGACGACAGGGCCGCTGTCCTGCTGGGCGATGCGCGCTTTCACGCGAGTACCGATGGGCAGGCTGAGATGGCCTTCGATGCGCGACATCATGCGCACGCCTTCATCCAGGTCGACCAGGGCGACGTTGTAGTCACCGCTGCGGGCGCGGTTGACAGTCAAGGCATAAAGAGTGCCCAGGCCACTGGCAGGGACCCACTCCAGGTCCGTTTCGCCGCTGCCGGGCACCTGGGTGCGCGGGTAGAACACATGCCGGCCGGTGGAGGCGCTGCGCTGCAACATGAAGCGGCCCTGGGCGAGAAACGCGAGGTACTGCGCCTCGGGCCCTGGCATGCTGCGGTCGGGGAAATCCACCATTGAGGTTTCTCCTTTGTTCTTGTTCTGCCTTTGTTGCAAAGTGCGTTACCGCCCATGCCAAGCCAGCTTCCAGGAAGCCGTTGCAGGCGTCGCAGGGTCAGAATACATTCACAATACTGAATGTCAATCAGAATACAGAATATGACAACTGAAAAGACCGTCGAAGAAGCCAGCAGCAAACGCACCGGCAGCGCCAAGGATGTCGGCGCAGTGGTGAACGCCATCCAGATCCTTCGCCACCTGGCCAATGCCGAAGGCCCCGAGGGCGCGACCGCCATCGCCCGCGCCACGGGAGTCAGCCCGAGCACCACCTTCAACATCCTGCGCACCCTGACCAACGAGCAACTGACCTCGTTCGACAACGACACCAAGACCTACCGCCTGGGACTGGGCCTGTCGGAACTGGCAGTGAGCTTCATCGGCCGCAGCTACGCCGACCTTATCCAGCCGGAACTGGAACGCCTGAGCACCAGCCACAACATCCTGATCACTTTGTGGCAGGTCACCGACGACGCCCACATCCGCGTGATCGCCGTCTCCGCGCCAGCCGTGGCGCACGTCAACGTCGCCGTCGGCTCGCGCCTGCCGGAACTGGTCGGCGCCGCAGGCCGCTGCATCGCCGGCCTGCGCAACCTGCCGGACGACGAACTGCGCCGCCGCCTGACCCGTGTGCGCTGGGAGAACCCGCCAAGCTTCGAGGAATACCGCAGCGATGCCGCCGCCACCCTGGAGCGCGGCTGGGCCATCGACCAGGACCACCTCTACCGCGGCGTCAGCATGGTCGCCAGCGCGATCATCGATCACGACCGCCAGCCACGCTTCATCATTTCCGGGATCGGCATCAGCGCCCAGCATGAGCGCGAGAAGCTCGAGCAGATCGGCGCCCGCCTGCACGAGACAGCCCGTTTCATCAGCCGCTCGCTATTCCCCCAGGGGAATTCCAGCCAGTCGGAATGACGGAAATTTCATTCAGCATGCGAAATGACATTCATATAAATGTCTTTTTTCAGCTGAATGCATGACCCGAAGCCAACAGACGATCAGTAAAATCCGTCTTCGGGCAGGGCATTGCCGCCCGCGACCCTGCGCCGGGGTCGCTCGGTTCCCGATGCGACTGATGGCAGCGATATTCGCAGGCAGGCCCCCACAGCCGCGAATATCGCCGGTATCATGGCAAGTCCTGGTGGAGTCCTGGCGGTACCATCAAGCGGGGGACGTCGCTCCCCCCGCGTAGCGGAATCCTGGCGATTCAGGCAGCGCCCGCCGTCAGGGTCCCGAAATCACCATGCGGATGCTCGCCCGCCATGCCCTGGCAGACGAATGGCCGCAGGCAATCCCATTGAATGAGGCAACCATGGAACAGAAAGACATCGACTGGGGCGCGCTCGGATTCGATTACATCAAGACCGACTTCCGCTACATCTCCCACTGGCGCGATGGCCTCTGGGACGACGGCAAGCTGACCGAAGACAACACCCTGCACATCAGCGAAGGCTCCTCGGCCCTGCATTACGGCCAGCAGTGCTTCGAAGGCCTGAAGGCCTACCGCTGCAAGGACGGCTCGATCAACCTGTTCCGCCCGGACCAGAACGCCGCACGCATGGCCCGCAGTTGCGCCCGCGTACTGATGCCGCAGGTTTCTGAACAGCAGTTCATCGACGCCTGCCGCCAGGTGGTCCGCGCCAACGAGCGCTTCATTCCCCCGTACGGCTCCGGCGGCGCGCTGTACCTGCGCCCGTTCGTGATCGGCGTGGGCGACAACATCGGCGTGCGCCCGGCTCCGGAATTCATCTTCTCGGTGTTCTGCATCCCGGTCGGCGCCTACTTCAAGGGCGGCATGAAGCCCCATGACTTCGTGATCTCCACCTACGACCGCGCCGCGCCCAACGGCACCGGCGCCGCCAAGGTCGGTGGCAACTACGCCGCCAGCCTGATGCCGGGCGCCCAGGCCAAGAAAGACGGCTTCGCCGACTGCATCTACCTCGACCCGGCCACCCACAGCCGCATTGAGGAAGTGGGCTCGGCCAACTTCTTCGCCATCACCCACGACAACGAGTTCGTCACCCCGCGCTCCAGCTCGGTGCTGCCGGGCATCACCCGTCTGTCGCTGATGCAACTGGCCGAACAGCGCCTGGGCCTGAAAGTGGTCGAAGGCGACGTGCAGATCGACGACCTGGCGCGCTTCAAGGAAGCCGGCGCCTGCGGTACCGCCGCGGTGATTACCCCGATCGGCGGCATCCAGTACAAGGACAACCTGCACGTGTTCTTCAGCCGCGAAGACGTCGGCCCGGTGACCCGTCGCCTCTACGAAGAGCTGACCGGCATCCAGAAGGGTGACGTGGAAGGTCCGGAAGGCTGGGTCGTCAAGGTCTGAACCTGACAGCTCGCTGAAACAGAAACGCCGCGATACCGAAAGGCATCGCGGCGTTTTTCATTCGGTTGTGCGCAAGAGTCATCGCTCCACGGACCGTTCGCGAGCAAGCTCGCTCCTACAAGCCCGCTCCGGCGCGCTCTTCGCAGCGAACCGAAAGGCACGAGGCTACCGCAGACGAAGCCCGCCCCCGCACAGGATCGAACCTCAGGCCGGGCTGGGCAGCGCCGGCTGGCACAGCAGCCAGTCATGCAGCAAAGCCTGCAGCTCCTCGAACTTCACCGGCTTGGCCATGTAGTCGCTCATTCCAGCGGCCAGGCAGCGCTCGCGGTCGCCGCTATGGCTGTGGGCGGTAATCGCCAGCACGGGAAGATCGGCGCAACGCGGCAGGGTGCGAATCGCCCGGCAGGTGGCGAAGCCGTCCATCACCGGCATCTGGCAATCCAGCAACACCGTATCGATCGCCTCCCGACGCAGGAGCTCGATGGCCTCGGCGCCATTGTCGGCCGTGCGCACGCGATAACCGAGCTTGAGCAGCATGCCGCGAATTACCAGTTGATTGATGGCGTTGTCTTCCACCACCAGCACGGTGCACTGGTCGGGGCTGCGCAGCACCTGGCCGCCGGCACGGCGTGGCGGCGGCGCGATGCTCTGCACCGGCTGGCCGACCTGCAACTCCAGGCTGAAGCGGCTGCCCTGCCCCGGCACGGATTCATGCACCAACTCACCGCCCAGCAGCGCCACCAATTTGCGGCACAGCGCCAGGCCAATCCCCAGGCCGCCGTACTCGCGGGTGAGCGAGCCGTCGATCTGGAAGAAGCGCTGGTACAGCACGCCGTCCGGCGGCGTGGAGAAGCCAATTCCGCTGTCCTGCACCTCGATGCGCAGCGCCAGCCCTTCACTGTTCGGCACACCGGCTACGCGCAGATTCACCCCACCCTGGTGCGTGAACTTGATGGCGTTGTCGATCAGGTAGCCCAGCGCCTGGGCCAGCTTGCCGGCGTCGCCTTCGAGGGTGTCGGGCAGGCTCTCATCCAGTTGCAGCACGAAGCGCAGCCCGCGCTCCTCGGCGCGCGGCGCGTACTGCGCGCGCAGGCCATCGCACAGGCCGCGCAGGCTGAAAGGCTCGCGGCGCGGGTAGAGCTTGCCGGCCTGCAACTCGATCAGCGCAAGAATGTCGTTGACCATGCGCATCATGTCGCGCGCCGAGCCGGTGGCGGTCTTGTGGTACTGGGTCAGCTCGATGTCCATGGGCACCGTCTGCATCAGTTCCAGCGAACCGATCACCCCGCTCATGGGCGTGCGCAATTCATGGGTGACGGTGGCGAGGAACTCGTCCTTCAGGCGGTTGCTGCTGGCCAGCTCCAGGTTCAGCTGCTCCAGCTTGCGGCTGGTTTCCTGGAGGATACGCGTGCGCTCTTCCTTCATGGCGTTGATGCGGTCGGCCAGCGCCAGGGACAGCAGGCCGACCTCCAGCGCCGAGCCGATCTGGCTGGCGTACATAGTCAGGAATACATTGGGCAGCAAGCCCAACACCATCAACGTGTTGATCACCCCGCCGAGCAGGAAGGCGCTCCAGGCGAAGATGAAGTAACGCGCCACACGCATGCCGCGCAACCAGGCGACGATGCCGGCGGTGAAGATCACCACGGTAAACGCCAGCGCCAGGTAGGTGGCCAGGCGCAGGGCAATGGCGTAGCTGACGGTGAGCGCCAGCACCATCACCAGTGCGCCGACGCCCATCAAGACGCGCAGGATGCGGTCGATCCACAGGCTGTGCTCGCGGGTATGCAGGAAGCTGCGGGCGAACTGACAGCCGAACAGCCCGGCCGAACCGATCAGGAACGGCGTGGAAGCATTGGCCCACCAGGGATTGTTCGGCCAGAAGTATTCGATGCCGGCGCCGTTGACCGAGATCTGATAGAAGCCGAACGAGGCGATATAGAGGATGTAATAGAGGTAGCTGGTGTCGCGCACGCTGAGGAAGATGAACAGGTTGTAGATCAGCATCACCAGCAGCACGCCATAAATGATGCCCAGCACGTAGATGCGCTGCGGTTGTTCTTCCAGATAGGCCTTGGGCGACCACAGCGTCAGCGGCGCCTGGATCGAGCCCTGACTCTCCAGACGCAGGTAGGCGCGCAGCGGCTTGCCCGGCTCCAGCTTGAGATCGAACAGGTAGTTGTTCTGGCGGATCGGCCGGCTGTCGAACGGCAAGGTATCGCCAGTGCGCTGGGCGAGCTTGAAGCCGCCATTGCCATCGGGCAGGTAGAGATCGAGCTTGTCCAGCGGCGGGTAAGCCAGCTCCAGCAGCCAGTTGGCCGGGTCGCGCGAGGCCTGCGGCTGGTAGTCCAGGTCCAGGCGCAGCCAGAACACCGAGCGCGAATAGCCGGCATTGAGCACGTCGCGCTCATGGGGGCGGAAGCTGGCGGCCAGCGCCGGCGAGCTGATCTCGGCGATATCGGCGGTGCCGCGCACGTCCTCGAAGACATCCATCGCCCGCCCGAGCGGCAGTTGCCCCACGTGCTCGTCGAAGCTGATGGCGCTCGCCACTGGCGAGAGGATGAGAAGGATCAGGAAGATCAGCCAGTGCCGCATGGTGCCCCGCAGTGCCACCGACAGCCGCGCCGGAGATCCCCATCTCCCGCTTTGGCGCGCCGTGGAGGCGTTGTGTTGGAATCGGCGAACTCTAGCACAGGCCTTGTGCCCCGTGGCATTCGACCATCCGGACAGGGCGCGGCCGGGCGATGCGCAATGGACCGTTCGGTCAGCTCAGCAGCGCATTTTGGTGATAAGCTCCCGCGCCATGAAAACACCTGCCTCCCGTCCCGTAGTGCTCTGCCTGTCCGGCCACGACCCCAGTGGCGGCGCCGGTCTGCAGGCCGATATCGAAGCCCTGATCGCCCAAGGCTGCCACGCGGCGCCCACCGTCACCGCGCTGACCGTTCAGGATACCGTCAACGTTTCCGACTTCCGCGTGCTCGACCGCGAGTGGGTGCTGGCCCAGGCCAACGCGGTGATCGCCGACCTGCCGGTGGCGGCGGTCAAGCTCGGCATGCTCGGCTCGGTGCAGATGGTCGACACCGTCGTCGAGATCATGCAATCGCTGCCCGGCATCCCGCTGGTCTGCGACCCGATGCTGCGCGCCGGCGGCGGCGGCTCGCTGGGCAAGGACGACGTCGGCTACGCCATGCGCGAGCGCCTGCTGCCGATTGCCGCAGTCGCCACGCCGAACCTGCCGGAAGCGCGCATTCTCGCCGAGCTGCCCGAAGGCACCGCGGACCAATGCGCCGACAAGCTGTTGCCTTATATCCAGACCCTGCTGATCACCGGCGGCCACGGCGACGAGTCCGAAGTGCACAATCGCCTGTACACCCGCGACGGCCAGCGCCACACCTTCACCTGCCAGCGCCTGCCCGGCAGCTACCACGGCTCGGGCTGCACCCTGGCGAGCACCCTCGCCGGCCGCCTGGCCCTGGGCGAGGAACTGGTCAGCGCGGTGCGCAGCGCCCTGGACTACACCTGGCGCACCCTGCGTGACGCGGAAGCACCCGGCCACGGCCAGTACGTGCCGCGCCGCCTGCCGCTGGACTATTGCAACTGATTCACTGATCAACCGTACGAAGATCGAGGCACCGATGAAACTGCGCGGACTCTACGCCATCACCGACAGCCAGCTGCTCGACGGCGGCCGCCTGCTGCCCTACGTCGAAGCCGCCCTGAAGGGCGGCGCCAAGCTGCTGCAGTACCGCGACAAGTCCGATGACGCCTCGCGCCGCCTGCGTGAAGCCGAGGCGCTGCGCGATCTCTGCGCGCGCTACGGCGCCACGCTGCTGATCAATGACGACGCCGAGCTGGCCGCGCGCCTGGGTGTCAGCGTGCACCTGGGCCAGACCGATGGCTCGCTGGCCGCGGCCCGCGCTCTGCTCGGCCGCAATGCCGTCATCGGCGGCACCTGCCACGCCAGCCTCGACCTGGCCGAGAAGGCCATTGCCGAAGGCGCCAGCTACGTCGCCTTCGGTCGCTTCTTCACGTCCCAGACCAAACCGGGCGCGTCCGCCGCCAGCCTCGAACTGCTGGAACAGGCCAAGGCGCGCTTCAACGTGCCGCTGGTGGCCATCGGCGGCGTGACCCTGGACAACGCGCCGGAGCTGATCGCCCGCGGCGCCGACATGATCGCCGTGATCCACGCGCTGTTCGCCGCCGACTCCCCGGCCGAAGTCGAACAACGCGCGCGCGCCTTCAGCCAACTCTTCGAAACCCGCTGAGCGCCCAAGCGCCCGGCCCTTCACAGCTTCGCGAGGTACACCATGTCCCGTTCCGAAACGCTTTTCGCCAATGCCCAGAAACACATCCCCGGTGGCGTGAACTCGCCGGTGCGCGCGTTCAAGAGCGTCGGCGGCACCCCGCTGTTCTTCAAGCATGCGGAGGGCGCCTACGTGGTGGACGAGGATGACAAGCGCTACGTCGACTACGTCGGCTCCTGGGGCCCGATGATCCTCGGCCACAGCCACCCGGACGTGCTCGACGCCGTGCGCAAGCAACTCGACCACGGCCTGTCCTACGGCGCACCGACCGCGCTGGAAGTGGAAATGGCCGATCTGGTCTGCTCGCTGGTCCCGTCCATGGACATGGTGCGCATGGTCAGCTCCGGCACCGAAGCCACCATGAGCGCCATCCGCCTGGCCCGCGGCTACACCGGCCGCGACAGCATCATCAAGTTCGAAGGCTGCTACCACGGCCACTCCGACAGCCTGCTGGTGAAAGCCGGCTCCGGCGCCCTGACCTTCGGCGTACCGAACTCCCCCGGCGTGCCGGCGGCCTTCGCCAAGCACACCCTGACCCTGCCCTTCAACGACATTGCCGCCGTCGAGAAGACCCTGGGCGAAGTCGGCAAGGAAGTGGCGTGCATCATCGTCGAGCCGGTCGCCGGCAACATGAACTGCGTGCCTCCGGCCCCCGGCTTCCTCGAAGGCCTGCGCCGCCTGTGCGACCAGCACGGCGTGGTGCTGATCTTCGACGAAGTGATGACCGGCTTCCGCGTCGCCCTGGGCGGCGCCCAGGCGCACTACGGCATCACCCCGGACCTGTCGACCTTCGGCAAGATCATCGGTGGCGGCATGCCGGTGGGCGCCTTCGGCGGCAAGCGCGAGATCATGGAGCAGATCTCCCCGCTCGGCCCGGTCTACCAGGCCGGCACCCTGTCGGGCAACCCGCTGGCCATGGCCGCCGGCCTGACCACCCTGCGCCTGATCAGCCGCCCCGGCTTCCACGACGAGCTGACCACCTACACCACCCGCATGCTGCAGGGCCTGCAGGAGCGCGCCGACGCTGCCGGCATCCCCTTCGTGACCACCCAGGCGGGTGCCGCGATGTTCGGCCTGTACTTCACCGGCGCCGACGACATCGTCACCTTCGACGATGTGATGACCAGCGACGCGGAACGCTTCAAGCGCTTCTTCCACCTGATGCTGGACGCTGGCGTGTACCTGGCTCCGAGTGCCTTCGAGGCTGGCTTCACCTCCATCGCCCACGGTGAAACCGAGCTGAAGCTGACCCTGGACGCCGCCGAGCGCGCTTTCGCCGCCCTCAAGTAAGGCCTCCCGCGAAGGCGCCCAGGCGGGCGCCTTCCGCTCTGTACCGGGCCTTTCACAGCGTTACGCCAACCCTGGCGCCGCTGGCATTTCCAGTAAAAAAACAGAAAAGAAGGTAAAGACTTTGTAAGGAAGCGCCCGCTTATTTCATAATGTGAAGGCTGGCGCATTTCGCTGGCCGGGTTTTGCCCGCCCCGATTCTGGAGGCCGTTTCTCCCCATGTACCGTTCCGGTCGCACCCTGCTGGGTTGCCTGTTGCTTGCACTGCCCCTGTTCACTCAGGCGGGCGGCAACTCGCTGCTGATTCCAGCCACCGGACGCTGCACCCTCAATACCGTGCCCGAACAGCTGCAACAGGCCCTGGCCAGTTGCCAGCAGGCCGCCAATGCCGGCGACGCACAGGCACAGTTCGAGCTGGGGGAGTTCTTCTACACCGGCGAACGCGCCCCGCGCGACTTCCAGGCCGCCCTGCACTGGTACGAGAAGGCTTCGCTGCAGGGCCACGCCGACGCACAACTGCGCCTGGGCACCATGTTCTTCCGCGGCGAAGGCGTGAAGGCCAACAACGTACAGGCCTACATCGTGCTGAAGATGGCTGCGGTCAACGGCGCCGAAGACGCCATGGACAGCGCCGACCTGGTCGCCGAGCAGATGAACAAGGACGAACTGGACATCGCCACCAAGGTGCTCGGGCAGATCTTCCGCAATTACCTGATCGAACTGCAGACCGCCGGCAACTCGCCGTTCTCGCCGCTGCCCTGACCCAAACGCCACTCCCTGCAGGAGCGAGCTTGCTCGCGAACAGGACTATTGGGCTGACTTCGGCGTTGGGCAGTTCGCGAGCGAACTCCTACGAAGGACAAAATGCGCTGATGAATCAGCTGTCCTTGCCCGGCATCGGCATGGGGAACGGCATCACGTTGCCGGTGATCTTGGCATCGCTGATCTTCGCGGTGCCCAGGCGCTCCACTTCATCGATACGGATGATCGAATGCAGCGGCACGAAGCTGCGGATGACGCCGTCGAACTGCGCCTTGAGCTTTTCCTCGCTAGGGTCGACCACCACCTGGGTGCGCTCGCCGAAGACGAACTCCTCGATCTCCAGGAAGCCCCACAGATCGCTCTGGTAGATCTGCTTGGCGTACATCTCGTACACCTGGCCCTGGTTGAGGAAGACCACCTTGTAGATCGGGTTCTCGCGCTTGCTCATGAACGAAGGATGACAGCTTTGCAAAAAGGGCACGCAGCATAACACAGGCAACCTCCCCCCACGCGCCGCCGCTGGTAGACACAAGCGGCGAGGCATATAATGCGCGGTCATTTTTTAACCAGACCAAGACAGGTTCCATGGCCAAGAAGCTTTTCATCCAGACCCACGGCTGCCAGATGAACGAGTACGACAGCTCGCGCATGGCCGATCTGCTGGGTGAACACCAGGCCCTGGAAATCACCGAAAAGGCCGAAGAAGCCGACGTCATTCTGCTCAATACCTGCTCGATCCGCGAGAAGGCGCAGGAGAAGGTGTTCTCCGAACTGGGCGCCTGGCGCGTGCTCAAACAGCAGAACCCGGACCTGGTGATCGGCGTCGGCGGCTGCGTGGCCAGCCAGGAAGGCGCGGCGATCCGCGAGCGTGCGCCGTACGTGGACGTGGTGTTCGGCCCACAGACCCTGCATCGCCTGCCGGAGATGATCGACGCTGCCCGCGCTACCCGCAAACCCCAGGTAGACGTGTCCTTCCCGGAGATCGAGAAGTTCGACCGCCTGCCCGAGCCACAGGTCAACGGCCCTACCGCCTTCGTCTCGGTCATGGAAGGCTGCAGCAAGTACTGCACCTTCTGCGTGGTGCCCTACACCCGCGGCGAGGAAGTCAGCCGCCCGTTCGATGACGTACTCGCCGAGGTCATCCACCTGGCCGAGAACGGTGTGAAGGAAGTCACCCTGCTGGGGCAGAACGTCAACGGCTACCGCGGCCAGACCCACGACGGCCGCCTGGCCGACTTCGCCGAACTGATCCGCGTGGTCGCCGAAGTCGATGGCATCGAGCGCATCCGCTACACCACTTCGCATCCGTTGGAATTCTCCGACTCGCTGATCGCCGCCCACGCCGAGGTGCCGGAACTGGTGAAGTTCGTCCACCTGCCGGTGCAGGCCGGTTCGGACCGCATCCTGGCGGCGATGAAGCGCAACCACACCGCGCTGGAATACAAGTCGCGCATCCGCAAGCTGAAGGCGGCGGTGCCGGATATCTGCATCAGTTCGGATTTCATCATCGGCTTCCCCGGCGAGACCGAGAAGGACTTCGAGCAGACCCTGAAGCTGGTGGAGGACGTCGGTTTCGACTTCTCCTTCTCCTTCATCTACAGCTCGCGTCCGGGCACCCCGGCTGCCGACCTGGTGGACGATACCCCCGACGAAGTGAAGAAGCAGCGCCTGCTGATCCTCAACAGCCGCCTGAACCAGCAAGGCTTCGAGATCAGCCGACGGATGGTCGGGACCATCCAACGCATCCTCGTCACCGACTACGCCAAGCGCGACCCGGGCCAGCTCCAGGGCCGCACCGAGAACAACCGCGTGGTCAACTTCCGCTGCGACAATCCGCGCCTGATCGGCCAGTTCGTCGACGTGGAAATCTACGAGGCACTGCCCAATTCCCTGCGCGCGACCCTGGTGGAAGCACGTCACTGAACCTCGACCGTTGAATCCCCCGTTGGCGACTGAACTTTCGTACTCGCTCGCCGGGGGTTATTCTTCGACCATCTCCCTTTGCAGCACGGCGACCTAGACAGCCCTTGAACGCCCCCCTGGACATCCATCGTTTCATGCTCGAGCCCTTCGAGGCCCGCAGCTTCGCTAACCTGTGCGGCCAGTTCGACGAACACCTGCACCAGATCGAGAAGCGCCTCGGCATCGAGATCCGCAACCGCGGCAACCAGTTCGAACTGGTCGGCGACCCCGAGCGCACCCAGGCAGCCGAAAACCTCCTGCAGCGCCTCTACCGCGAAGTGCAGAACGGCACCGAGATGACGCCCGACCTGGTTCACCTGTTCCTGCAGGAATCCGGCCTGGAAGAACTCTCCGTGGAGCCCGTGGCCCCGCTGGTGACACTCAAGACCCGCCAGGCACACATTCGCCCTCGCGGCGCGAACCAGCAGCGCTACGTCAAGGCTATCCTCGATCACGACATCAACTTCGGCATCGGTCCGGCCGGCACCGGCAAGACCTACCTCGCCGTCGCCTGCGCCGTGGACGCCCTGGAGCGCGAGCAGATCCGCCGCATCCTGCTGGTGCGCCCGGCGGTGGAAGCCGGCGAGAAGCTCGGCTTCCTGCCCGGCGACCTGTCGCAGAAGATCGACCCCTACCTGCGCCCGCTGTATGACGCGCTGTACGAGATGCTCGGCTTCGAGACCGTGGCCAAGCTGATCGAACGCCAGGTCATCGAGGTCGCGCCGCTCGCCTACATGCGCGGCCGCACGCTGAGCAACAGCTTCATCATCCTCGACGAAAGCCAGAACACCACGATGGAACAGATGAAGATGTTCCTCACCCGGATCGGTTTCGGCTCCACCGCGGTGATCACCGGCGACGTCACCCAGGTCGACCTGCCCAAAGGCACCCGCTCGGGCCTCAAGCACGTGATGGAAGTGCTGCGCGACGTCCCCGGCATCAGCTTCACCCACTTCAAGTCCAAGGACGTCGTGCGCCACCCACTGGTGCAGCGCATCGTCGATGCCTACGACGCCTATGAGAACCGCCTGACCGGCGTAGAAGGCCAGGGCAACAAGAATGCTTGAACTGGACCTGCAGGTCGCCTCCGACGCGGCCGGCCTGCCAAGCGAAGCCGAGTTCAGAACCTGGTGCGAACTGGCCCTGCGCCAGCGCCAGAATGATTCTGAACTCACCATCCGCCTGGTGGACGAAGCCGAAGGGCGCGAACTGAACAAGACCTGGCGGCACAAGGACTACGCCACCAACGTACTGTCCTTCCCCGCCGATGTTCCCGATGAGCTGCTGGATATCCCGCTGCTGGGCGACCTGGTGATCTGCGCCCCCGTGGTTATCCGCGAGGCCGCCGAACAGGGCAAATCCGTGCAGGCCCACTGGGCCCACCTCGTCATCCATGGCTGCCTCCATCTGCTCGGCTACGATCACATCGACGATGTGGAAGCAGAGGAAATGGAAGGCCTGGAACGGGAATTGCTGGCTGAACTGGGTCACCCGGACCCCTATGCGGCCGATGAAGAATAAAAGCCACTGAGCAGGAATGATGAGCGAAGACCGATCGAGCAATGGGCACAAGTCGTGGTTGGACAAGATCACCCAGGCTTTTGCCCATGAGCCGAGAAACCGCCAGGAGCTGCTGGAGCTGCTGCGCGAAGCCCACGACAACAAGCTGCTCGACAGCGAAGCGTTGTCCATCGTCGAAGGCGCAATCCAGGTAGCGGACCTCCAAGTCCGCGACATCATGGTGCCGCGCTCGCAGATGATCAGCATCAAGGCCACCCAGACCCCGCGCGAGTTCCTGCCGGCGATCATCGACGCGGCGCACTCGCGCTACCCCGTGGTGGGCGAGAGCCTGGACGACGTCATGGGTGTGCTGCTGGCCAAGGACCTGCTGCCGCTGATCCTTCACGACAACGCCCACTCCTTCAATATCAAGGACCTGCTGCGGCCGGCCACCTTCGTGCCGGAGTCCAAGCGCCTGAACGTGCTCCTGCGCGAATTCCGTGCGAACCACAACCACATGGCCATCGTCATCGACGAGTACGGCGGCGTGGCGGGACTGGTGACCATCGAGGACGTGCTGGAGCAGATCGTCGGCGATATCGAGGACGAGCACGACGTCGAGGAAGACAGCTACATCAAGCCATTGCCCAGCGGCGATTTCATCGTGAAGGCACTGACCCCGGTAGAAGCCTTCAACGATTTCTTCGGCGCGGAATTCTCTGACGAAGAATTCGACACCGTCGGCGGCGTCGTGATGAGCGCCTTCGGCCACCTGCCCAAGCGCAACGAAACCACCGAACTGGGCGGCTTCCGTTTCCGCGTGCTCAACGCGGACAGCCGCCGCCTGCACCTGCTGCGTCTGACCCCGCTGCAGGATTAAGAGGCAGACACCTGTAGGAGCGAGCTTGCTCGCGAACCAACTCCGCTGCGAGGGCAGCTCGCGAGCAAGCTCGCTCCTACAATAAGTTCCGACCTATCCTGCAACACACCGCCGCACTCAGCTCATGGCTTTTGGCCCTCATCCCCATAGCCTACCGTTCGTCTCTCCATTACTCTTGCGCATCGCTTAACCGCAACAAGGATTTCCGATGCGCTGGATCACCCGCCCCGGCCTGCCAGGCCACCTGCTCGCCCTGGCCGCCGGCGCGCTCACTCCGCTGTTCCTGGCACCATTCGGCTACTGGCCGCTGGCGGTGCTGTCGCTGGCCCTGTTCTACCTCGGCCTGCGCGGCACCACCGCCGGCTCGGCGCTGTGGCGCGGCTGGTGGTACGGCTTCGGCGCCTTCATCGCCGGGACGAGCTGGATCTACTTCAGCATCCACAACTTCGGTGGCGCCTCCGGGCCGTTGGCCGGCTTCCTGGTAGCGGGTTTCAGTGCCGGTGTCGCGTTCTTCTTCGCCCTCCCCGCCTGGGTCTGGGCGCGCTTCTTCCGCCGCAACAATGCCCCTCTGAGCGACGCACTGGCCTTCGCCGCGCTGTGGATGGTGCTGGAGCTGTTCCGCAGTTGGTTCCTCACCGGCTTCCCCTGGCTCTACGCCGGCTACAGCCAGCTGGAAGGACCGCTGGCCGGCCTCGCCCCGCTGGGCGGCGTGTGGCTGGTGTCCTTCGCCATCGCCCTGACCGGCGCGCTGATCATCAACATCCCGGCCCTGACCCGGCGCCCGGCGCGCCTGGCCGCCGGCCTAGTCCTGCTGATCGCCCCCTGGGCCGCCGGCCTGGCTTACAAGGGCCACGCCTGGACCGTCCCAGCCGGCGCACCGCTGAAGGTCGCCGCACTGCAGGGCAACATCGCCCAGGAAATGAAGTGGGATCCCAAGGCCATCACCCACCAGCTCGAGCTTTACCGCGACCTGACCGCCGAGCAGAACGGCGTCGACCTGATCGTCTGGCCGGAAACCGCCGTGCCCGTGCTCAAGGACCAGGCCACCGGCTACCTGGAGATGATCAACGGCGTCGCCACCGCCAAGAAGGCCGCGCTTATCACCGGCGTGCCGGTACGCGAGAAGACCGCGGATGGCATCCGTTACTACAACGGCATTACCGTGGTCGGCGAAGGCAGCGGCAACTACCTCAAGCAGAAGCTGGTGCCCTTCGGCGAATACGTTCCGCTGCAGGACGTGCTGCGCGGGCTGATCGCCTTCTTCGACCTGCCCATGTCCGACTTTGCGCGCGGCCCGGCCGACCAGCCGCTGCTCAAGGCCAAGGGTTATTCCGTGGCGCCGTACATCTGCTACGAAGTGGTCTACCCGGAGTTCGCCGCCGAGCTCGCGGCACACAGCCAGCTGTTGCTGACCATCAGCAACGATGCCTGGTTCGGCACCTCCATCGGCCCACTGCAGCACCTGCAGATGGCGCAGATGCGCGCGCTGGAAGCCGGCCGCTGGATGGTGCGCGGCACCAACAACGGCGTGACCGCGCTGATCGACCCGTTCGGCAGACTGGCGGTGCAGATCCCGCAATTCCAGCAAGGCGTCCTGCAGGGCGAAGTCGTGCCGATGCAGGGCCTGACCCCCTACCTGAAGTGGCGCGTCTGGCCGTTGGCGACTCTCAGCGCCGTACTGCTGGTCTGGGCGCTGGTGCGCCGTCGCACACACCCGGAAGAACGTCGGCTGTTCGGCTGACTCAAGCGAAAAGGGCCTCATTGCGAGGCCCTTTTGCATGGCGAAGGCTAGCGGTAGAACAACCGATACCCGACCAGCCCGATCGCCTCGTTCAGCAGTTGCCCGCTCTGCCAGATCGCCCGCCCCTCCGGCAACCAGCCCCCCATGGGCACGACATCGTCCGTCCCGATATACCCCGAAGGTGCCGGCACCACTTCCAGCCCGGCCTTCTCGAAGCTCCAGATCGAACGTGGCATATGAATGGCGCTGGTGACCAGGATTACCCGCCGGATACCCGCCTCGCGCAGCATCTCGGCGCTGAACCGCGCATTCTCCCAGGTCGTGCGGCTGCGACCCTCTTCCCAGCGCACCGGCACGCCGTAATCGTCCAGCAGGCTTTGCGCCATGATCCGCGCCTCGGAAGGCGGCGTGCCATAGTGCAGGCCGCCGGAGGTCAGTACCGGCAGGCCGCTGGCCTTGGCCAGGCGGGCCGCGTAGCGAATACGCTCGCGGGCCATCAGGCCGGGCTGGTCTTCGTCCCAGGCGCGGTCGCCGCGTACCCGCCCCGCGCCCAGCACCACAATGGCGTCGGCACGCTGCGCCAGCCCTGGCCATTGCGCCTGCCTCAGCGCTTGCTGCGGCTCCAACTGGCGCGCCCCCCAGTCCACGGTCACCGGCAGGCTCATCACCAGCAGGCCCAGGAAGCCGGAAAAGAAACAGAGCATGGAGAAGCGCGGAAAGCGGCGGCGCAGCACGAAGCCCAGGAGCAACAACAGAAGCAGCAGTCCCGGCGGCATGAAGAGCTGTTTGAGGATGAAGCGGATCGGCATTGGCGACTCCTTGTCGAGGCACCAAGCCTAACGGATCGATGGGGTATCAGCGCGCTTTCGCGTTGCGGAACAACTGCGAGCCGCAGGACGTACAAGGCAACACACCCTGGCTGCGGCTCCAGGCGACCGGCGAGCCACACAGCGCGCATTGCAGCTGCTGCGGGCGCGGCACCAGGCGCGGACGACTCGGAGGCACAGCGTGGCGCACAGGGCGCGGCGCGCGGGCCGGGGAATGCTCCAGCAGCGCCAGCTCTTCCGCTGCGGCATGCCAACCGCGCAGCCAATTCACATCCTGATCCAGATAGGCCCGGATCAACTCCATCTCGGCACTGCTCAAGCCGCGCAACTCCAGCTCCATCGGGCATTCGTCACGTAGCCGCTCAGCGGTATCGGCCTCATCCAGGGCCAGTGCGAGCCGTTGCAACAACCGTTCATACAGACCGGAACCCGAAGCACTTGCACGATGCAGCTCAGCCATCAGTCACCTCAAGACAGGCGGAAACCTCCCGCCTTCAGGCAAAGCTTAGCGGCCCACCCCGCGCCAGACCGAGCGTGCGACAAACGGCGCGGGCTACCGGCTCGGGTGGGGGTCATGTATGCTACGAGGCTTTCTGTAGCCGCCTGACCCGTGTTTTCTCGGGGGTCGGCGAAGCGGAGGGCCACTCGACCTCCCCGGCTGCACATTTCTTTTCCGTACAGGTTCAAATCGCGCCATGCACGAGCAATATCAGCCCCTCGAGATCGAATCCCAGGCCCAGAAATTCTGGAACGAACACAATTCCTTCCGCGTCGACGAAGTCGCCGGCAAGGAGAAGTTCTACTGCCTGTCGATGTTCCCGTATCCGAGCGGCAAGCTACACATGGGGCATGTGCGCAACTACACCATCGGTGACGTGATCAGCCGCTACCACCGCATGCAGGGCAAGAACGTCCTGCAGCCGATGGGCTGGGACGCCTTCGGCATGCCGGCGGAAAACGCCGCGATGAAGAACAACGTCGCGCCGGCGGCCTGGACCTACGACAACATCGCCTACATGAAGTCCCAGCTCAACAGCCTGGGCCTGGCCATCGACTGGTCCCGCGAAGTCACCACCTGCAAGCCGGACTACTACCGCTGGGAACAGTGGTTGTTCACCCGCCTGTTCGAGAAGGGCGTGATCTACCGCAAGAACGGCACCGTGAACTGGGACCCGGCGGACCAGACCGTACTGGCCAACGAGCAGGTCATCGACGGCCGTGGCTGGCGTTCGGGCGCGCTGATCGAGAAGCGCGAAATCCCGATGTACTACTTCAAGATCACCGCCTACGCCGAAGAGCTGCTCTCCAGTCTCGACGACCTGCCGGGCTGGCCGGAACAGGTCAAGACCATGCAGCGCAACTGGATCGGCAAGTCCCGCGGCATGGAGATCGCCTTCCCCTATGACCAGGCCTCCATCGGCGAAGCCGGCCAACTGAAGGTCTTCACCACCCGTCCGGACACCCTGATGGGTGCTACGTACGTCGCCGTGGCCGCCGAGCACCCGCTGGCCACCCTGGCTGCCCAGCGTGATCCGTCGCTGCAGGCGTTCATCGACGAGTGCAAGCGCGGCGGCGTCGCCGAAGCCGACATCGCCACCCAGGAGAAGAAAGGCGTCGCCACTTCCCTGTTCGTCGAGCATCCGCTGACCGGCGACAAGCTGCCGGTATGGATCGCCAACTACGTCCTGATGACCTACGGCGAAGGCGCCGTGATGGCGGTTCCGGGCCACGACGAGCGCGACTTCGAATTCTCCAACAAGTACGGCCTGCCCATCGTCCAGGTCATCGCACAGGCCTCCGGCGACAACGACTTCGAGGCCGGCACCTGGAAAGAGTGGTACGGCCTGAAGGACGAGAGCGTCATCACCGTCAATTCCGGCAAATACGACGGCCTGAGCTACCAAGCCGCCTTCGATGCCATCGGCGCCGACCTCGCCGCCAAGGGCCTCGGCCAGCAGCGTACCCAGTTCCGCCTGCGCGACTGGGGCATCAGTCGCCAGCGCTACTGGGGCTGCCCGATCCCGATCATCCATTGCGACAGCTGCGGCGACGTGCCGGTCCCGGCCGACCAACTGCCGGTCGTCCTGCCCGAGGACGTGGTGCCGGATGGCGCCGGTTCGCCGCTGGCCAAACTGCCGTCGTTCTACGAGTGCAACTGCCCGAAATGCGGCCAGCCGGCCAAGCGCGAAACCGACACCATGGACACTTTCGTCGAGTCCTCCTGGTACTTCGCCCGCTACGCCTGCCCGCAGTTCGAAGACGGCATGCTGGACAAGAAGGCCGCCAACTACTGGCTGCCGGTCGACCAGTACATCGGCGGTATCGAGCACGCCATTCTCCACCTGCTCTACGCGCGCTTCTTCCACAAGCTGATGCGCGACGAAGGCCTGATCGACTCCGACGAGCCGTTCAAGAACCTGCTGACCCAGGGCATGGTGGTCGCCGAGACCTACTACCGCGTCGCCGCCAACGGTGGCAAGGAGTGGTTCAACCCGGCAGACGTGGAAGTCGAGCGTGACGCCAAGGCCAAGGTCATCGGCGCGCGCCTGAAGACCGACGGCCTGCCGGTGGAAATCGGCGGTACCGAGAAGATGTCCAAGTCCAAGAACAACGGCGTGGACCCCCAGGCCATGATCGACGCCTACGGCGCCGACACGTGCCGCCTGTTCATGATGTTCGCCTCGCCGCCGGACATGAGCTGCGAATGGTCCGACTCCGGCATCGAAGGCGCCAACCGCTTTCTGCGCCGCGTCTGGCGCCTGGCCCAGGCCCACGTCAACGCAGGCCCTGCCGGCGCCGTGGACAAATCCGCCCTGGACGATGCGCAGAAGGCCATTCACCGCGCCATCCACCTGGCCATCCGCCAGGCCAGCCAGGACGTAGGCCAGCACCACAAGTTCAACACTGCCATCGCCGCCGTGATGACCCTGATGAACGTGCTGGAAAAGGCCCCGGCCGAATCCGCCGCCGACCGTGCCCTGCTGCAGGAAGGCCTGGAAACCGTCACCCTGCTGCTGGCCCCGATCACCCCGCACATCTGCCATGTGATCTGGGAAGAACTGGGCAAGCAAGGCGCCGTGATCGACGCCAGCTGGCCGCAGGTCGACGAAGCCGCGCTGGTGCAGGACAGCCTGCAATTGGTGGTACAGGTCAACGGCAAGCTGCGCGGCCACATTGAAATGCCCGCCAGCGCCAGCCGCGAGGAGGTCGAGGCGGCCGCCCGCGCCAACGAAAACGTGCTGCGCTTCACCGACGGCCTGACCATTCGCAAGGTCATCGTGGTGCCCGGCAAGCTGGTCAATATCGTCGCCAACTAAAAGCAACGCTGGAAAAGACCCATTCGCCCGTGGCACCTTCGCCACGGGCATATCGGATCAACAGGAGTGAGGAAGCTTGATGAAACGTATCCTGACCAGCCTCGCGCTGATCGGCCTGGCCAGCGTGCTGAGCGCCTGCGGTTTCCAACTGCGCGGCCTGGGCGATACGAACTTTGCGCTCAAGGAAATCGACGTGAGTGCGCGCAACGCCTATGGCGAGACCGTCACGCAGCTCAAGCAGGTGCTTGAAGGCAGCGGCGTGAAAGTCGTCTCCCGCGCGCCCTACCACCTGATCCTGGCCCGCGAGGACGTAACCCAGCGCAGCGTCAGTTACACCAGTTCCGCCCGTAGCGCGGAAAACGAACTGACCAACACCCTGAGCTACGAGATTCGTGGCACCGACAACCTGCTGCTGCTCGCCAACCAGGTCCAGGTCCGCAAGGTCTACGTGCAGGATGAGAACAACCTGATCGGCTCCGACCAGGAAGCCCAGCAGATTCGTGCCGAAATGCGTCGTGATCTGGTCCAGCAGATGGTCACCCGCCTGCAGCTGATCACCCCGGCGCAGCTCGACGACCTGCAGGCCAAGGCGGAAGCCAAGGCCAAGGCCGAAGCGGACGCGATGAAGGCTGCGGACGAGGCTGCCAAGTCTCAGCCGCAGCAATCGCCGATCGAATTCCCGAAAGCGCAGTAAGCGACAAGGGGCCGGCCAACCGGCCCCTTTCTCATTATGAAGCTCAATCCCGGACAACTCGCCAAGCACCTGCAAGGCAACCTCGCGCCCGTCTACGTGGTCAGCGGCGACGAGCCCCTGCTCTGCCAGGAAGCCTGCGATGCCATCCGCGCCGCCTGTCGCCAGCGTGATTTCGGCGAGCGCCAGGTGTTCAACGCCGAAGCCAACTTCGACTGGGGCCAGCTGATCGAAGCCGGCGCCAGCCTCTCGTTGTTCGCCGAAAAGCGCCTGATCGAGCTGCGCCTGCCCTCCGGAAAGCCCGGCGACAAGGGCGCGGCCATTCTCCAGGAATACCTGCAGCGGCCGCCGGAAGACACCGTCCTGCTGGTCAGCCTGCCCAAGCTCGACGGCAACACGCAGAAGACCAAATGGGCCAAGGCACTGATCGACGGCGATGCTGCCCAGTTCATCCAGGTCTGGCCCATCGACGCGCACCAGTTACCGCAGTGGATTCGCCAGCGCCTGTCCCAGGCTGGCCTCGCTGCCAGCCAGGAAGCGGTCGACCTGATCGCCGCGCGCGTGGAAGGCAATCTGCTGGCTGCCGCGCAGGAAATCGAAAAGCTCAAGCTGCTCGCCGAAGGCCAGCAGATCGACGTCGATACCGTCCAGGCCGCCGTGGCCGACAGTGCGCGCTTCGATGTCTTCGGCCTGATCGACGCCGCCCTGAACGGCGAAGCCGCCCATTGCCTGCGCATGCTCGAAGGCCTGCGCGGCGAAGGCGTGGAGCCGCCGGTGATCCTCTGGGCGCTGGCGCGGGAAGTTCGCGTGCTGGCCAGCCTCGCCCAGCAGTTCGGCCAGGGCGTACCGCTGGACAAGGCCTTCAGCCAGTGTCGCCCGCCGATCTGGGACAAGCGCCGCCCGCTGATGAGCAAGGCCCTGCAACGGCACACCACGCAACGCTGGAACCAGATGCTGCAGGACGCTCAGCTGATCGATGCACAGATCAAGGGCCAGGCTCCCGGCAACGTCTGGAACAGCCTCGCCCGCCTCGCCCTGCTGGTGGCCGGCCAGCGCATCAGCCTGCCTTCGGCCTGATTACCGCGTTTCATGCCCCGCCCGCGGGAGTGGCTGAGAAGCCCGCCGCCAAGTAACGCAGCCTCCGAGGCTCTCCGTAGGAGCGCGCCTGCCCTTTCTCCTGCCAAGCGCCCGGAGCTTCAGGACCGCGACGGCACTGCCCGGTGTGCCTGTCCTTCCGCGCGGTCCAGCGCCACACCACGCGTATCGCGGCCGGTGCTGATCAACACGCAGATGAGGATCGCCACCGTCCCGGCCACGATGGCCATCGCCGTGCCATAGCTGTAGCTCTTGGCAATTTCCGCCTGCAGCGGCGCGTTCACCGAAGCGATCAGGTTGCCCAACTGGTAGACGAACCCCGGCAACACCGCACGGGTTCCCACCGGCGCCAGCTCGTTGAGATAAGCCGGAATCACACCCCAGGCGCCCTGGACCATGAACTGCATGAGGAAGGCACCGACGCCCAGCGCCACCGCGCCATGGCTGAAGGCCCACAGCGGCAGCACCGGCAATGCCAGCAGCGAAGCGCAGATGATCGCCTTCTTCCGCCCGATGCGCTCGGACAGGCTGCCGAAAAGAATGCCGCCCAGGATCGCCGCGATGTTGTAGGCCACCGCGATCAGGCTGACCGTGTGCGTATCGAACCCGTGCTGCAGCTTCAGGAAGGTCGGGTACAGGTCCTGCGTGCCATGGCTGAAGAAGTTGAAGCAGGCCATCAGCAGCACGGCATACAGGCACAACTTCCACTGACTGCGCAGCACCGGCCATAGCGGTGTCGACTCCTTGCGTTCGCGTGCCGCCTGCCAGATCGGCGATTCCGGGACCTTGAACCAGATGAACGCCACCAGCACCACCGGCAGGCAACCGACGATGAACATCCCGCGCCAGCCCAGCACTTCGAAGAACAGGCCGTAGATGATCGAGGCGATCAGGTAACCCGCGGGATAACCGGCCTGGAACAGCCCGGACACCATTCCGCGCGAACGCTCGGGAATGGTCTCCATCGCCAGCGACGAGGCCACGCCCCAGATTCCGCCCATGGCCACACCGTAGACCACCCGCAGGATCAGGAAAGTCGCCAGGTTCGGCGAGAACGCCGAGGCCAGCTCCAGCAGCGAGTAGATCAGGATGTTGATCATCAGCACCGGCCGACGCCCGTAGCGCTCGGCCGCGCGACCAAACAGCAGCGCGCCGATGGGTCGCACGGCCAGGGTCAGCAGGATCGCCAGCGATACCTGGGGCAGATCGACGTGGAAGGTCTGGGCGATATCGGTGAGGACGAAGACCAGAAGGAAGAAGTCGAAGGCATCCAGCGTCCAGGCGAGCACCGAAGCGATCACCACATTGCGCTGGGTCGGGGACCATTGCTGCATGACGTATCTCCAGCCGGCGGCGCCGCGGTCCCTGCACGCCAGAGCGATAGTTAGCCAGCTATTAAGCTAGCCGAGCTCCAGTACGCGCCACGGCCGTCCGACTGAAAAGGTCTGTTACAAATTTTGCGACAAAGCGCCGCAGTCACCTCGCAACCTGCAGGACCTGACTTACCCCAACGACCTCACTCCCACTCGCGAACCTGGCGCACCTCCACACACCCCAACCGCCCCGGCGGAATCTTCGCGGCGATACGCTCGGCCTCCTCCATGCTCTGGGCCTCGATCAGGTAGAAACCGCCCAGTTGCTCCCGCGTCTCGGCGAATGGCCCGTCCGTCACTGCCAGCCTCTCACCCTGGCCGCGCAGCGTGCGCCCCGTGGCGGTGGGCAGGAGCGCGTTGGCGGCAATGTAGTTGCCGCTGCGGCGCAGTTGCTCGCTGTAGGTCATGCACTCATCGACAATGCCGCGCAGTTCGGCCTCCGGCAGCCCTGCCGCCTTGTGTTCGTCGAAATAGATCATGCAGAGAAACTTCATCGCTCTGGTCCTCGTAGCTGTCCGATGCGCCAGGAAGGTGCGCCGCAGCCAGCGTAGTCCCGAATGACCTTCCGCGGCCTTGGCCCGAGCGCCGGCTGACCAAAGGCATTGGACAGGCGTACCAGATAGGCGGAACATTTGCGCGCCGGCAACGGCGCCGGCCTCAACGAGGAAAGCCCCATGGCGAAGAAATCCAAACGGCCGAACAAGGCCAAGTCCCTGATCGCACAGCCCCTGTTCCGCAGCCGCCAGGAACAGCCGGCCAAAGGCAAAGGCAGCTACCGCCGCGAAGCCTCCCGTAACTGGGAGGCTTCTTCGCTTCTGGCGGCCTGAAACAGCAGAAAACCTGAACCACCCCTGCCCTTTCGCTTTCAACCGGACAGCCACGCACCTGGAGGTCCGACCATGAAAACGCCCCTGATAGCCGCCATCCTCGCTCTTCCCTTCAGCCTCTCCGCCCACGCGTTCTGCTCCGACCAGGAAGCCGAAGCCAAAGGCAAGCAAGTCGCCGCCAAGGTCACCGAAGTCACCCGCAGCGATCCCCAGCGCGCGCAGAAGCTCAACGAAAAACTCGCGGAAATGAAGAAGTCCCGTTCCAGCGAACAGCGCCCGGACGACTGTGCCGCCTACGACGACATGCTCAAGGAACTCGACCAGAGCGCCCCGAAGGTCGACAAGGAAACCGGCGCCAGCCCCAAGCAATAACCAGGATCACACTGGCAGGAATGCCTTGACGGTTCACCCGCGGGCTCGGCCGCCCGGTGGCGGGAATTTTCCACCGCGGCGGCCGTCGAACCTTGCGTATCCGTCGCCTCTGCCCAGCGCAGACGCGTCACAATGGCCATGTTAAGGTGGCCCCTCGCCTGCCAGTACCCGAGGAGAGCAATGCGCAAGCCTGTTTCACCCGTTGTCGGCCAACGCTGCCTGCTCGTCGCCGCCCTGTCCCTGGCCAGCTTCGGCCTGCTGACCTCCTGCACCGAGCCACCGCCCAAAGGCGTCGCCACCGAGCGCGCGCAACCCACGCAGAGCTTCGCCCAATGGCGCGACGGCTTCCGCGCACAGGCACTCGCCGCAGGCATCAGCGCTTCAACCTTCGACAGCGCATTCGAAGGCATCGAGCCGGATGAATCGGTTGTCACTGCCGACCGCAGCCAACCCGAGTTCAGCCGTCCCGTCTGGCAATACCTGGAAAGCGCGGTGTCATCCGCGCGAGTACACAACGGACAGGACCGCCTGCAAGAGAACGCCGAGGTACTGCAGCGCATCGACGCAACCTACGGCGTAGAGCGGGAGGCCGTCGTGGCAATCTGGGGCATGGAAAGCAACTTCGGCCAGCAGATGGGCAGCAAGAACGTCATCCGCTCCCTCGCCACCCTGGCCTACGAGGGCCGTCGCCCGGACTTCGGCCGCGACCAGTTGATCGCCGCGCTGCAGATCCTCCAGCACGGCGACGTGCCCGCCAGCAACATGATCGGCTCCTGGGCCGGCGCCATGGGGCAGACGCAGTTCATCCCGACCACGTACAACCGCTACGCCGTGGACTTCGATGGCGACGGTCGCCGCGACATCTGGGGCTCGTCCCCCGACGCCCTGGCCTCCACCGCCAACTACCTGAAGAGTTCCGGCTGGCAGCAAGGCCAGAGCTGGGGTTTCGAAGTGCGCCTGCCGCAGGGCTTCGACTATGCCCAGGCCGACATGGACATCCGCAAACCGATGAACGAGTGGCTGCGCCAGGGCATCAAGGTAGCCAGCGGGAACCTGCCGAGCGACCCGCAAGCCAGTGTTTCACTGCTGTTGCCCGCCGGCTATCGCGGCCCGGCCTTCCTGGTGACCGATAACTTCCGCGCCATCCTCAAGTACAACAATTCGACCTCCTACGCGCTCGCTGTGGGCCTCCTGGCCGACAGTTTCAGGGGCGGCGGACAACTGGCGGGGAGCTGGCCGCTGGAGGACACGCCGCTGAGCCGCTCGGAGCGTATCGAACTGCAGCAACTGCTGGTGCAGCGCGGCTACCAGCCGGGAACTGCCGACGGCATCATTGGCGCCAATACCCGCAAGGCAATCCGAGCCTACCAGCAGTCGATCGGCTCGCCGGCGGACGGCTATCCGACCCCGGCGCTACTCGGACAGCTCCGGCAAAAGAGCTGAACGAAAAAGGCGCCCAAGGGCGCCTTTTTCCTAGCAGAACCGACGGCTCAGCCGATCTTGGTGCCGTGCGCCTGCTGGTCGGCATGGTACGAGGAACGTACCAGCGGGCCGGAAGCGACGTTCTTGAAGCCCATCTTCTCGCCTTCCTCGGCGAACCAGGCAAAGGTGTCCGGGTGGACGAAGCGCTGCACCGGCAGGTGGTTGCGCGAGGGCTGCAGGTACTGGCCGAGGGTCAGCATGTCGATGTCGTGCTCGCGCATGCGGTGCATGACTTCGATGACTTCCTCGTCGGTCTCGCCCAGGCCGAGCATCAGGCCGGACTTGGTCGGTACGTGCGGCACCATCTGCTTGAACTTCTGCAGCAGGTCGAGCGACCACTCGAAGTCGGAGCCCGGACGGGACGACTTGTACAGGCGCGGGACGGTTTCCAGGTTGTGGTTGAACACGTCCGGCGGCTCGTTGGCGGTGATTTCCAGGGCGATGTCCATGCGGCCGCGATAGTCCGGCACCAGGGTCTCCAGTTGGACGCCAGGGGACAGCTTGCGGATCTCGCGCAGACAGTCAGCGAAGTGCTGAGCGCCGCCGTCACGCAGGTCGTCGCGGTCCACCGAGGTGATCACCACGTACTTCAGGCGCAGGTCGGCGATGGCGATGGCGAGGTTGGTCGGCTCGTCGACATCCAGCGGCTTCGGACGTCCATGGCCGACGTCGCAGAACGGGCAGCGACGGGTGCAGATGTCGCCCATGATCATGAACGTCGCGGTGCCACCGGAGAAGCACTCGCCCAGGTTCGGGCAGGAGGCTTCCTCGCAGACACTGTGCAGCTTGTGCTTGCGCAGCAGTTGCTTGATGCGGTCGACCTCGGGGGAAACGGGGATGCGCACGCGAATCCAGTCGGGCTTCTTCGGCAGTTCGTCGGTGGGGATGATCTTCACCGGAATGCGCGCGACCTTTTCTGCGCCGCGCAGCTTGACGCCAACTTCCACCTTGCCGGGCTTGGCAGCCGGGGCGGCCTGACCGGAGTTCTCCACAACAGTGCTCATCTAGGTTAGATCCCGCCCGTTAGGGTCTTCTGTGCCGCGTAGCCAAGGCGTTCGACGAGTTCGCCACGCAGGCGCTCGCGCACATCGGCCAATGCGATGGGGCCAGCCAGCTGACTGAGCTGGGTCATGGCCATGCCTGCGTAACCGCAGGGATTGATGCGTCGAAAGGGTTCCAGGTCCATGTCCACGTTCAAGGCCAGACCATGGAAGGAGCGGCCATTGCGGATGCGCAGGCCGAGGGATGCGATCTTCGCGCCGTCCACATAGACGCCCGGAGCATCGGGTTTGGACACAGCGGAAACACCGTAGCTGTCCAGCAGGCCGATAAGGCTCTGTTCGATGCGCGAGACGAGGTCGCGCACGCCGATGCCGGAGCGGCGCACGTCGAGCAACAGGTAAGCGACCAACTGGCCGGGGCCGTGGTAGGTCACCTGACCGCCGCGGTCGACCTGGACGACCGGGATGTCGCCGGGAAACAGCACGTGTTCGGCCTTGCCGGCCTGCCCCTGGGTGAATACGCGCTCGTGCTCGAGCAGCCAGACTTCATCGGGCGTGACAGGTTCGCGCTCGGCGGTGAAGCGCTGCATGGCGTGCCAGGTCGGCTCGTAAGGCAGGATGCCCAGCTCACGAAAGCCCAGCGTTTCGCCCATCAGAGCACCATGTGGACGCGGCCGGTGGCGCGCAGGTCTTTATGGATGTTCTGCAGTTGGTCGACGCCGGTGGCAGTGATCAGCACCTGCACGGACAGGAAGCGGCCGTTGCGGCTGTCACGGGTGACCAGGGTGGTGATGTCGAGGTCCGGCGCGTGGCGCTGGATGACTTCGACGACCAGGTCCGGGAAGCCTTCCCCGGCGTCGCCGATGACCTTGATCGGATAGCGTTCGCAAGGGAACTCGATCTTCGGTGCAGGCTGTTCTGGGGTGTCAGCGGTATCAGGGGTATCAGTCATGGCTGTCGCGGGCGGATGGCCCGCCTCCGCATGAGCGTCCGGGTGGGGCGCTCCGGGTGGATCGGACGGCAACTGCCGGACCACGGGGGGACCAGGCAGTCGCAGGCGGGCATTTTACCCGAGTTTGCGACTGCGCGGGCGGGTCAATCCCGGCCTTGTATACAAAAGTGCAAGGCCGGGACAGGCGGTCAGTTGAACAGACCGAAGAAGAACAGGCGGATGCTGTCCCAGATACGGCGGAAGAAACCGCCTTCTTCCACGGCGTTCAGGGCGACCAGATCAGAGGTGCGGACGACCTTGTCACCCAACTTGACCTCGACCTTGCCGATCACCTGGCCCTGCTGGATCGGCGCCATCAGGTTCGGTTCGACAACCATGTTGGCCTGCAGCTGCTTGAGCTGGCCGCGCGGTACGGTCATGGTCAGGTCTTCGGACAGGCCGGCCTTCACTTCGTGGTCGGAGCCTTTCCAGACCATGGCCTTGGTCAGCTCGGCGCCCTTCTTGTAGAAGGTCTGCGATTCGAAGAAGCGGAAGCCGTAGGTCAGCAGCTTCTGGGTCTCGGCGGCGCGGGCCTGTTCGCTGTTGGTGCCGAACACCACGGCGATCATGCGCTGGCCGTCGCGCACGGCGGAAGCCACCAGGCAATAGCCGGCTTCGTCGGTGTGGCCGGTCTTCAGGCCGTCGACGGTCTTGTCACGCCACAGCAGCAGGTTGCGGTTGGGCTGCTTGATGTTGTTCCAGAAGAACTCTTTCTGCGCGTAGATGGCGTAGTGGGTCGGCTCGCCGTAGATGATGGCGCGGGCCAGTACAGCCATGTCCTTGGCGGACGAGTAATGGTCCGGGTTGGGCAGGCCGGTGGCGTCCATGAAGTGGGAATTGGTCATGCCCAGCTTCTGCGCGGTGGTGTTCATCATGTCGGCGAAGGCGTCTTCGCTGCCGGCGATGTGCTCGGCCAGGGCGACCGAGGCGTCGTTGCCGGACTGGATGATGATGCCGTGCAGCAGGTCGCTCACCGAGACCTGGGAGCCGACCTTGATGAACATGCGCGAACCGCCGGTGCGCCAGGCATGTTCGCTGACGGTGACCAGGTCGGATTCGGCGATACGGCCGCCTTCGATTTCCTTGGTGGCGATGTAGGCGGTCATCAGCTTGGTCAGGCTGGCGGGCGGCAGGCGCTCGTCGCCGGCGTTCTCGACCAGGATGTTGCCGCTGGCGCCGTCCATCAGCACCCAGGCCTTGGCCGCGAGTTGCGGGGCGGCGGGAACGACTTCAGCTGCCCAGCTGGCCACGGGGGCGCTGAACAGCACGAGCAAGGACAGGCGTTTGGCGAAGTTGAAGATGTTCATCCGTCTCTCTGGGGTTCACTAATGGTCAAACAATCCCCCGCGGGGGAACTCGTGAGGCGGCCTCTATGTGCCGCTATCGCAAGTGCGGTGGAACTCAGTCCAGGCGCACGAGCTTGGGTTGGCCAAGGTTGGCCACGCGGATGCTGTCCTGCATCCGGCTTGCTTCATCCTGCGTTCCGATCGGCCCCAGGCGCACCCGGTACAAGGTCTGCTGGTTGACCACGACCGAGCTGATAAAGGATTTCGCCCCCGTCAGGCCGCCGACTTTCTCCTTGAGCAGCTCCGCAGCGTCCGGGTTGGCGAAGGCACCCACCTGGAGATACAGGCCATCGGCTGGTAATGAAGCGTTTTTTTTTGAGTCGATCTGGACCGGCGCCACCGGTACGGCGTGTTGCGCCGGCGGCGGGGTGTAGGTCTCGATGGGCTGGGCCATGGCGACCGCCTGTGGCTGCGCGGCGGCGGGCTGCGAGGCCATCTTCGGCAAGGCCATGATCATCGGCGGCTGCTTGCCCTGGGAAGCCCACCAGCGGTCGGGGTCGATGCCCTCGACCTTGACGTGCGCGGTGCCGGTTTCGGCGTAACCGAGTTTTTTGGCGGCGGCGAAGGACAGGTCGATCACCCGGTCGGAGTAGAACGGGCCGCGGTCGTTGACGCGGACGATGACGCTCTTGCCGTTGTCCAGGTTGGTGACGCGCACGTAGCTGGGCAGCGGCAGGGTCTTGTGCGCGGCGGTCATGCCGTACAGGTCGTACTGCTCGCCGTTGGCAGTGGCCTGGCCATGGAACTTGGTGCCATACCAGGACGCCGTGCCGGTCACGCTGTAGGCACTGGCGTTATTGAGCGGGTAGTAGGTCTTGCCCAGCACGGTGTAGGGGTTGTTCTTGAACGGCCCGTTGTGCGGCATCGGCACGGCATCGGGGATGCGCGAGACGTCGACGTCCCACCAGGGCGCGCCGTCGCGGTGCGGACGGTTGTAGTCGTACGGGCCGGAAATGCCGCTACTGGCGACCGGCTGCTGTTGCTGCGGCGCGCGGTTGCCGGTGCAACTGGCGAGGAACACGCTGCTCAGGCCAACGCAGGCGGCCAACGACCAGAGGCCGGGACTTGCGATTCGCTTGCTCAATGGACACCTCGTGCCTTGGCGATCTCGCCGGCCAGCTGATGGACCGCCATGGCGTACATGGCGCTGCGGTTGTAACGGGTGATCACATAGAAGTTCGGCAGGCCGACCCAGTACTCGGTGCCCTGCGCGCCCTCCAGGCGCATGGCGGTGACCATCAGGTCATCGCGAATCACGTCATGGGTACGCCAGCCCTGGGAGCGTAGCTGGCCGAGGTTCATCTGCGGGTCGAGGCCCTGAGTGAGCGCGTCCTCGGCAGTGGAGGTGCCGATTTCCGCCTGCGACACCACCGGCTCGCCGGTGTGCCAGCCGTGCTGCTTGAAGTAGTTGGCGACGCTGCCGATGGCATCGGTGGGGTCGCTCCAGATATTGATGTGGCCGTCGCCGTCGAAGTCCACGGCATAGGCACGGAAGCTGCTCGGCATGAATTGCGGCAGGCCCATCGCGCCAGCGTAGGAGCCGGTCAGGCTGAGCGGGTCGACCTGCTGTTCGCGGGCCAGCAGCAGGAACTGCTTGAGCTCCTTGCGGAAGAAGTCGGCGCGCGGCGGGTAGTCGAAGCCCAGGGTGGACAGCGCGTCCATCACCTTGAAGTTGCCGGTGTTGCGGCCGAAGAAGGTCTCGACGCCAATAATGGCGACGATGTACTGGGCCGGTACGCCGTATTCCTGCTCCGCACGGGCCAGGGCTTCGGCATTCTGGTTCCAGAAGTCCACGCCGCGGTTGATGCGCGCGTCGGTGACGAAGATCGGACGGTATTCCTTCCACGTCTTCACCCGTTCGGCAGGGCGGGAGATGGCGTCGAGGATGGACTGCTTGCGTTCCACATCGTGGAAGAGGCCCATGAGCTGCTCGCCGGCGAAGCCGTAGTCACGGGTCATCTCGCTGACGAACTCGGCGACCTGGGGCGAACCATCGTAGTCGCCCGCGGCAGCAACGCCGGACACGCCGATCGCCCCCGCGATTCCGACCCAATGTACCCCCCTGGCAGCCCAGGCGCGCAGTACTTGCATTCCGTTCTTCACTCTTGTCATCAAACCTGGGTGATCCACTTCCGATGGGTATGGATCGACATCAAAACGCCGAACCCTGACATCAGGGTCACCAGCGAAGTTCCGCCGTAACTAATGAAGGGCAGCGGTACCCCCACCACTGGCAACAACCCGCTGACCATACCAATGTTGACGAACACATACACGAAGAAGGTCATGGTGATACTGCCGGCGAGCAACTTGCCGAACAGCGTCTGCGCCTGCGCCGTGATCACCAGCCCCCGGTAGATCACCAGCAGGTACAGCACCAGCAGGAGGCACACCCCGACCAGGCCGAACTCTTCGCCGAGCACGGCAATGATAAAGTCCGTATGGCTTTCGGGCAAAAAATCCAGATGGGATTGCGTACCCAGCAGCCAGCCCTTGCCGAAGACGCCACCCGAACCGATGGCTGCCTTGGACTGGATGATGTTCCAGCCGGTGCCCAGCGGGTCGCTTTCCGGGTCGAGGAAGGTCAGCACGCGCTGTTTCTGGTAGTCGTGCATGACGAAGTACCACATGCCCACCGCGACCGGCACCGCTGCCGAGACGGCGGTGATGATCCAGCGCCAGCGCAGGCCGCCGACGAACAGCACGAAGGAACCGGAGGCCAGCACCAGCATGGCGGTACCCAGGTCCGGCTGCTTGAGGATCAGCACGAAGGGCACGACGATCAGCGCCAGGCCGATCACACTGTGCTTGAAGCCCGGCGGCAGGGCGCGCTTGGACAGGTACCAGGCGATGGTCATGGGCATCAGCAGCTTCATGAATTCCGCCGGCTGGAAGCGGATCACCCCGGGAATGTTGATCCAGCGGGTCGCGCCCATGGCGTTGTGGCCCATCACGTCCACCACCACCAGCAGGGCCACGCCGATCAGGTAGCCCAGCGGCACCCAGCGAGCGAGGAAGCGCGGCTCGATCTGTGCCAGCACGAACATCGCGCCCAGGCCCAGGCCGAAGGAAGACGCCTGCTTGATCAGCAGGTCCCAGCTCTTGCCGCTGGCAGAGTACAGGACGAACAGGCCGACCGAGCCGAGGGTCACCAGCAACAGCAGCAGCAGGCCGTCGATATGCAGGCGCTGCAGCAGACTGGAGCGCCGCTTCATCACATCTTCGCTGGACAGCGTGCGGTCGAAGTTTCCGTTCTTGGTCATGGTTTGGGCGCCTCCGCCGTGGCCTGAGGTGCGTATTCGGGTTTGAGCTTGCCGGTCTCGTCCAGCAGCCAGGCATCGGTCACGGCCTTGAGCACCGGGGCGGCGACGCCGGAGCCGGACTCGCCGTTCTCCACCATCACCGCCACGGCGATCTGCGGATTGTCCGCCGGGGCGAAGCCGACGAACAACGCGTGGTCACGATGGCGCTCCAGCAGCTTGGAGCGGTTGTACTTCTCCCCCTGCTTGATCGCCACGACCTGCGCGGTACCGGACTTGCCGGCAATGCGGTAGACGGACGTGGCGCCGACCTTGTGGGCGGTACCGCGGGCGCCGTGGACTACCTGCTGCATGCCGTAGTCCACCAGGTTCCAGTTGTTCGGATCCTTGAGCTGGATGTCCGGCATCGGGTCTTCGTCCACCGGCGGCTTGCCGTCGATGGTCTTGGCAAGGT
This sequence comes from Pseudomonas sp. AU12215, assembly GCF_001675465.2. Classification (NCBI taxonomy): domain Bacteria; kingdom Pseudomonadati; phylum Pseudomonadota; class Gammaproteobacteria; order Pseudomonadales; family Pseudomonadaceae; genus Pseudomonas; species Pseudomonas sp. AU12215. The sequence continues at coordinate 61,217 of NZ_MACM02000025.1, forward strand.
GCGGGCGAATCCACTTGCCCTTGTTCGCCAGCAGCGCGGTCATCTGCGCCAGTTGCAGCGGGGTGGACTGCATGTAGCCCTGGCCGATGCCCAGAATCAGGGTTTCCCCCGGGAACCAGGCCTGCCGGCGCAAGGCACGCTTCCACTGGCGGGACGGCATCAGGCCGTCAGCTTCGCCATACATGTCCAGGGCCACGCGCTGGCCGAAGCCGAACCTGCTCATGTAGTCGTGCAGCCGATCGATCCCCAGCTTGTGGGCGAGATCGTAGAAGTAGGTGTCGTTGGACCGCATGATCGCGGTCTCCAGGGTGACCCAGCCGTCGCCGGTGCGGTTCCAGTTGCGGTACTTGTGGTCGTAGTTGGGCAATTGGTAGAAGCCGGGGTCGAACACACGGCTGGTGGGCGTCACCACACCCGCGTCGAGCCCCGCAATGGCCACCGCCGGTTTCACCGTCGAGCCCGGCGGATACAGGCCGCGCAGCACGCGGTTGTACAGAGGGCGATCTTCGGAGTCACGCAACGCCGCGTAATCCTTGAAACTGATGCCGGTGACGAACAGGTTGGGGTCGTAGGCCGGCTGGCTGACCATCGCCAACACCTCGCCGGTGGACGGCTGGATCGCCACGATGGCGCCGCGGCGGCCGGCCAGTGCGGTTTCCGCGGCAGCCTGCAGCTTGCTGTCGATGCTCAGCACGATGTCACGGCCGGAGACCGGCTCGGTACGTTTGAGCACGCGCAGGACGCGACCGCGGGCGTTGGTCTCGACTTCCTCGTAGCCAACCGTGCCGTGCAGCGCATCCTCGTAGAATTTTTCCACGCCGGTCTTGCCGATGTGGTGGGTGCCCGAATAGGCCACCGGGTCGAGCTTCTTCAGTTCCGCCTCGTTGATCCGCCCGACATAGCCGACCGAGTGGGCGAAGTGCTCGCCCAGCGGGTAATGGCGGACGAATTGCGCGGCCACGTCGACGCCGTTCAGGCGGTACTGGTTCACCGCGATGCGGGCGATCTGCTCCTCGGACAGCTCGAACATGATCGGCACCGGCTCGAACGGCCGCCGCCCCTGCTTCATGCGCTTCTCGAAGATGGCCTTGTCTTCCTCGGTCAATCCGAGGATTTCGACGAGGTTCTTCAACGTATCCTGCAGGTTCTCCGTACGTTCGCGGGTAATCGTCAGGCTGAAGCTGGGACGGTTGTCGGCGATGATCACCCCGTTGCGGTCGAAGATCAGCCCACGATTGGGCGGAATCGGCTGCACGTGGACGCGGTTGTTCTCCGACAGCGTCGAGTGGTAGTCGTACTGCGTCACCTGCAGGTGATACATACGCGCCACCAGCACAAGGGCGAGCAGGAAGATCGCCACCCCGCCGACGATGACGCGGGCGCGGACCAGGCGGGCGTCCTTCTCGTGGTCCTTGAGCTGTATCGGCTGCGGCATCGAAAACGGCTACGACTACTTGTGGTAGGGGTGCCCGGACAGCACTGTCCAGGCGCGGTAGATCTGCTCGCCGACCAGGATGCGCACCAGCGGGTGCGGCAGGGTCAGCGGTGACAGCGACCAGCGCTGCTCGCTGCGCGCGCAGACCTCCGGCGCCAGGCCTTCCGGCCCGCCGACCATGAGGTTGACGGTGCGCGCGTCCAGGCGCCAGCGGTCGAGTTCCTGCGCCAGCTGGGGGGTGCTCCAGGGCTTGCCTTCGACTTCCAGGGTGACGATGCGTTCCCCGGGCTGGACCTTGCTCAGCATGGCCTCGCCTTCCTGGCGGATCAGCCGTGCCACGTCGGCATTCTTGCCGCGCGTGTTCAACGGGATTTCCACCAGTTCCAGGGACAGCTCCGAGGGCAGGCGCTTGACGTACTCCGCCCAGCCCTCTTCCACCCAGCGCGGCATGCGCGAGCCAACCGCGATCAGACGCAGGCGCACGGCACGCTTACTCGGCGCTGTGGGACGCGCGGCTCTGCTCGGCGCCCTGCCACAGACGCTCCAGGTCGTAGAACTGGCGGGTGGCCGGCTGCATGACGTGGACCACGACGTTGGCGAGGTCGATCAGGACCCACTCGCCACCTTCCTGGCCTTCGCTGCCGATCGGGCGCACGCCCTGTTCCTTGACCTTTTCCAGCACGTTGTCGGCCAGCGACTTGACCTGACGGCTGGAGGCGCCGGTGGCGATGACCATGACGTCGGTGATGCTGGTCTTCTCGCGCACGTCGATGACGGTGATGTCCTGCGCCTTGAGATCTTCCAGGGCGGCGATGGTCAGTTCGACCAGTTGTTCGGTTTGCATGTATGACTCTCTGACTTGTTCAGTGGGGCGCCTGGTACAGGCCGTGCGCCTCGATATAGTTCAATACCGCATCCGGCACCAGGTAGCGCACCGAGCGCCCCTGCGACAGGAGTTGGCGGATCTGCGTGGCGGAAACTGCAAGCGGCGTCTGCCAGACGAAGGTGATCTGCCCGGCGGGGCCGATCATCGCCTTCGGGTCGGCAACACTGCGCGCCGCCAGCAGGTCGCGCAGGTCTTCCGGCGGCTCGCTGTCGGCATCCGGGCGCTGCAGCACGACGATATGACTGTGCTCCAGCAACTCTTCCCAGCGATGCCAGGTCGGCAGGCCGCAGAATGCGTCCCAGCCGACCAGCAGGAACAACTGGTCCTGCTCATCCAGCTCCCCACGCAGCGACTCCAGGGTGTCGATGGTGTAGGAGGGTTTGTCACGCTTCAGCTCGCGGTCATCGACCACCAGCGGGTCTACGCCGGCAACCGCCAGCTCGACCATCGCCAGCCGCTGCGCAGGTAGCACCTGGGGGGTGTCGCGATGCGGCGGGCGGAAGTTGGGGATCAGGCGCAGCTCGTCGAATTCGAGCTGCTCTGCCATCTCCAGCGCACTGCGCAGGTGGCCGATGTGCACCGGATCGAAGGTGCCGCCGAACAGACCGACACGCCGGGAACGCGCCTTGTTCATCAGGTCCGCACGTGCCCGTCGCCGAACACCACGTACTTCTCGCTGGTCAGCCCTTCCAGGCCGACCGGACCGCGGGCGTGCAGCTTGTCGGTGGAAATGCCGATCTCCGCGCCCAGGCCGTACTCGAAGCCATCGGCAAAGCGGGTCGAGGCGTTGACCATGACCGAGGCCGAGTCCACTTCGGTGAGGAAGCGGCGGGCATCGGTGAAGTTCTCGGTGATGATCGCGTCGGTGTGCTGTGAGCCGTAGGTGTTGATGTGCTCGATGGCCGCATCGAGGTTGTCGACGATGCGGATCGACAGGATCGGCGCGTTGTATTCGGTGCGCCAGTCTTCCTCGGTGGCTTCCAGCACGTCGGCGCCCAGCAGCGCGCGGGTCGCCGCGTCGCCACGCAGTTCCACGCCCTTGTCGCGGTAGATGGCAGCCAGCGGCGGCAGCACGCGGTCGGCGATGCCGGCGTGCACCAGCAGCGTCTCCATGGTGTTGCACGGCGCATAGCGCTGGGTCTTGGCGTTGTCGGCGACGCGGATGGCCTTGTCCAGATCGGCGGCGACGTCGATGTAGACGTGGCAGATGCCGTCCAGGTGCTTGATCACCGGCACCTTGGCATCGCGGCTGATGCGCTCGATCAGGCCCTTGCCGCCGCGCGGAACGATGACGTCCACGTACTCGGGCATGGTGATCAGCGCGCCGACGGCGGCGCGGTCGGTGGTTTCCACCACCTGCACGACGCTGGCCGGCAGGCCGGCCTTGGCCAGGCCCGTCTGGATGCACGCGGCAATCGCCTGGTTGGAATGGATCGCCTCGGAGCCGCCGCGCAGGATGGTGGCGTTGCCCGACTTCAGGCACAGGCTGGCGGCGTCGATGGTCACGTTCGGACGGGACTCGTAGATGATCCCCACCACGCCCAACGGCACGCGCATCTTGCCCAGCTGAATACCGGACGGCACATAGCGCATGTCGCGGATCTCGCCGATCGGGTCCGGCAGCGTGGCGACCTGGCGCAGGCCCTCGATCATGTCATCGATGCGTGCCGGAGTCAGGGCCAGGCGGTCCAACATGGCTGGCTCCAGACCATTGGCACGGCCATTGGCCAGATCCTGCTCGTTGGCTTCGGTCAGCTGGGCGCGGGCGGCATCCAGGGCATCGGCAGCGGCCAGCAGGGCTTGGTTCTTCTGCGCGGTCGTGGCGCGCGCGACGACGCGCGACGCTTCACGGGCGGCGCGGCCCAGGCGGCTCATATAGTCGAGAACGGACTCGGTCATGATCAAACGCGTCTGCGTGAGGGAAATGCGCAAGTATAGCGGGAGCGCCCCCTCAGCGGCCAGCCACAGCAGCCGGCCGGTCAGCGGCGCACCGCACGTAACGCCAACCCCCTCCCACGCCACGCCCCATCGGCCAAACGGTGACATCCGCCCATCCCCCGCCCGCTTCTGCCGCCCGAAGGTTGGGTAACCAAATTCGTATCGGCTGGTTACCTTGCAAGCATGGCTCATTGCCCCCGTTGCGATCGCATAGCCAGGGAGGCACGCCAGGGAAGAACAACAAGAGGCGGCCCACCGCCGGAGAACTGCCATGCGCTATCGCACCGATTACAGCGCCCAGGCCCTGACCGCCGCCCCGGCGGTGCTGGAACTGGACGGTTGGCAACTGCACTACCAGGCCTTTTCCTCCAGGGAAGATGACACCCGCCCGCCGGTCCTGCTGCTGGGCGGTGCCTTCCAGAGCTTCCGCTCCTTCGCCAGCGAGGTTTCCGAGCTGCTCGCCGGGCACCCGGTGATCCTCCTCGACCTGCCCAGCCAGGGCGGCAACCTGCAACTGGCGCCCCAGCTGAGCCTGGAAGACCTGGCCGACCTCATCGCCGCTTTCGCCGAAACCCTGCAATTGCCGCCCCTGATGCCGATCGGGTTGTCGTACGGCTCGGCGCTGGCAGCGCTGTTCGCCGCCCGCCACCCGGCGCGCTGTGGTCGCCTGCTGCTGGCCGGCATCACCGCCTTCGGCCGACCCGGCGCCCGCGCCCTGCTGATCGAAGCCCTGGCGCGCCTGGAACTGGGCGAGCAGGAGCCCTTCGCCCATGGCGTGCTGACCGGCCTGATCAACCCATTGCGCCTGGGCGATACCGGTGTATCCCCGGTGTTCCGCAAGGCCCTGTTGCGCCAGCTGCAGCGCCTGACACCAGCGGAAATCGAACGCTACCGGCAGAACAGCCAGCGCCTGCTGGCCTTCGGCGGCTTCGAACGTCACCCGCAATGCCCAACCCTGGTGCTGGCCGGCGAGTACGACCATTTCACCCAGCCGTGGGAACACGCCGAGTTCGCCCACGCGTGCGCCGATGCCGAGTTTGCGTTGATCCACGACGCCGACCACCTTGCCCAGTTCGAACGCCGCGATGCCTGTGCGCGGCTCTACAACCCGTTCCTGCTCGGCGAGCCTCTGCCACGCAGCGCCGCCGGCAGCACGCGCTTCCAGCGCCAGCAACTGCTGCACCTGGAGCGCCGCTTCGAAGCGCGCCTGGCGCCGGCCGATCGGCGCGCCGTACTGCGCAACGGCGAGGGCGGCGAATGGCGCTGCGAGCTGGCGGAGCTGGGCTATTTCGGTGGCCTGATCCGCGTCGAGCTGCCGGCGGATCGCCCTGCGCGCGGCTGGAAGCTCGCCGCCGCCGGGCTGCCGGAACTGGATATCCTGCCGCTGCGCTACAGCGGCGACGGCCTGGCGTTCATCTTCGCCCACGGCGACCCGCAGGCCAGCGCAGCGCTGGCGGCGATGGTGGTGCCGATGCAGCAGGGGGCGTGTGCGGCTTGATGGTTTGAATGTGGCGATTTCGGAGGCCGGGCTCTTCCCTCTCCCAGAAGGGTGAGGGGACTGGAACGGCATCATGCGAAACGTCAGCTGCGCAGGCCTGCACCGAATGACTCCTTCTCCCCCTGGAAGAGGGCTGGGGTGAGGGGGAAGCGCGGGCACAAGCGTCCTGCATTGATATTGTTCGCGAGCAAGCTCGCCCCTGCATGCCCCCCGAATAAGCCGCGGCTGCTCTTCGTAGGACCGAGGGGGACGCCTAGTTCTTGCTCGCGAACCGCCCAGCCCCGAACAGTCCCGAACCTAAAGCCGCGCCTCGATCACCCGCACCAGACTCGGCATCCGCCCTTTCGGCAAGCCCAGCCCCACACCGTCCACCTGCGGATCGAGCACGCCCACCCGGCCAAACCCGCAACCAACGAACGCCTGCTCGATTTCCGCCGCGCTGCGGTAATGCAGCGGATAGCCACCCCGCGTCAGCTTGCCGATCAGCCCGACGCCCCAGCGAATCTGCCGGTAGCGCGGGTGTTCGCGCAGGTCGGGATAGAGTTCGGTCAGGTAGGTCGCCTCGGGGAAGCGCCGCAGGGCCACGGCCAATCGACACCAGAAGCCCTCGATCACCGGGCGCTGGAAGTAATTCACCAGCCCCTCGGTAATCACCACCACGGGGCGCTCTGGGTCCAGTCCGGAGAGCAACGCGGCGAGGCTCTGCTCGCCGTCTTCAGCAAGGATATCCACAGCACGCACGCGATGTTTGCCGTCCAGCCAGCCCTGCTCCTGCAGCAACGCCGACTTGCGCGCGGCCATGGGCGGCAGGTCGGCTTCCAGGTAGGTCAGCTGGGGATAGCGCTGACGGAAACGCCGGCCCCTGGGCGACAAACCACAGGCTATCTCGACCACCTGGGAAACGCCGCGCGACTCGATGGCCTGGGTCAGCCGGGCATCGATCAGCAGGTGACGTTGTAACAGGAAGTCTTCGATATTCAGTCCGAAGCCGACCCGCGCGCCCCAGTTGATCGGCGCCACGCAACCGTGCACCCAGCGGCCGAACGCCGTGGCGAAGGCCGGATCGGCAAGCTGGTGGCGATACCAGACGTAACCGGTGTAGTGCGCGCTGGGGGTAATGTGGGCGCTGTCGGCCCGGATCCGTTCAGCCATGCTTAAGAATCTTGTTGTTATGATTCCCCAGCCTAAGACCGGCCCGAGAACCGCGACAATCCGATGCCCGCCGAACCCAACCTAAGTTTGCCCTGGCCAGGGGCCAATCCCCTGCCGGACGCCTTCTTCAATCGCGATGCCCTGACCGTCGCCCGCGAACTGCTGGGCAAGGTGATCCGCCATCGGGTCGGCGACCTGTGGCTCTCCGCGCGGATCATCGAGACCGAGGCCTATTACCTGGCCGAGAAAGGCAGCCACGCATCGCTCGGTTACACCGAGAAGCGCAAGGCGCTGTTCCTCGATGGCGGGCACATCTACATGTATTACGCGCGTGGCGGCGACTCGCTGAACTTCAGCGCCGGCGGCGCCGGCAATGCGGTACTGATCAAGTCCGGGCACCCCTGGATGGATCGCATCTCCGGTGACGAATCACTGGCCGCCATGCGTCGGCTCAACCCCGCCGCCGACGGCAGCGAGCGTCCGCTGGGCAAGCTGTGCAACGGCCAGACCCTGCTCTGCCGCTCCATGGGCCTGAAAGTGCCGGAGTGGGACGCCCAGCGCTTCGACCCGCAGCGCCTGTTCGTCGACGACCTTGGCGAAACGCCCGCGCACGTTATCCAGGCCGCGCGCCTGGGCATTCCCCACGGCCGCGACGAACACCTGCAGTACCGCTTCGTCGATGCCGCCTTCGCGCCCTTCTGCACGCGCAACCCACTGCGCCGCGGCCAGGTCGAAGGCCATGACTACCACCTGCTCGGAACCCAGGACGCCACCTTCCGATGATCGATCTCGCCGCCTTCAACACCTGGATGGCCACCCATCCGCAATGGCTCGCCCTGGTCCTGTTCCTGGTCGCCTTCCTCGAATGCGCCGCCATCATCGGCATCATCCTGCCCGGCGTGGTGATGCTCTTCGCCATCGCCATGCTGGCCGGCAGCGGCGCCCTGGGGCTGGGGGAAACCCTGGCATTGGCGTTCCTCGGCGGCCTGCTCGGTGACCTGTCGTCCTACTGGATCGGCAGCCACTTCCACCAGGACATCCGCCGCCTGCCAGTGCTGCGCCACCATCCGGAATGGATGGCCAGCGCGGAAGGGTTCTTCCACCGCTATGGCGTGGCGAGCCTGCTGGTGGGCCGCTTCATCGGCGCGCTGCGGCCGTTCCTGCCGATGGTTGCGGGCATGCTGGACATGCCGTTCGGCCGCTTCGTCAGCGTTTCCATCATCGCCGCCGCCGGCTGGTCCATCGCCTACCTGGTGCCTGGCTGGGCCACCGGTGCGGCCATGCGCCTGCCGCTGCCCGAAGGCTTCTGGCCGGAGGCCGGTGTGGTTGCCGCGTGCATCGCAGTGGTGTTCGCCCTGGTGATCCACGCCGAGCTGCGCAAGGAGCGCAATGCTCCGCTGATCGGCGCCGTCGGCTGCTTCGTATTGTTGTTCGCCATGCTGATCGGCTGGCCGCACCTGGACGCCCTGGACAAGGGCCTGATGGCGCTGGTGCAGGAACACCGCCACGCGTGGCTGGACCATGTGATGGTGGCCGTCACCCGCGTCGGCGACTTCCGCACCCAGTTCATCGCCGGTGCGCTGCTGGCGGCGCTGCTGGCCGCCCTGCGACTTTGGCGCCATGCCTTCTTCGCGGCTGGCACCATGGTCGGCACCGCGCTGCTCAACACCGCGCTCAAGCATCTCTTCGGCCGCGCCCGGCCCGAGGTGATCGCCGATCCGCTGTCCGCCTTCAGCATGCCCAGCGGCCACAGTTCGGCGTCCTTCGCCTTCTTCCTGGTACTCGGGGTGCTGGCCAGCCGGGAGAAGTCCCCGCGGGTGCGCCTGACCTGGATGCTGCTGGCGGTGATTCCGGCGGCGAGCATTGCGCTGTCCCGCGTCTATCTGGGCGCCCACTGGCCCAGCGACATCATCGCCGGCGCCCTGCTCGGCGCGGCGGTGTGCGCCGCCAGCCTGTGGATAAGCCAGCGCCGCAGCGAGCTGCCGGCCCTGGCGCCGCGCATCTGGTGGAGCCTGCTGCCGACCGCCATGGTGCTGCTGGCGGTAGCCAGCGCCTGGGGGCTGTCGTCGGCCATTCACCGCTACACACCGCTCTGACCCGGCTTCAGGCCCAGGGGCGCTCGCGCATCAGTTCGGCGCAGCGCAACTGGACGAACTCGCGCAGCTGGGTCACCGCCCGGCTGAGCTGCGCGCGGTGGGTGCAGAACAGGTTCATCGGCGTGGCTTCGCCCAGGTAATCCGCCAGCGCCACCTCCAACCGGCCGGCACGCACATCGGCCGCCACGTCCAGCCAGGACTTGTAGACCAGCCCCTGCCCCGCCACGGCCCAGCGCCGCACCACGTCGGCGTCGTCACAGAGACGATCGCCGCGCACCGTCACCTCGTGTTGCTTGCGGCTGTCGCTGAAACGCCAGCGCTCGTGAGCTCGGCCGCCCAGCATGTACAGCAGGCAGTTGTGCTTTTGCAGCTCGTCCGGGTGCTGCGGCTTGCCGTGGCGAGCGAAGTACTCGGGCGCGGCGCAGAGCACCCGACGGTTGTCCGGCGCCAGCGGAAGCGCGACAAGGTTCGAGTCCCCCGGCAACCCCAGGCGGAAAGCCACGTCCACCGGTTGCCGGTAGAGATCGGCCTGACGGTCACTGATCAGCAGGCGCAGGTTCATGCGCGGGTGCAGCGCCTGGAATTCGTCCAGCCAGGGCAGCAGCACGTTGCGGCCGAAATCCGAGGGCGCCGATACCTGGAAGTTGCCGGCGATCTCGCTCTTGCCGCCCGCCAGCAACTGACGACCGTCATCCAGGCTTTGCAACGCAGCGCGGGCGTGGGCCAGGTACAGCTCACCCTCGGCGGTCAGGCGCAGGCTGCGGGTCGAGCGGGCGAACAGGCGCACGTCCAGCTCGCTTTCCAGGCGTTTGAGCGCGGCACTGGCCACGGCTGGCGACAGCTCCAGCTCTCGGGCGGCAGCAGAGAGACTGCCGCGCTCCGCGGTGCGGACGAATATCTGCAGGTCGTCGAAGCGCAGCATTTTCAAAAATCCTTTGAAAGAGACTCTCTACTTACGCGGTTTTTCTTCCCGATGAAAGAGAGCAGCATGCCCTCACCTTCCCTGCCCAACTGGAGATACCCGGATGAGCCTGACCCTGATCGCCATCATTCGCGCCAAGCCCGGCCGCGCCGACAGCCTGCAGGAGCGCCTGCACGGCATGCTCGCGCCGTCCCGCGCCGAGGCCGGCTGCCTGCAGTACGACCTGCACCGCGATATCAAGGACGCCGAGCTGATCTACATGATCGAGCAGTGGCGCGACGAGGATGCCCTGGCCGAGCACGAGGCCAGCCCACACTTCCAGGCCTTCGTGAAGGCCGCCGAACCTGACCTGGCGGAACTCGATATCCGCCTGATGAACCGCATCGACTGACCGTTCAAAGCGAATAGGAATTCCCATGAAAGCCATTGGTTACACCCAGAGCCTGCCCAGCAGCGACGCCAACTCGCTGCTCGACATCCAGCTGCCCGAACCCACGCCCGGCCCGCGCGACCTGCTGGTGGAGGTGCGCGCCGTCTCCGTCAACCCGGTGGACACCAAGGTGCGCCAGCGCGCACAGCCCGCCGAAGGCCAGCACAAGGTGCTCGGCTGGGACGCTAGCGGCGTGGTCCGCGCCGTGGGCAGCGAGGTCAGCCTGTTCAAACCGGGCGACAAGATCTGGTATGCCGGCGACCTGACCCGCCCCGGCAGCAACGCCGAACTGCAACTGGTCGACGAGCGCATCGTGGGCGCCATGCCGCAGAGCCTGGACTTCGCCCACGCCGCCGCCCTGCCGCTGACCACCATCACCGCCTGGGAACTGCTGTTCGACCGCCTGCAGGTGGCCGCGGGCAGCGCCAGCAAAGGCCAGAGCCTGCTGATCGTCGGCGCGGCCGGCGGCGTCGGTTCGATCCTTACCCAGTTGGCGCGCCAGCTCACCGGCATGACCGTGATCGGCACCGCCTCGCGCCCGGAAACCCAGGAATGGGTGCGCAACCTCGGCGCGCACCACGTGATCGACCACCGCAAGCCGCTGAGCGAAGAGCTCAAGCGCATCGGCATCGGCGAAGTCACCCACGTGGCCAGCCTGAACCAGACCGAGCAGCACCTGCCCGAAATCGTCGCCAGCCTGCGCCCGCAGGGCCGCCTGGCGCTGATCGACGACCCGGAGAACCTCGACGTGCGGCTGCTCAAGCAGAAGAGCCTGTCGCTGCACTGGGAGTTCATGTACACCCGCTCGATGTTCCAGACCGACGACATGATCGAACAGCACAAGCTGCTGCAGCGCGTGGCCGGGCTGATCGACAGCGGCGTGCTGAAAACCACCCTGGGCGAGCACTTCGGCAAGATCGACGCCGCCAACCTGCGCCGCGCCCACGCACTGCTGGAGAGCAACACGGCCAAGGGCAAGATCGTACTGGAGGGGTTCTGACCTCAGGCCCCGAGGGGCGTGGACGCAGGGCGGATAACCCGTTCGGGGTTTTCCGCCCTGCGGTCTGCTCCTTGTCGCCGGATACGGAGGTTCGCAAGCAAGAACTAGGCGTCCCCGTCGATCCTACAAAGAGCGCACTGGTGCTTCCGGTTACCTGTAGGAGCGAGCTTGCTCGCGAACCCGGCCGACTCAGTCGTCGGCCTTGGCACCCGCGAGCAACCGGCAAAGCTTCCCGGTGGCATCGAGCATCGCGAAGCTCGGCTTCTCCAGGTTGCGATCCGGCACTACCCAGAGCTGCTTGAGCCGCGTAGCGCTGAGTTGCCGCATGCCGGTCCAACTGCTCAGTTGCTCGTCGCTGGCCGCCAGGATCACTTGCGGATCACGGGCCAGTACGGCCTCCTGCCCCACCTGTGGCGCCGGCAGGTCGAGATCGGCGAACAGGTTGCGGCCACCGCAGACTTCCAGCGCCTCGCTGATGATCTGTCGACCGCCGACGGTGTAGAGCGGGCGGTCCCACACCTGGTAGAACACCCTGAGTGGCTGCTCGCGCCGGTATTGCGCACGCAACTGCGCCATTTGCACATCGAAGGCTTGCGCCAACGCGCGACCCTTCTCCGCTTGCCCCAGGCGCTCGCCCAATTCGCGGAATTGCCGGGAGATATCGTCCAGACGGTGCGGATCGGCCACGTAGAGCGGAATACCCACGGCCTTCAGGCGCCGCAACTGCGCATCAGGCACCGCGCCAGGCCAGACCAGCAACAGGTCGGGCTGCAAGGCGAGAATCTGTTCGAGATTGACCTGACCGTAACGTCCGACGGACGGCAGGCCTTTCAGGGGCTCGGGACGTGGCCCGCCGTCGAGCAGGCCGGCCAGCCGGTCGGCGGCGCCCAGTTCGAGGACCATGTCGGTGAGCGAGGGCGCCAGGCTGATCACCCGCTCTGCCGCCGCCACCGGCAAACCGGCGATCAGCAGGAGCAGGCACAGGAAGCGGCGCATCAGGCCAGTTGGCGCGGCAGGCGATACAGCCAGAGGATGACCAGGCTGGCGAAGCCCAGCAGCAGGACCGGCACACCATGCAGGTCGACCAGCACCGCCAGGGCGCCGATCCAGGCCGGGATACTGCCCACCAGCGCACCACGGCGCTGCGCGGCACCCAGTGCCTGCCAGGCCGCAGGCTCGTCCGCGCCATCGCGAGCCTTACCGGTAGCGATCAGTGCGTGCTTGTAGCGACGGAACAACGGCAGGGTGAGGAACATCGACACCAGGCCGACGACGAACACCGGCGTGGCCAGCGTGTCCGAGAACGGCGCATCGCCCACCAGCGCCAGCATCAGGTGCTGCGGTGCCAGTGCGAGCGCCAGCAGCAGCCACCAGATCAGATTCAGCCGGCGCCGGGCAGCGGCGCGATTCACGACGCGGAGACCTCGGCCTCGGCTTCGCCCTGATGCATATTGCCCAGCATATGGCCCAGCTTGCCTGCCTTGGTCTGCAGGTAGCGCTTGTTGTGCGGGTTCAGGCCCTTGTGCAGCGGCACCCGCTCGGCGACGGTCAGGCCATAGCCTTCCAGCGCCTTGACCTTGCGCGGATTGTTGGTCATCAGCTTCAGCGAGCAGACGCCCAGGTGCTTGAGCATCGGCAGGCACATGGCGTAGTCGCGCTGGTCGGCGCCGAAGCCCAGGGCCAGGTTGGCCTCCACGGTATCGGCGCCCTCATCCTGCAGAGCATAAGCGCGGATCTTGTTGATCAGGCCGATGCCACGGCCTTCCTGACGCAGGTACAGCAGCACGCCGCGGCCTTCCTTGGCGATGGCCGACAGTGCGCCCTCGAGCTGGAAACCGCAGTCGCAGCGCAGGCTGAACAGCGCATCGCCGGTGAGGCATTCGGAATGCAGACGCCCCAGCACCGGCTGGCCGTCATCGAGCTTGCCCATGGTCAGGGCGACGTGTTCCTTGCCGGTTTCCTCGTCGAGGAAGCCATGCATGGTGAATTCGCCGAAGGGGGTGGGCAGCTTGGAGGCGGCGACGAAAACGACAGACACCGGAAACTCCTGAAAGATTTATCTAAGGAAGGAGGACCGGCATTGTAGCAGCAGCGCCAGCCGCACCGTCATTGCGAATTCTGCAAGATAAGCATCGATGCGGTTGATAGAAGCCCTGCCGTCAGTGCTTGGCCTGGATGTACATCATGCCCTGTTCCTCCCGCCAGCCGACGCGGTTGAGGAAGCTCATACCCAGGAGAATCTCGGTGGGGTAATCGCCTTCGACCACCGCCGCCTCGACGCCCAGCAACTCGATACCGCCCAGCTTCACGCTGTTGAGCATCACCCGCCAGCTCCTGACGGTGCCGCTGGCCGTGGAGACCATCATCGGCGTACCGCTGGCGCGGTAATCGATCCCCAGGCGCCGGGCCTCGCCTTCGTTCATGGCGATAGAGGTGGCGCCGGTATCCACCAGGAACTGCGCGTTCTGGTTGTTGATGGTGCCCGCCACCCAATAGTGGCCGCCGGTGCCGCGGGCGATACTCATCTCGGTGCGGGCGGAGGGCGCGGCATAGCCGCCGCTGTTGTACTCGCGGCTCAGCTCATAGGTCTGCTCGACCCCGCCGATACGCAGTACCGCCTTGTGGCTGTCGGCGCTGACCACCTGCACGCCTTCCGGGCCGCTCTGGCCGACTTTCACCAGCTTGCGCTGGCCGTCGATATTGAGCACCGCAGCACCGGGGAACAGACCGACCACCTGCACCTGCGGGGCTGCCACGGCAGCGATGGAACACAGGGACAGGCAGATCAGGGCGGACAGGCGCATTCGATCACTCCTTGGGCGGCAGCAGTGGTTTCAGCGGGGCGTAGGGCCAGTGCCAGCGAGCAAAGATGCGCTCCAGCTCGCCGCTGCGGTAAAGCGCCTGCATGCGCGAATCGTAGAGCTTCGCCAGCGCCCGCCCGCGGTCGTTGTTGGCGAAGCCAAGATACAGCGGAATCGAGCCGACATCGGTGATGTGGTAGACGCTGGCGTCGACACCCTTGGCCTCGATCATCTCTTCCAGCTCGGGGCGGGCATCGATGAAGTAGTCGATGCGGTGGCCATCGAGCATCGGCAGCGCCGAGCTGCGCCGCTGCAATTCATTGCGCCGCTTCAGGTGATCGAGATAGCGGTCGAAGGCGTAGCCGCGCATCCAGGCCAGGCGGTAGCTATCCAGCGTGGCGAGCGTCGGTTGGGGAGAAGTGTTCAGGCCCAGCGCACCGATGGGGTCGACGTCGTAAGGCCAGTGCGGATAGATGATGTTGTCGATTTCGTGGCGGTAGGAACCTACCCAGGCATCCGCCTCGGCGCGCTGCACCAGCCCGACCGAGCGGACGTAGGGCTCGCTGCGCAGTTTCAGGCGTACGCCTTCTGGCTCGTAGATGGCCCGCAACAGGTCCCAGGCCAGGCCACGACCGTCAGCCTGGGTGTAGTTGACCCAGACCTCGCTGACCACCTGGATTTCCCCGGGAACACCCGCAAGCGTCCGGGCGGGCTTGTCAGCAGCCGCGGCCGCGGGCACGGCCATCGACAGGAACGCCACCGGCAGCCAGCACAGGCACAGGAGCAGGCACAGCAGTCGGCGCATCGAACGTCCTCAGATCAGCCAGTGGGCCCAACCCCATGTCAGGCCTTGCATCACCAGCCAGGCGAAAACGCCGGCCAGCACATCGTCCAGCATGATGCCGACGCCGCCATGGACGTTGCGGTCGATCCAGCTGATCGGCCAGGGCTTGGCGATGTCGATGATGCGGAACACCGCGAAGCCGACCAGCAGCCACCACCAGCCTTCCGGCACCAGCCAGAGGGTGATCCACATGCCGACCATCTCGTCCCAGACGATGCCTTCGTGATCGTGCACGCGCAGGTCGTCGGCGACCTTGCCGCACAGCCAGAAGCCGAACAGCATGGTGACGCCCAGCATCAGCCAGTAACCCCAGTCCGGCAGCATCTGCCAGAGTGGTATGAAGGGTAGCGCAACCAGCGAACCCCAGGTGCCCGGCGCCTTCGGCAGGGTGCCCGAGCCGAAGCCGAAGGCCAGGAAATGCCAGGGATTGCGCCATACCGAATGGGGCACGGGTTGGGCCGGGGCCTGGTTGGGGTGTTCTGTCACGGTCACTCCATGAAATGCAGGTAGCCGCCCTGACGCGGCGTGATATCGGCACCGTTGCCGTCGAGCACGCACACGCCCGAACCGGCTTCCACCCTACCGACCACGCACAGCAGCGGCCAGTTCGCCGAAAGCGCCGACAGGTGCTCAGGCGGCAGCGTGAAGGCCAGGACATAGTCGTCGCCAGCGCCCAGTTTGAGCTGCAATGCCCGCTCGGCGCCCAGCAGGGCTTCCAGCGCGGGGCTGGGCGGCAGCTTTTCAGCCTCGACGACCAGCGCTACGCCCGAAGCACGGGCGATATGCCCGCAGTCGGCCAGCAGCCCATCGGAAATATCCAGCGCCGCCGACGCCTTGCCACGCAACGCCTGGCCGAAGTCCAGCTGCGGTTGCGGCGACCAGTAGCGCGCCAGCAGCGGCTCGGCGACGGACGGCTCGGTGGTCATCTCGCCCAGCACCAGCGGCAATGCCCCGCCCGCCTCGCCCAGCGGGCCGCCGACACAGAGCAGGTCACCGGGACGCGCACCGGCACGGGTCAGCGCCTGCCCGGCGGGCACGCCGCCGAACACGGTGACGGTCATCGCCAGCGGCCCGCGGGTGGTATCGCCGCCGATCAGTGCCAGCGAGCACTCCTGCGCCTTCTGGTTCAAACCACGGGCAAAGCCCTCCAGCCAGGCCGGATCGGCCTCGGGCAGGGTCAGGGCGAGGGTGAAGCCGATGGGCGAAGCGCCCATGGCCGCCAGGTCGCTGGCAGACACCGCCAGGGCACGCTGGCCGAGCAGGAAGGGATCGCAGACGGTGGGAAAATGCACACCGACCACGAGCGTGTCGGTGGAAATCGCCAGCTGTTCGCCGGCCCGGGGCGCCAGGAGCGCACAGTCGTCGCCGATCCCCAGAGCCACTGCCTCGCCGCCGGCCGCACAGGCGGCCGAGGCGAAGTAGCGACGGATCAGCTCGAACTCACCCATGCTCAGAACCTGTTCAGGATCTGTAGCGAGAGGCCGTCAGCGGAGCGAAGAGCAGCGCAGGAACCGGAGTTTATGAGCCATAAATGAGGCTTCCGAGCAGCGCATGAGCTCCGATCACGGTCTCGCAGTAGGATCATGGGCAGGTTCTCAGCGCTTGGCGCCCCGAAGTTCGGCGGCGCGCAGGCGCGGAGCGAGCTTGTCCAGCACGCCGTTGACGAACTTGTGTCCGTCCGTGGCGCCGAAGGTCTTGGCCAGCTCGATGCCTTCGTTGATGACGACCTTGTACGGCACGTCCAGGCGATTGCGCAGCTCGTAGGTGGCCAGGCGCAGGATGGCCAGCTCCACCGGGTCGATCTCTTCCAGCGCACGGTCCAGGCAGGGCGTGAATTCCTCGTCCAGATCGGTCTTCAGGCGCGGCACGCCGTGCAGGATCTCGTGGAAGTAGGCGCCGTCGACATCGCTGAAATCGTTGTCGGTACGGAAGGTCGCCTCGATCTCGTTGAGCGGCTGGCCTGCCATCTGCCAGGAATACAGGGCCTGCACCGCGAGGCTGCGGGCCTTGCGACGCATGGCGATCTTGTTCGGCTTGGCGGGCTTGGCCGGGGTGTTGCCGTCCTGGGTGCTCACTTGGCCTCCAGCTGCGACAGCAGGCTCACCATTTCCAGGGCGGACAGGGCTGCCTCGGCGCCTTTGTTGCCGGCCTTGGTGCCGGAGCGCTCGATGGCTTGTTCGATGGAGTCGACCGTCAGGACGCCGAAGGCGACCGGCACGCCGAACTGCAGGGAAACCTGCGCCAGGCCCTTGGTGCACTCACCGGCAACGTATTCAAAGTGCGGGGTACCGCCACGGATCACCGCACCGAGGGCGATGATGGCGTCGAACTCGCCGCGCTGGGCGACTTTCTGCGTCACCAGCGGGATTTCGAAGGCGCCCGGAGCACGGATCACGGTGATGTCGCTCTGGGCAACGCCGTGGCGCACCAGCGCGTCAATGGCGCCTTCCACCAGGCTTTCCACCACGAAGCTGTTGAAGCGGCCAACCACCAGGGCGAAGCGGCCTTTGGGGGCGATGAAGGTACCTTCGATGGTCTTCAGGGTCATGGGCAAGTCTCACTGTTAAAGAGCCGGAGCGTCAGCGTGACGCTCCGCAAATAGGGTAGAAGAACGGCACCGCCGTGCCAGGGCACGGCGGCGAGGTTCATTCGGGTAGTCCTGAGCGCGTCGCGAGCGCTGGTCCGGCAAGGCGGAAGTCGCCGAAAAAGCGCAGTTTACTGAAGTAAATGAGCATTTTGAGGCGGCTTCCAACGCGGCCTGACCAAGCGCAGCAGCGATCAGGGCTGCCCGTCAGCGGGCAGATATTCTACTACTTCCAGGTCGAAACCGGATATCGCATTGAAGCGCATCGGTGCCGACATCAGGCGCATCTTGCGCACGCCCAGGTCGCGCAGGATCTGCGAACCGGCACCCACGGTGCTGTAGGTGGTGGTCGGCTTCTGCGCGGGCGCCGGGGTATTGGTGATCTCGCGGACGTGCGCCAGCAGGTCGTCGCCGCCGACCTGGTGGCCCAGCAGCAGGACCACGCCGGTGCCGGCCTCGGCTACCTTGGCCATGGCCGCACGCAGGCTCCAGCGGCCCGCCTGGTTGACCATCAGCAGGTCGCGCAGCGGGTCGGGGTTGTGCACGCGCACCAGGGTCGGCTCTTCCGCGCAGACCTTGCCCAGGGTCAGCGCCAGGTGCACGTCGCCTTCCACGGAGTCGCGGTAGGTGATCAGGTTGAACTGGCCCAGCTCGGTATCCAGCGGCTGCTCGGCGAGGCGCTCGACGGTGCGCTCGTGGATCAGGCGGTAGTGGATCAGGTCGGCGATGGTGCCGATCTTGATGCCGTGCTGCTGGGCGAACTCTTCCAGTTCCGGGCGACGGGCCATGGTGCCGTCGTCGTTCATGATCTCGCAGATCACCCCGGACGGCTCGAAGCCGGCCATGCGCGCCAGGTCGCAGGCGGCTTCGGTGTGGCCGGCGCGAGCCAGCACGCCACCGGGCTGGGACATCAGCGGGAAGATGTGGCCGGGGCTGACGATGTCGGCAGCGACGGCGTTCTTCGCAGCGGCAGCCTGCACGGTGCGGGCGCGGTCGGCGGCGGAGATGCCGGTGGTGACGCCTTCGGCGGCCTCGATGGAGACGGTGAACTTGGTGCCGAAGCCGGAACCGTTGCGCTGCACCATCAGCGGGAGCCCCAAGCGCTCGCAGCGCTCGCGGGTCATCGGCATGCAGATCAGGCCGCGGGCAAAGCGGGCCATGAAGTTGATGTCTTCGGTGCGGACACACTCGGAGGCGATGATCAGGTCGCCCTCGTTCTCGCGGTCCTCGTCATCCATGAGGATGACCATCTTGCCCTGACGCATGTCGTCGAGCAGTTCTTCAATGCTGTTGAGTGCCATACGGGGACGAGCCTTTTCAGTGTTTCAGGAAGCCGTTGTCGGCCAGGAATGCTTCGGTGATGCCGCCGGCGCCGGCGCTGGGTTCAGCCGCCTTGTCGCCGAGCAGCAGGCGCTCCAGGTAGCGCGCCAGCAGGTCCACTTCGAGGTTGACCAGGCGGCCACCGCGGTAGTCGGCCATGATCGTCTCCTGCACGGTGTGCGGGACGATGGTCAGTTCGAACTCGGCGCCGTTGACCGCGTTCACCGTCAGGCTGGTGCCGTCCACGGTGATCGAGCCCTTGAGCGCGATGTACTTGGCCAGCTCGCGCGGTGCGCGCACGGTGAACTGGATGGCGCGGGCGTTTTCCTCGCGCTTGACGATCTCGCCGACGCCGTCGACGTGGCCGCTGACCAGGTGGCCGCCCAGGCGGGTGGTCGGGGTCAGGGCCTTTTCCAGGTTCACCCGGCTGCCGATCTTGAGCTGCGCGAACGCGGTGCGCGCCAGGGTCTCGCGGCTGACGTCGGCCCAGAAGCCGTCGCCGGGCAGCTCGACCGCAGTCAGGCAGATGCCGTTGACGGCGATGCTGTCGCCCAGCTTGACGTCGCCGAGGTCGAGCTTGCCGGTCTTCACGTACAGGCGCACGTCACCGCCTTTCGGGGTGATGGATGCGATGGTTCCGATGGATTCGATTATGCCGGTGAACATGTTGCCTCCCACACGGAGAAGGCAGCCGGCCGACAGGCCCGCGAAGCCAACAGGGAAAGGTATTGCATGAGGCGAACTCCTGTTTTTCGTTAGAAAACAGGGCGTATCGGATCGAAGGGACTTCTCGGACGCGCGCAGGCACGCCCCGATGGCTATCCCGTTCTCTCTTCATCCGGACTATGACCGTCGGCCCCGGAATCACACCGGGTCTGCTGACCCTGGCCATCCGGCGAACCGGTCTGGACAGGCGCTCGCGGGCTAGACGCATTGCGCGTCATTACCGCCGGTGGGGACTTGCACCCCGCCCTGAGAACGTCAATCGCGGTCGTTACAGCGTCGACCGCGTGTGGCGTTTTACCACAGGCCGGCGCAAGTCGGAAGCTTCCTATTGATCACTGCGCGTCCGCCGACTGGCCGGCGAGGGCTACGCCGGCGCGCCATCACAGCGGTCTGGCGGTGACCAGCCAGTCGTCACCCACGGCGCGGATGTCGACGATCTTCAGCTCGCGGGATTCGCTCATGCGCTCCAGCGGCAGCTCCAGCAGCGGCCGCGCGGAGGAACCGAGCAGCTTGGGCGCCATGAAGATGCTGTATTCGTCCACCAGTCCGAGGCGGGCAAAGGCGCCGGCCAGGCGCGGGCCGGCTTCCACCAGCACTTCGTTGACCCCACGGCGGCCGAGTTCGCTCAGCAGTGCCAGCAGGTCGACCTGGCCGTCGAGGCCGGCAAGGTTGAGCAGTTCGTGGCCGACCACCGCGTAGTTCGGGTCGTCCTGGGTGCTCACCACCAGCGCCGGACCGGCCTGGAAGAAAGTAGCGGTCAGCGGCACCCGCAGGCGCCCGTCGATCAGCACGCGCAGCGGCTGGCGCTGCGAGGCCAGCTCGGTCTGCTCGGCGTCCAGGCCCAACTCATCCGGGCGTACGGTCAGACGGGCGTCGTCGGTCAGCACGGTATCGGCGCCGGAGAGCACTACGCTGGCCTGCGCGCGCAGGCGCTGCACGGCGCGGCGCGCGGCCGGGCCGGTGATCCACTGGCTCTCGCCGCTGGCCATGGCGGTGCGGCCGTCCAGGCTCATCGCCAGCTTCACGCGGACGAAGGGCAGGCCGGTCTCCATGCGCTTGAGGAAGCCCTGGTTGAGGGCGCGGGCTTCGTTTTCCAGCACGCCGGAGCGCACCTCGATACCGGCTTCGGCAAGGCGCCGCATGCCGCTGCCCGCGACCTGCGGGTTCGGGTCCTGCATGGCCGCGACCACGCGGGCGAGGCCGGCGCCGATCAAGGCGTCGGCGCAGGGCGGCGTACGACCGAAGTGGCTGCAGGGTTCCAGGGTGACGTAGGCGGTGGCACCACGGGCCTTGTCGCCGGCCCGGCGCAGGGCGTGGACCTCGGCGTGAGGCTCGCCGGCGCGCACATGCCAGCCTTCGCCGACGACTTCGCCATCGCGGACGATGACGCAGCCGACGCGAGGGTTGGGATGGGTCGTGTACCAGCCCTTGCGGGCCAGCTCGATGGCGCGGGCCATCCAGGCTTCATCCGGGCAGTTCACGGAATCGACGCCGCTCATTCTTTCGCCGGCTCCCGGGCCAGGCGCTCGATTTCCTCGCGGAACTCGTTGAGGTCCTGGAAGCGGCGGTAGACCGAGGCGAAGCGGATGTAGGCGACTTCATCGAGCTTCTGCAGCTCGGCCATCACCAGCTCGCCCAGCACCCGCGACTTGATCTCGCGCTCGCCGGTGGCGCGCAGCTTGTGCTTGATGTGCGCCAGCGCCTCTTCCAGCCGCTCGATGCTCACCGGGCGCTTCTCCAGCGCGCGCTGCATGCCGGCGCGCAGCTTGTCCTCGTCGAAAGGTTGGCGGCTGCCGTCCTGTTTGATCAGGCGCGGCATGACCAGCTCGGCGGTCTCGAAGGTGGTGAAACGCTCGCCGCAGGCCAGGCACTCGCGGCGCCGGCGGACCTGGTCGCCCTCGGCGACCAGGCGCGAATCGATGACTTTGGTGTCGTGGGCGCCGCAGAAAGGACAATGCATGGCGAGTCTTGGGCAGTCTTGTCGGAGGAAGAGGTAAGGGGCCATGGTAGCGCATCGCCTGGCCGAAGAAACCCTGCTCCCCGCAGACAAGCCGCAGGCATTACGCTATATAAGCGCCCGCCTGGAATCTGCCGCGATGGAGCCCGCCATGTACACCCGCCTGCTCTGCTTGTCCCTCACCGCCCTGCTGGCCGCCTGCGCCAGCGAAAAACCCGTGCCCGCCGCTGCGCCGGCGCCCGCACCGAAGAACTCGGCGCCCGCCGCACTGGAACCGGTGCCGGCGCACATGCGCGCCCTCTCCGGCCAGCTCAGCAGCTCCCAGGGCTACCTGCCGGCGGGTAGTGAAGTGGAAGTCGCGCTGCTGGTGATCGACGAGCGCGACCGTCCGCAACAACTGCTTTCCAGCGAGAAGCTCATCGCCAACGGCCAGGCGCTGCCCTTCCGGCTGATCTTCAATCCGCAGTCCTTCCCGGCCAATGCCCGCGTGGAACTGCATGGCCGCGTCTCGCAGTCCGGCCAACTGGCCTGGCGCCTGCCGCCGGTGCGCATCACCCAGCCGGAAACCCGCGCCCTGGGCGAGCTGCGCCTGGAGCGCGCACCGTGACGCCACCGCTTTCCCTGCAACAGGCCCTGGGCGAACTGCTCGGCGACGCACGCCTGTGCGCAGAACGCCTGCCGGGTACCGACATCGACCTGTGGCTGATCGATGCGAACAACATGGACCGCGAGTTCAGCCCCGACGAGACCCGGCGCATCCTCGAAGAGCCGCCCTACTGGTGCTTCTGCTGGGCCAGCGGCCTGGTGCTGGCGCACTGGTTGGCCGACAAACCCGAATGGGTGCGCGGCAAGCGCGTGCTGGACTTCGGCGCGGGCTCGGGCATCGCCGCCATCGCCGCCGCCAAGGCCGGTGCCGCCGAGGTAGTGGCCTGCGACCTCGACCCGCTGGCGCTGGACGCCTGCCGCGCCAACGCCGAGCTGAATGGCGTGGAGCTGACCTACTCGGCGGACTTCTTCCAGGAAGAGGACCGCTTTGATCTGATCATCGTCGCCGACGTGCTCTACGACCGCGCCAACCTGCCGCTGCTGGACGAGTTCCTCAGCCGCGGCCGCGAAGCCCTGGTGGCGGATTCGCGGGTCCGCGACTTCAGCCATCCGCTGTACCAGCGCCTGGGCATACTCGACGGCTGCACCTGGCCGGACCTGGCCGAGCCGGCCGAATTCCGCCATGTAAGCCTGTATCACGCACGCCGCGGGTGACATCGGCACGCTGGGGCCTTCCCGGCCGTATCACCGTCCCATATTGCTCCTGAAGGGAATTACGCTGCCCGACCAGGCGGGTTGTTTCCGTCAGGCAGCGCCCCCACTTATAGTGGCAACCACCTTCATCGCCCCACTCGATTCGAGATTTCCCATGAGCGATACGCCCTACATCTTCGACGCCAGCATCGCCAACTTCGATCAGGTCGTCATCGAGAACTCCTTCCACAAGCCGGTGCTGGTCGACTTCTGGGCCGACTGGTGCGCCCCGTGCAAGGCGCTGATGCCGCTGCTGGCGCAGATCACCGAGTCGTACCAGGGCGAGCTGCTGCTGGCCAAGGTCAACTGCGACGTCGAGCAGGACATCGTGATGCGCTTCGGCATCCGCAGCCTGCCCACCGTGGTGCTGTTCAAGGACGGCCAGCCGGTGGACGGCTTCGCCGGTGCGCAGCCGGAATCGGCGATCCGCCAGATGCTGGAGCAGCACGTCCAGCCGCCCGCCCCGGCCGCCGGCAACCCGCTGGAGCTGGCGCAGGCAGCCTTCAACGAAGGCCGTTTCGCCGAGGCCGAAGCGCAGCTCAAAGTCCTGTTGGGCGAAGACAACAGCAACGCTGCGGCGCTGATCCTCTACGCCCGCTGCCTCGCCGAGCGCGGTGAGTTGGGTGAAGCCGAAACCGTGCTCGACGCGGTGAAGAGCGACGACCACAAGCAGGCGCTGGCCGCCGCCAAGGCCCAGCTGACCTTTTTGCGCCAGGCTGCCGACCTGCCCGACGCCGCTACCCTGAAGACCCGCCTGGCCGCTGACGCCAACGACGACGAAGCCACCTACCAGCTGGCCGTGCAGCAACTGGCGCGCCAGCAGTACGAGGCGGCACTGGATGCCCTGCTCAAGCTCTTCGCGCGCAACCGCGGCTACGGCGAGGACCTGCCGCGCAAGACGCTGGTCCAGGTGTTCGACCTGCTGGGCAACGATCACCCGCTGGTGATCGCCTACCGCCGCAAGCTGGCGAATCTGCTGTATTGATGAAAAGGGCGCCGCGAGGCGCCTTTTCTTTCTGTAGTCTCCCGGCTACTCATCTGCCCAGGTGAAGACCTGCACGCCATCGCGCACCTCGATCTTCACCTGCGGGCTGTGCCGCAGGCGCACTAGCAATCCCTTCGCCGCTCCCGTGCTGCCCGCCAGCGCTTCCAGCTCATCCATCAACTCCGGCCCTTCCGTGCTGCCGCTGCGGCGCAACAGGTCCTGCGCGGCCAGCCATAGCTTGTCCGCCGGGCCAGCAGCCACTGGCTGAGCGGTAACCGGCGCGGACGGCACAACGGCCGCCACCGGCAGGCTCTGCGCCAGCCGGGCCCAGTCGGCGTCATCCATCTCCACAGTCAGGTCCACCGGCCAGTCGCCGATGGTGCCCTTGATTCTCAGCATCGCCCTTCTCCTCACGCGGTTTCGCGCATGCTCCCACGGCATCGGCGCCACGCCAAACGCACGCTAAGCTGGCCTTAATTTTTCATCTGTTATAACGTAACAAAATCATTCATCAGACCGGAGTCTCCCATGCGCCCCCTGCTCCTCGCTGTCGCCCTGCTGCCCCTCGCGGCCCAAGCCCACGACGAACATGAACACGGCAGCCTCGGCAAGCACGAGCATGGCGTCGCCCAGCTCAACGTTGCCCTCGACGGCAAGACCCTGGAACTGCAGGTGGACAGCCCGGCGATGAACTTCGTCGGCTTCGAGCATGCCGCCACCAGCGACGCCGACAAGGCCACGGTCGCCACCGTGCAGGCCCAGCTCAAGCAACCGCTGCAACTGCTTGCCCTGCCCGCCTCGGCCAAGTGCAGCGTGCAGTCGGTGGAGCTTTCCAGCCCGCTGTTCGGCGATGCGCCCAAGGCAGAAGAGCATGACCATGACGACGGCGACCATGACGAACACGAAGGCCACCACCACGCCGATATCGACGCCCACTACCAGCTGACCTGCGCCCAACCGCAGGACCTGGCCACTCTCGACTTCGCGCCGCTGTTCAAGCGCTTCCCGGCGACCCAGAAGATTCAGGTACAACTGATCGGCCCGAGCGGCCAGCAAGGTGCAGAATTGACCGCCGCCAACCCGACCCTGAACTTCTGATCACGACGCGCTGAAATGACCGCATTGCTCGCACTCGACAACCTCGGCTTCGCCTGGCCCGGCCAGGCGGAGCTGCTGGACATTCCCGCCTTCACCCTGGCCCGCGGCGAAACCCTGTTCCTCAAGGGCCCGTCCGGCAGCGGCAAGACCACCCTGCTCGGCCTGCTCGGCGGTGTGCAGCGCCCGCAGCGCGGCAGCGTGAAGCTGCTGGGCGAGGACATCGCGCAGATGAAGTCGGCGCGCCGCGATCATTTCCGCGTCGACCACACCGGCTACATCTTCCAGCAGTTCAACCTGCTGCCATTTCTCTCGGTCCGCGAGAACGTCGAACTGCCCTGTCATTTCTCCCACAGCCGCGCCGAACGGGCCACCTTGCGCCATGGCAGCGTGACCAAGGCTGCCGAGGCACTGCTCAAGCACCTGGGGCTGGGCGAGGCGACGCTGATCGAGCGCCGCGCCGACAGCCTGTCCATCGGCCAGCAGCAGCGCGTCGCCGCTGCCCGAGCGCTGATCGGCCAGCCGGAACTGGTGATCGCCGACGAGCCCACCTCGGCACTGGACGCCGACGCCCGCGAAGCCTTCCTCCAGTTGCTGTTCGCCGAATGCCGCGAGGCCGGCGCCAGCCTGCTGTTCGTCAGCCATGACCAGAGCCTGGCGCCGCTGTTCGACCGCAGCGTCTCGCTCGCCGACCTCAACCGCGCCGCCCGCGCTCCGGGAATCTGAGCATGTACCTGTTGCGCCTGGCGCTCGCCAGCCTCTCCAACCGTCGCTTCACCGCGCTGCTGACCATCTTCGCCATCGCCCTCTCCGCCTGCCTGCTGCTGGCGGTGGAGCGCGTACGCACCGAGGCCAAGGCCAGCTTCGCCAGCACCATTTCCGGCACCGACCTGATCGTCGGCGCCCGCTCCGGTTCGGTGAACCTGCTGCTCTACTCGGTGTTCCGCATCGGCAATGCCACCAACAACATCCGTTGGGAAAGCTACGAAACCGTCACCCACAGCCCCCTGGTGAAGTGGGCGATCCCGATTTCCCTGGGCGACTCGCACCGCGGCTACCGCGTCATGGGGACCGACACCGGCTATTTCGAGCACTACCGCTTCGGCCGCGGGCAGATGCTGGAACTGTCCGAAGGCCGGCCGTTCGGCCAGGACCTGTTCGACGTGGTGCTCGGTGCCGAAGTGGCCCAAGCGCTGCACTACAAGCTGGGTGACAAGATCGTCCTGGCCCACGGCGTCAGCACCATCAGCCTGGTGCAGCACGACGACAAGCCGTTCACCGTGGTCGGCATCCTCAAGCGCACCGGCACTCCGGTGGACCGCACCCTGCACATTTCCCTGCAGGGCATGGAAGCGTTGCACGTCGACTGGAAGAACGGCGTACCGGCCCGTGGCGCCGGGCGTATCAGCGAGGACCAGGCGCGGACGATGGACCTGCAGCCCAAGGCCATCACCGCCTTCCTGCTGGGCCTCAAGAGCAAGGTCGCCACCTTCACCCTGCAGCGGCAGATCAACGAATACGACGGCGAGCCGCTGATGGCGATTCTCCCCGGCGTGGCGTTGCAGGAACTCTGGGGGTTGATGGGCACGGCGGAGAAGGCACTGTTCGTGGTCTCGCTGTTCGTCGTACTGACAGGCCTGATCGGCATGCTCACGGCCATTCTCACCAGCCTCAACGAGCGCCGCCGGGAAATGGCCATCCTGCGCTCGGTGGGCGCACGCCCCTGGCACATCTTCAGCCTGCTGGTGGCCGAAGCCTTTGCCCTGGCGCTGGCCGGCGTGACGCTGGGCGTCGGGCTGCTGTATGCCGGCGTCGCCGGCAGCCAGGCCTACGTGCAGGCGAACTACGGCATCTTCCTGCCACTGGCGCTGCCCAGCGCCTATGAATGGTCGCTGCTGGGCGGCATACTTCTGGCCGCGCTGCTGATCGGCTGTGTGCCGGCGTGGCGTGCCTATCGGCAATCGCTGGCCGATGGCCTGTCGATCCGCCTCTGAGCCAGCCCCTTACAGAGAAGTCCCATGCGCCGTCTGCTGTTCCTGCTGCTGATGCTCACCAGCGCCGCCGTCTGGGCGGCGCCGCGCGAGCTGACCTGGCCCGAGCTGATCCCCGAGGGCGCGCCGCCGCCTCCACCGCCCGTGCCGCTGCATGACATGTCCAAGCTCTCCGACGTGCTCAACGCCGAGAGCGGCCCGGCGGTGAAGCAACAGACACCCGACGCCCCGGTGGTCAAGGCGCTGGATGGCCAGCAGGTGAAGATGCCGGGCTACATCGTGCCGCTGGAAGTCGAGGAAGACGGCCAGACCGTCCGCGACTTCCTGCTGGTGCCCTACTACGGCGCGTGCATCCACGTGCCACCGCCGCCGTCCAACCAGATCGTCTATGTTCGAGGCGGCAAGGGTGTAAAAGTCGACGAGCTTTACCAGCCGTTCTGGATCATCGGCACGCTGAGCGTGAAAGCGGTGGAGAGCGACCTCGCCGAGGCCGGCTACCAGATGCAGGCCAGCAGCATCGAACCCTACGAATACACCGGGCGGTGACGACCGTGCGGCATCTTGCCGCACGCCTTTGCCATGGGAAGCTTGGGGTCTTTATTGAGCCAAATCAAAAGAGCGCTTTTAGCGCTCTCTACTATTCTGAGCACCAACACTTATACCAAAGAGATATTGGAGCTCATCATGCGTAAGTCCTGGCTCACCGCCTCGCTTCTCTCACTCGCCGTCGCAGCACCGATCGCAGCCCAGGCCGCCGACATCCGTGGCCACCAGGCTGGCGACTTCCTCGTCCGCGGCGGTATCGCCACCGTTGCGCCGGACGATAGCAGCA
Organism: Pseudomonas sp. AU12215; assembly: GCF_001675465.2. Classification (NCBI taxonomy): domain Bacteria; kingdom Pseudomonadati; phylum Pseudomonadota; class Gammaproteobacteria; order Pseudomonadales; family Pseudomonadaceae; genus Pseudomonas; species Pseudomonas sp. AU12215. The sequence continues at coordinate 89,008 of NZ_MACM02000025.1, forward strand.
GCGCCCTCAAGTTCGATGGCGTAAAAGCCAGCGGCACCAAGGCCACCGTCGATAGCGACACCCAATTGGGTCTGACCTTCGCCTACCTGCTCACCGACAAGATCGGCGTGGAGCTGGTCGCCGCTACTCCGTTCAAGCATCAGGTCGATGTAAAAGGCCTGGGCGGCGGTCTCGATGGCAAGCTCGCCGACATCAAGCAGCTGCCGCCGACCGTGCTCCTGCAGTACTACCCCATGGGTGGTACCAACTCGGCCTTCCAGCCTTACGGCGGACTCGGCGTCAACTACACCACCTTCTTCGACGAAGACCTCACCGGTGCTCGCAAGGACCAGGGCTTCAGCAACCTGAAGCTGCAGGACTCCTGGGGCCTGGCCGCTGAACTGGGCATGGACTACATGCTCAACGAGCACGCCTTCGTCAACGCCGCGGTCTGGTATATGGACATCGACACCAAGGCCAGTGTCGACGGCCCGTCCGCACTGGGCATCCAGAAAACCAAGGTCGATGTCGACGTCGACCCCTGGGTTTACATGGTCGGTTTCGGCTACCGTTTCTAACGGAGCAAACATGAAAAGGCGCCCAAGGGCGCCTTTTTCATTTTCAGGGAACCGGTATGTATCTCGAACTCAAAGCACTGCACGTCAGCCTCGCCATCATCAGCACCGCCCTTTTCCTGTTGCGGCTGGGACTGAGCTGGTGGGGCAAACGGCCCTCGGGCTGGCAGCGCGGCCTGCCTCACCTGATCGACACCCTGCTGCTGCTCAGCGCCCTGGGCCTGGTGCACCTGGCGATGCCCTGGCCGCTGCCGGTCTGGCTGCAGGTGAAGATCGGCCTGCTGGTGCTCTATATCCTGCTCGCAGCCTTCGCCCTGCGCAGTACCTCGCGGGCACCCAAGGCAGTCTTCAGCGTGCTCGCCCTGAGTTCGCTGGCAGGCGTTTTCTTCCTGGCAATCAACAAACCCTGGTGGTGATCAGCTGGGCCAGGCCTTCGGCCAGCGGCGTCGGCTCATCCAGGCGATAGCGCGCCAGCAGGCGGCGGTTGTCGGCGCGGGAATGGCGGATATCGCCGTGGCGCGCCGGCTGGTAGGTGACCGGCGGCAGGCCGCCGGTGAGTTTGCCAATCTCGGCCAGCAGCTGGTTCAGGCTGGTGGACTGGTCCAGGCCGACGTTGATCGCCGACTCGGCCACCTCGTCCGCCAGTAGCGCGGTCATCAGCAGCTTCACCAGGTCACCGACGTAGATGAAATCGCGGGTCTGCTCGCCGTCGCCGAACACGGTGATCGGCAAGCCCTGCTCGGCGCGCTGGGCAAAGATGCTGATCACCCCGGAATACGGCGAAGACGGATCCTGGCGCGGACCGTAGACGTTGAAGAAGCGGAAGATCGCCGGCTCCAGCGCGTGCTCGCGGCGATAAAAGTCCAGGTAGTACTCGCTGGCCAGCTTGTCCGAGGCGTAGGGCGTCAGTGGCGCCTTGACCACGTCCTCGTCGATGGCGCTACCTTCGCCGTTCTGTCCGTAGACCGCCGCGCTGGAAGCGAACAGCACCCGATGGATGCCTTCCTCGCGCATGGCCTCGCAGAGGTTCAGCGTACCGATGAAGTTGGCGCGGTGGGTGCCCACCGGGTCTTCCACCGAGGCCTGCACCGAAGCGATCGCCGCCAGGTGCACGACGCCCTGACAACCGCTCACCGCACCGCGCAGCGCGGCTTCATCGGCGACATCACCGACGATCAACTCGACGCGCGGATCGAGGTTCGCGCGCTTGCCGGTGGACAGGTCATCCAGCACGCGCACGGCAAACCCTTGCGCCAGCAAGGCATCCGCCAGATGGGAACCGATGAACCCCGCGCCGCCGGTGATGAGGATGGGCTGCGCGGAAGGAATGAGGCGATCAGACATGGCGGTAGTAACGGTCCAGCAGGGCGGGCAGGCCGGCGCGCCAGGCGCGCGGCTTGATACCGAAGGTGTGGAGGATCTTCTTGCAGGCGAGCACCGCGTGCTGCGGTTCGTCACCGGCATCGGGGCGCGCGGCATGGGCCTGCGGGCTCGGTTCCTGGACGGCCAGCGCACGGAAGGCGCGCGCCTCGCCGAGCACCACCTGGCCCAGGGACAGGGTGGTGGTCGCCTCCAGGCCGCCGTAATGGTAGGTGCCCCAGAGCGGCGCCTGGCAGTCGAGCTGTTTGAGTACCGAGAGGATCACCCGGGCGGCATCGTCCACCGGGGTCGGGTTGCCGCGCCGATCGTCGGCGAGGAACAGCACCTGCTCCTTTTCCGCCCGTTCGAGGAAGCGGCCGAGCACGCCATTGGCGCTGTCATCGAGCAGCCAGCCGAAACGCAGCAGCACGTGGCGCGGGCAGGTCGCCCGCACCCACTGTTCCATGCGCCACAGCGCCTGGCCACGCGGGCCGAGCGGCAGCGGCTCGTCCTTCTCGCTATAGGCAGTGGCGCGGGCGCCATCGAATATGCGGTAGCTGGAGGGCTGGATCAGCAGGATTTCGTGGTGCTGGCAGAGTTCGGCCAGACGCTCCACCGCGCGCTCCTGGCTGGCCAGGCGGGCGGCCTCGACAGCCTCGGCCTGGAACCAGTCGAAGTAGTAGGCAAGGTTGATCACCGCGTCGGGACGGGTCTCGTCCAGCAGCACGGTGAGGCTGGCGGCGTCCCATCCCTGGTCGGGCGGTCGGGGGGCGAGGAAGCCGATGTCTTCCTCGGCGCCCAGGCGGATCAGCGCCTGTCCAAGGGCATTACCGCCACCCAACAGCATCAGGCGCATGCGCATATTCTGGGGGTCACTCGAATACGTGGGTTACCAGCGGCGCGCGGGCGCCGTGGATGATGCCCGCATTTTTCCTGCCCCCCGGCACAGCGTCAAGCTTGGCCGACCCACTGCAGCCCTGGCCGTGCGCGATAGTGACGCCCTAGGAGCGTCGCCGGAACAGCGGGCGCGGCTCGATGACCGAGCGCCCGTAGAGTACGCTGAGCCCTGCGAGCCCCTTCAAGGCGTCTTCCACGGACTTGTCCTCGCGCACGGCAAAGGTGTCGAAACCGCACTGGCGCAGGTGCGCCAGCTGGTCGCGCAACACATCGCCCACCGCGCGCAACTCGCCGCGCCAGCCCAGGCGGCTGCGCAGCAGGTAGGCCAGGCTGTAGCCGCGGCCGTCGCGGAAGCTGGGGAAATCGATGGCGATCAGCGCCGGCTCCTTCAGCCGCCAGATCAACTCCTCGGGGTCTTCGTCCGGCGCCAGCCAGACGCCGTAACCGTCACCGGACTCCAGCGCCAGCCAGCTCTTCAACGGCAGGATCAGTCGGCCTTCGGACAGTTCCTCCGGCACCTCGCGCAGCAAGGTCCAGGGATCATTCGGCGCCAGCTCGGCCACACCATCGCGCAGGCGAATCAGGTTCTTCATGCCGGTTCCTCCGCCTGGCGGTAGACCCGCGCCTTGAAAGGCTCCAGGCCGATGCGCTCGACCGTCTCGACGAAGCGCTCGCCAGCGCCGCGCTGCTCCACGTAGGTCTGCACCAGCGCCTCGATCACATCCGGCACCTCGGCGGCACCGAACGATGGGCCGATCACCTTGCCCAGCGCACTCTTCACGCCCTGCGCGCCCCCCAGGGTGATCTGGTACCACTCGCTGCCGTTCTTATCCACGCCAAGGATGCCGATGTTGCCGATGTGGTGGTGGCCGCAGGCGTTCATGCAGCCGGAGATGTTCAGGCTGAGATCGCCCAGGTCGTGCAGGTAGTCCAGGTCCTCGAAGCGCTGCTGGATGCCCTGGGCGATGGGGATCGACTTGGCGTTGGCCAACGCGCAGAAATCGCCACCGGGGCAGGCGATGATGTCGGTCAGCAGGCCCTGGTTCGGTGTACCCAGCCCAGCGGCACAAGCCTCCTGCCACAGGGCGTGGAGATCGGCCTTGCGAACGTCCGGCAGCACCAGGTTCTGTTCGTGGGCGACACGGATTTCGCCGAAGCCGTAGCGCTCTGCCCAGTCGGCTACCCGCTCCATCTGTTCAGCAGTGGCATCGCCCGGCGGCGCCTCGGCACCCGGCTTGGTGGACAGCACTACGCTGGCGTACCCCGCCACGCGGTGCGGGCGCACGTTGCGCGAGACCCAACGAGCGAACGCCGCGTCGGCAGCCAGCGCAGAGCCGTAAGCAAGCTCGTCGGAAGGCGCGTAGACCGGCGGATCGAATGCCGCTGCGACGCGTTGGTACTCATCGAGCGTCAGCTGCGCCTCGCCATCGCGCAGGTGCTGCCACTCTTCTTCCACTTCGCGGGAAAACGCCTCGATACCCAGCGCCTTCACCAGGATCTTGATCCGCGCCTTGTACTTGTTGTCGCGCCGGCCGTGGCGGTTGTACACGCGCAGGATGGCCTCGACGTAAGACAGCAGGTGCCACCAGGGCAGGTCGTCGCGGATCACCTGGCCCAGCATCGGCGTGCGCCCCAGCCCGCCTCCCACCAGCACCTTCAGCCGCAGCTCGCCATCTTCAGCGCGGCGCAGGTAGAGGCCGATGTCGTGCATCATCACCGCCGCGCGGTCTTCCTCGGCGGCGCAGAGGGCGATCTTGAACTTGCGCGGCAGGAAGAGGAATTCGGGGTTCACCGTGGACCACTGGCGAAGGATTTCCGCCAGTGGGCGCGGGTCGAGGAACTCGTCGGCGGCGACCCCGGCGAAGGCCTCGGTGGTGATATTGCGCACGCAGTTGCCGGAGGTCTGGATGGCGTGCATCTCCACCTCGGCGAGGCGTTCGAGTATGTCCGGCACGCGCCCCAGTTCCACCCAGTTGAACTGGATGTTCTGCCGCGTGGTGAAGTGGCCGTAGCCGCGGTCGTGCTCGCGGGCGATCCAGGCCAGGGTGCGCATCTGCTCGCTGGACAGGGTGCCGTAGGGAATCGCCACCCGCAGCATGTAGGCGTGCTTCTGCAGGTACAGGCCGTTCTGCAGGCGCAGCGGCAGGAATTCCTCTTCGCTCAGCTCATCGCTCAGGCGCCGCTGCACCTGGTCGCGGAACTGCGCCACCCGTTCACGCACCAGGGCGCGGTCGTAATCGTCGTATCGGTACATCGCCAGGCCACCTTCGGATCGTTGCGTGGCAGCCTGCTTCTGTCGTCGGGCGCGCCACATTGCGGTTGACCGAACTATGGCCGGCGGCTGTTGTGCAAAACAGCGGCAGATAACACGGGAAAAACCGGATCAGATGCGGGAGAGGCCTGCCCCGACGGGCCTGCGACCGGTTGCCGCAACAGGCCCGATCAGCCGTCTCATGGCGCGTGGCACCAACCCTGCAACGGCGCGGTGCGCAGCGGATCTCACCATCTGATATGGTTTTTTCCGGCGAACCTGAATCTGTTTCGGGTGCAGACCGATTCGTACAGTCGCGGCGCCTCTTCTGCCTGATGGGCCACGATAATGAGCGAAAGAATCCCCGCGAAGGTCATCGAGATCGACGCACCGCAACGCTTCACCCCGCCGCCGAAACCACTGTCGGCGGTCACCCCGACGGTCTACACCAAGCGCTTCGCCGGACGTTTCCGCGACCTCCGCCGCCTCGGCGGTGCGCTGTTGTTCCTGCTTTTCTTCGGCACCCTGTGGCTGCAGTGGAACGGCCGCCAGGCGGTGCTCTGGGACCTGCCCGAGCGCAAGTTCTACATCTTCGGCGCGACCTTCTGGCCGCAGGATTTCATCCTGCTCTCGGCAATCCTGATCATCGCCGCCTTCGGCCTGTTCTTCATCACCGTGTTCGCCGGCCGCGTCTGGTGCGGCTACACCTGCCCGCAGAGCGTGTGGACCTGGATCTTCATGTGGGCCGAGCAGGTCACCGAGGGCGACCGCAACCAGCGCATGAAGCGGGACGCGGGCCCGGTCAGCACGGAGAAAGTCCTGCGCAAAAGCGCCAAGCACGGTCTGTGGCTGCTGATCAGCCTGGCCACGGCGGTCACCTTCATCGGCTACTTCACGCCGGTGCGCCCGCTGGTGATGGACCTGTTCACCTTCCGACTCGACCTGGAAAGCACCTTCTGGGTCGCCTTCTTCGCCGCCGCCACCTACGCCAATGCCGGTTGGCTGCGCGAGCAGGTGTGCATCCACATGTGCCCGTACTCGCGCTTCCAGAGCGTGATGTTCGACAAGGACACCCTGATCATTTCCTACGACGCGGCGCGCGGCGAGTCCCGTGGCGCACGCAAGAAGGACGCCGATCCCAAGGCCCTCGGCCTGGGTGACTGCATCGACTGCCACCAGTGCGTACAGGTCTGCCCCACTGGCATCGACATCCGCGACGGCCTGCAGATAGCCTGCATCGGCTGCGCCGCCTGCATCGACGCCTGCGACTCGGTGATGGACAAGATGGGCTATGACCGCGGCCTGGTGCGCTACACCTCCGAGCGCGCGCTGGAGGGCGGCAAGACCCACCTGCTGCGCCCGCGCCTGATCGGCTACGCGGCGGTGCTGCTGGTGATGATCGGCGCGTTCATCTGGGCGCTGGAAGCCCGGCCGCTGATCAACCTCGACGTCGCCCGCGACCGTGGCCTGTTCCGCGAGAACGCCGCCGGCGAGATCGAGAACATCTACAACCTCAAGCTGATCAACAAGACCCAGCAACCGCAGCACTACCAGCTGAGCCTCGCCGATGGAGCCGGCTACCGCCTGCAAGGCGTGCCGGAACTGATGCTGCAGCCGGGCGAGATCCGCGACTTCGCCGTCTCGGTCGCCAGCGAAGCGCAGAGCAGCGCCGGTGGTTCGCTGCCGCTGCACTTCAGGATCAGCGACGGCCATGAAGCCATCGACGCCGCCAGTACCTTCGTCTCGCCGAGGCGCTGAGCATGGCACGGGAGCTTGGCGTGACCTCGGCGCAACGCCTAGAGTGGGCGGATTCCAACACCGCCCAGGGCGCCCCGCAGGACAAGATGAAGCGCTACGAGAAATTCGCCGACGAGATCGCCGGCCTGATCCGCAGCGGCGTACTCGCCCCCGGCCAGAAAGTCCCCTCGGTGCGGCACGCCAGCCGCACCTACGGGGTCAGCGCTTCGACGGTGTTCCAGGCTTACTACCTGCTGGAAGACCGAGGGTTGATCGTTGCCCGCGCGCGCTCCGGCTACTTCGTCCGCGAGCACGTGCAGCGCGCCCTGGCCGAGCCGGAAATCGCCCGCCACGACGCGCAGACCACCGAGGTGGACGTCAGCGAACTGGTGTTCTCGGTGCTCAGCTCGATCAAGGACCCGGACACCGTGCCGTTCGGCTCGGCCTTCCCGGCGCCGGAGTTGTTCCCCCTGCCGCGCCTGGCGCGCTCCATGGCACACGCTGTGCGCGACATGGACCCGCGTTCGGTGGTGGCTGACCTCGCCCCCGGCAGCCACGCCCTGCGCCGGCAGATCGCCCTGCGCTACATGGTCGGCGGCATGCCGCTGCCGGTGGAGGAACTGGTGGTCACCAACGGCGCGCTGGAAGCGCTCAACCTGTGCCTGCAGGTGGTGACCCAACCCGGCGACCTCGTGGCCATCGAAGCCCCGGCCTTCTACGCCAGCCTGCAGGTGCTGGAACGGCTGAAACTGAAAGCGGTTGAGATCCCCGTGCACCCGCGCGAAGGCATCGACCTCGACGTGCTCGCCGACAGCCTGGCGCGCCTACCGATCAAGGCCTGCTGGTTCATGAGCAACTTCCAGAACCCGCTGGGCGCCAGCATGAGCGAGGAGAAGAAACGCGCCCTCGCCGCCCTGCTGACCCGGCACCAGGTGCCGCTGATCGAGGACGACGTCTACGCCGAGCTGTACTTCGCCGCCCAGGCGCCCAAGCCGGTGAAGGCCTTCGACACCGAGGGCCTGTTCATGCATTGCAGCTCCTTTTCCAAGAGCCTGGCGCCCGGTTACCGCGTGGGCTGGGTGGCCGGCGGGCGCTACGCCGAGCAGATCGAGCGGCTCAAGCTGATGACCAGCCTGTCGGCGTCGGTGCCAGCCCAGGCGGCCATCGCCGACTACCTGCAACACGGCGGCTACGACCGCCACCTGCGCAAGCTCCGCCACGCGCTGGAAAGCCAGCAGCACGCGATGCTCGCCGCCGTGGCCCGGCACTTCCCCGCCGCCACCCGCGTCACCCGCCCCAGCGGCGGCTACTTCCTCTGGCTGGAACTGCCCGAGCAGATCGACGCGCTCAAGCTGTTCCAGCTCGCCCACGCCCAGGGCATCAGCCTCGCACCCGGGCCGATCTTCTCGGCGACGCGGCGCTTCGGCCACTGCCTGCGCCTGAACTACGGGCGTCCATGGACCGCCACCAGCGAACAGGCGATGGAGACCCTGGGACGGATCATCCACTCGCTGCAGGGCTGAAGGTTCGGACTGCAGGACTGATCCGCACATTCGGAAACGATCTGTATCTGTGCGTCAAGTTGTCGCAGGAATACCCTGTCAGGCAGGAAACCCGGACAAGGGACGCTGCCATGGACGCGGAAGGCCTGATGATCTTGCTCACGGTGGGCGCCGCGTTCGGCGTGCACCTCGGGGTGCGTTGGTTCCTGCAGCGCGGGATGCTGCCACGCGGAGAACGCTGGCTGGCCTGAATTTTCTGGGATTGCCCGGCGGACGTTGCTATACAGACAGCGCCCACTGACCCTCCACGGACGGCCCAATGAATCTCTGGCAGCGCGACCTCAGCCATTCCCCCTATGCCGAACGGGTCCGCGCCGAACAGTTCGACGTGCTGCGGCGCAACTCGCCCTTCTCCATCATTGCCGCCTACCTGGTCGCCGGCCTCACCACCTGGGTGCTCAACGGCGCGCTGCCGCTGGAGTCGCTGCTGGCCTGGTTCGCCGCGCAGACCCTGCTGGGCGGCGCCCGCCTGTGGCTGCTGCGGCGCTACGACCAGCTGCGCGACAGCGGCGCCGGCCCCCGGCGTAGCTGGCTGATCCAGGTGATGATCACCACCGGCCTCTCGGGCCTGCTCTGGGGCCTGCCCGCCGCGTACTGGATGACCGTGCTGCCACCCTCGATGCAGATGTACGTGGTGGTCGTCCTGCTGGGCCTGGGCACCGGCGTGATGAATGCCTACAGCATCGTCCTGCCGCTGTTCTACCTGTTCATCGTACCGGCCTTCACCCTGCCTTTCGCCGCCCTGCTGGTGCTGCTGCCGGACGCCCTGAGCAAGACGCTCGGCGCGGCAGCGCTGGTCTACGCCGTCACCATCTTTGCCTTCGCCTACCGCTTCCACGCCACCCTTGTGGACTCGCTGCTGCTGCGCTTCGAGAATAGCGAGCTGCTGCGCAAGCTCAGCATCGAGAAAGAGGCCGCCGAACGCAGCGACCAGGCCAAGACCCGCTTCCTCGCCAGCGCCAGCCACGACCTGCGCCAGCCGACCTACGCGCTGGGCCTGTACCTGGGCGCACTGAAGAAACAGCCGCTGAACGAGGCCAGCGAAAACCTCGTCGACCACATTTCCCGCGCGCTCGCCGCGCAGGGCTCGCTGTTCGACGCGCTGCTGAACATCTCGCGCCTGGACGCCGGCATCGTCCAGCCCAGCCTGCAGGTTTTCTCCCTCGCCGAACTGCTCGAACGCATCCAGCAGGAATGCAGCGTGCAAGCCGCGGACAAGGGCCTGAACCTGCGCGTACGCCCCGGCGCACCGTTCGTGAAGTCGGACCCGGCGCTGTTCGAACGCATCCTGCGCAACCTGGTGGAAAACGCCATCCGCTACACCGACCACGGCGGCGTGCTGATCGGCTGGCGCCGCCGTGGCCGCCAGGTGCGCGTGGAAGTCTGGGACAGCGGCCCGGGAATTCCCGAGCGCGAGCAGCAGAAGGTGTTCTGGGAATTCCACCAGCTCAACAACCCCGAGCGTGACCGCAGCAAAGGCCTTGGCCTGGGGCTGGCCATCGTCCAGCGCACCGCCAGGTTGCTCGACCATCCGCTGGCGCTGCACTCGCGCGAAGGCCACGGCAGCGCCTTCATGATCAGCCTGCCCCGCGCCACCGCCGTGCAGCCGCGCCAAGCAGAAATCCAGCCGCCGCGCACGGTGGTGGGCAGCGACAAGCTGATCTACGTGATCGAGGACGATGCGGAGAACCGCGAAGGCCTGCGCCTGCTGTTCCAGAGCTGGGAATACCGGCATGTCATCGTCGCCGACGTCGCCGACCTGCTGGCCGACCCGACCGCTGCCGCGCAGAAGCCGGACCTGATCATCAGTGACTACCGCCTGCGCGACCACCAGACCGGCATCGACGCCATCGCCCGCCTGCACGGGCACTACGAAGACGACTGGATCGCCGCCGTGCTGGTCACCGGCGACACCGACCCACAGCTGCTCGCCCAGGCTTCCGCCCATGGCTGGCCGCTGCTGCACAAGCCGCTGGCAGCGGAGCAGCTGAAGGCGATGATCGATGAGCAGTTCAGCAGTGAACTGGAGCCGCTGGACGATCCCCTGTAGGAACGAAGGGGACGCCTGGCTCCTGCTCACCAACAGACCTTTGCGATGAAGCCAGCGTCAGGCCGTTCGCGAGCAAGCTCGCTCCGACGAAGAGCGACTACGGGCGATACAGGTGCGCATGCCCTGCGCTATAGAGCGATGAGTCGGCGAAGCCTTCCGCCCCCAGCACCCTGCCCACCAGGATCAGCGCCGTGCGCTTGAAATCCTTTGCCGCGGCCTTTGCCAGAATATCGCCCAGCGTACCGGTGACCTGGTCCTGGTCCGGCCAGCTGGCGCGGTGGATCACCGCAATGGGGCAATCGGCGCCATAGTGCGGCAGCAGCTCAGCGATGATGTTCGGCAACTGCCCCACACCGAGATGGATCGCCAGGGTCGCGCGGTGCTGCGCCAGTTCGGCAAGGGACTCGCCTTCGGGCATGCGTGTCTTGTGGGCGTAACGGGTGAGGATCAGCGTCTGCGAGATGTCCGGCAGGGTCAGCTCGCAGCCGAGTATCGCCGCACAGGCAGAAGTGGCCGTGACGCCGGGAACGATCTCGTAGGGAATGCCCAGTTCACGCAGGTGGCGAATCTGCTCGCCGATGGCGCCGTACAGTGAAGGGTCGCCGGAGTGCACGCGGGCAACGTCCTTGCCTTCGCCGTGGGCCTGCGCCAGCAGCGCGACGATCTCGTCCAGGTTCAGCTCGGCGGTATTCACCACGCGCTCGGCGCTATGACCCTCCAGCACCGCTGGCGGTACCAGCGAGCCGGCGTAGAGGATCACCGGGCAGGAACGGATCAGCCGCTGGCCCTTGACCGTGATGAGTTCCGGGTCGCCGGGGCCGGCGCCGATGAAATGGACCGTCATGGCTGCTCCTGTTCGGATTCGACGGGGATGAAGGCCAGCGCGCAGGTGGCCTGGTCGCTGCGGCGCTTGCCCACCAGCAGTCGCGCCGGCGCACCGGCCTGGGCTTCGGCCTGCAGCAGTGCCGCGGCTTCGGCCACGCTGGCAGCGCCGATGGCCGTGCGGACCGTTTCGGATGTGCGGTCCAGGCGCGGTTCGCACGCGGCCAGTTGTTGCGGCGGGAACAGCGCCAGCGGCAGGTCGAGGGCGGCGGCCAGTGCTGTCAGTCCTTCCTCGTCGGCCTTCAGCGTGGCGCTGGCCAGCGCGGTGAGGTTCGACTCATCGAGACCGGCCTCGGCCAGCGTCTGCGCCAGCAAGGCGCGCAGTTCATCGAGCGTGCAGCCGCGGCGGCAACCGAGGCCGGCAACCAGCGTCATCAGCAATCTCCCCAAAACAAAACCCCGCAGACGGCCAGGCCGTCTGCGGGGTCGAGCATAACGCCCGGATCAGACCGACGGTGCGAAGCGACGGAACAACCAGGCGGCGACAAGGCCCAGGGCCGCCCAGAACACCGCGTTGGTGATCAGCGAGGCGACGATGAACTCGTGGGCGATGCTTTCCGGCGCGAGGCTGGAATGCACTTCCGGCTGCGGCGCGCCGATCACATGCGGCACCACCAGCAGGGCGATACCGATGCCACGCAGCGCCCAGTTGCGGCCGAACACCAGCAGCGCAAGGCCGCCAGCGGAGGCCGCGGCGGTGCCGATCCACCAGGTCTGGCGCAGGGTCAGGTCGGCGGCGGCGGTGCCGGGCACCTCCGGCGGCAGGCCAAGGGACGGCGCCAGGGTGAACACGGCGAAACCGGCCAGGCCCCAGAGCAGGCCTTCGGAGGTCTTGCCAGGCGCACGCAAGGTGAACAGGCCAGCCAGCATAAGGGCGAAGCCCACCGCGACCACCAGATTGCCGCCCGTGGTGGAGAGGATGCGCTGCCAGCCGTCTTCCGGCTCCCAGGCTTGCGCGTCGTGCTCGTGGGCAGCCACTGCACCAGCAGCGTGTTCATGGGCGTGCTCGTGGTTTTCTTCGACCAGCGCGGCAGCCGGTTCGGCTTTCTCGTAGGTTTCCGCCTTGAGGATCAGCGGGGACACCCAAAGCAGCTGGGCCACGGTGAGTACCAGCGCCGCGATCAGACCGGCGAAACCGGCGGTCTGGGCGATACGTTTGATCATTGCAATTCTCCAGGCGAGACGAGGCCTCGAACACTGTGAGCGAGCGTGCTGGAGCGCCTCGAATCCGTCGCGCCAGGCGCGACGGCAGGCATTAATGGCAGGGGAAGCCCGCACTGTGACGAGTATCGTGGGCGGCGTTGTGCACCGCATCGATGTGCGAGAAGCCAGCGAAGTACACCAGCAGCGCACCGAGCAGGCTGGCGCCAACGGCCAGGCTGATGCGCTTGGAAAGGGGGATGGAAGTGCTCGACGCGTGCGTCAGGGTGCTGCTGGACATGAACGTTCCCTCTGAAGATCAAAGTAAGAGAACGCAGAGGTTGAACGCATTCGAACGCGCCGGAACGGTCGCGCCACGGCCTGCGCCCGCCCACCGCGGGTTTGCCAAAAAACGAAAGTTCCAGGCCGGTCTCCGGGCTTGCGATGTCAGCCAATGGCCAAGCGGGTCAACCTTCCCATGCCGGAGCACAGTGGCTACTGATGACCCTACGATCGCTTACCGTTGCGGGGGCAGCGCCGGACTGGTCCTTGCGGACGCACCGGCTTCCCGTTTCACCTCGCGCGCGTGGCGCGAGACACCTGAAACCGCGCTAGCTGACCACGAAGCCCCGCAAGCGTCAACCGATCCCCGGCGATTGACCGCCCCGCCATCGCTGCGTAGCCTTCCTCCCTTCGAGGTTCTCCGGCACTGGCCGGAGCTAAGAGGGAACGTGGAAATCTTCGGATGCGCCACGGCTGCCCCCGCAACTGTGAACAGCCTGTCTCTTCACGCGCCACTGCCGATTCGGGCGGGAAGGCGAAGAGATACCAGAGGGCTGTGAGCCAGGAGACCTGCCTCGTAACTGGTTTTCGATCTGCTGCGCGTCGGCCATGCTGCGTTGGAGGATCGCCGTGGACTGCTCTTTGACTACAGTCAACTCCGCGTCCCCGGCGATCCTCCGCCTTGCCTGGCCCTGGCTCGCGAGATCCGGAACCGGTTCGTTATCAACAGACAACCGGGCGGGGTGATCCGGTGGCGACCTTCGTTGCGCGGCGAACCGCGCGCGCGCCCTTCATCCGCCTTCAACTTCCGCTTGCGAGGCGCGCATGAAAACCCTGGCCAAACTCCCCGTCACCATCGTCACCGGCTTCCTTGGCGCCGGGAAGACCACCCTGCTCCGCCACATGCTGGACAACGCCGAAGGCCGCCGCATCGCGGTGATCGTCAACGAGTTCGGCGAGCTGGGCATCGACGGCGACATCCTCAAGCAGTGCTCCATCGGTTGCAGCGAAGAGGAGGCGGTCGGCCGCGTCTTCGAGCTGGCCAACGGCTGCCTGTGCTGCACCGTGCAGGAAGAATTCTTCCCGGTGATGCGCGAGTTGGTGGCGCGTCGTGGCGACCTCGACCAGATCCTCATCGAGACCTCCGGCCTGGCCCTGCCCAAGCCGCTGGTGCAAGCCTTCCAGTGGCCGGAAATCCGCAACGCCTGCACCGTTGACGCGGTGATCACCGTGGTCGACAGCCCGGCCGTGGCCGCCGGCACCTTTGCCGCCCATCCCGAGCAGGTCGACGAGCAGCGCCAGCAGGACCCGAACCTGGACCACGAATCGCCGCTGCATGAACTCTTCGAAGACCAGCTGGCC
>NZ_MACM02000026.1:0-96148 GCF_001675465.2 Pseudomonas sp. AU12215
CCGAAGCCGGCCTTGATGCGCCCCAGGGCCAGGTCGCGGGTGAGGTCGGCGAGGGAGTCGTAGCCGCGCACTTCCTTGAAGATGCCGCGCTGGTTGAGCTTGTCGATGAAGATGGTGCCAACCTGGGCGCCAACGATCTCGCCCTTGAAGTCATCCATGCTGGTGTAGGCCTTGTCGTCGTCGGCGCGTACCACCAGGCCTTCGCCGTACTCGAACACCGGGTCGGAGTACTGCACCACTTTCTCCCGCTCGGGAGTGCGCAGCATGGCGGCGGAGATCAGGTCGATCTTCTTCGCGGTGAGCGAGGGGATCAGCGCGGCGAAGGTGGTCTGGGCGATTTCCACTTCGAAGCCGCCGGCCTTGGCCACGGCCTGCGCGGAGTCGACCATCATGCCCTGGATGCTGTTGGTCTTGACGTCGAGGAAGGTGAAGGGAACGCCGGTGGCGGTGGCGCCGACTTTCAGAGGTTCGGCCTGGGCGGCCAGGGATGCGGCGCAGCTGGCGACGAGCGCGAGGGCGCAGGAAAACACGCGGAAGCGAGGATGCATGGATGAACTCCCATTTGACGCGGTTTGTTGTCTTTATGCGTTATGGATAGCCTCGAGTATCGGCAGGAGGCATTGGTCGCAATATAAATGATTTACAAAAATCGTAAAGAGATTTATAAATATCGCATATCGATATTTGCAGTCTAATAAGAACCTGATCCTTCGCAAGGACGAGACATGAGCGACAACGAAAACAGCCTGTTCAACCAGTCGCTGGAAAAGGGCCTGGCCGTGCTGCGTGCCTTCAACGCGCGCAGCCGCACCATGAACCTGGCGGAAGTGGCGGAGGCCGCCGACATTACCAAGAGCTCCGCGCAGCGGATGATCCATACGCTCGAAGCGCTGGGGTATGTCTGCAAGCACCCCCAGACCAAGCGCTTCCAGCTGACCCCGCAGGTGATGGAGATCGGCTACAACTACCTCGCCGCCGACACCCTGGTGGACGTCGCCAACCCCTTCCTCGCGGAGCTGGCACAGACCACCGGCGAAACCACCAACCTCACCGAGCCGGTGCGCACCGACATGCTCTACGTGGCGCGCTTCGTGGGGCCGAAATTCATCCCGATCCACCTGCCCATCGGCAGCCGCATCCCCATGTACTGCACCGCTTCGGGCCGCGCATTCCTCAGTGCGCTGAGCGACGACGAGGTGCTGGAGCTGCTGCGGGACAGCGACCTGTCCAGCCACACCCAGTACACCCGCACTTCGCTGGAGGAAATCCTCGCCGAGATCGCCGAGATTCGCCGCAAGGGTTATGCGATCAACAGCGAGGAACTGTTCCTGGGAGACATGGCGGTGGCTGCGCCGGTACGCAACAGTCAGGGCCGCCCGGTGGCCTCGGTACACGTAGTGGCGCCCACCAGCCGCTGGAGTCGCGAGGATGCCGAGCGCCGCCTGGCGCCGGCGGCCATTGAGTGCGCCAGGGCGATCAGTACGTCGATCAGGACGCTGTAAGGCGGCTCAACCGTTGTGCTCCACCTCGACGAAGTGCCGTGTGCCGGTCTCGACATCGTAGATGTGGTAGTTGTTCATCATCCGTCCGTACAGGTGCAGGCTGACTGCCCGTGTGCGCTCGGCCGGGACGCCGGTGACGTGGAGGTGGTCGGGATTGGGCACGAAGCTGGTCACCGCACCCGGTGGCAGCAGGATCATGCCGCCCTTGACCAGTTCGATGCCGTCGTCTCGCGAGCGGTCGGCCGAGAGGCAGACGTAGCTGCGCTCCTCCAGCACGCCTTCGATAATGCCGACCACACTCCAGCTGCCGTGGTCGTGAACCGACGTCCACTGGCCCGGGGACCAGACCAGGGCATAGAGCGACAGGTAGATCAGGTTGCGCGCATAGTGGGTCGGGTCGCTCTGGTAGTGGTGCGCTTCGATGAAGTCACCGGTATGGGCGAGCAGTTCCATCATGAAGGGTGTCAGCGAGGCCACGCACTGGCAGGGTTCGGATTCCTCGCGGCTCAGGCGGGTGGCCTGGTCGATGAAGCGGGAGAGGGTGGCATGCGGCATGAGCGGTGCGCTCCGGCGGGTGTTGGCGACACAACGGAAGTCACTCTAGTCGCTTTTGCCGAGCCTGCCCGGAACCGCAGGGCGCAAACGCCGGCAGAGGTTATCCGCCCTGCGTGGTTGCTCAATCGCCTTTCGGCGCGCGCCGCAGCAGGTAGGTGTCCATGATCCAGCCGTTGGCCTCGCGGGCTGCCCGGCGGGTGCGCTGGATGTCTTCAGCAACCTCGACGAGCCTGCCGCTGCGGAGGATTTCATCGGGCGTGCCGACGTAGGCGCCCCAGTAGATTTCCAGCTGCGGGTCCTCCAGTTGGCGGTAGGTGTCCTCGGCGTCGAGCATCACCACGACACTCTCTGCGTTGTCCGGGAAACCTTCGGCCAGGCGCCGACCGGTGGTGATCTGTACCGACTGGCCGATGGCATTGAGCGGCACCCGGTGGCGCGCCGCGAGGGCCTGCACGCTGGTGATGCCGGGGATGACCTCGTAGTCGAACTGCACGCGCCCCTGGCGCAGGATCGCGTCGAGGATGCGCAGGGTGCTGTCGTACAGCGATGGGTCGCCCCAGACGAGGAAGGCGCCACACTGGCCCTCCGGCAGTTCATCGCTGATCAGCCGCTCGAAAACCTGCTGCTTGGCGTGGTTGAGGTCGCGCACCTGCCCGGTGTAGTCGCCTTCGCGCACGCGCTCGGGGCTGTCGGCCTCGACGATGCGGTAGTCGGAGTGGTTGACGTAGCGTAGCAGGATGTCCCGGCGCAGCCGGTTCAGCTTGTCCTTGCTCGCGCCCTTGTCCATGAGGAAGAACACGTCCGCGCGGTTCATCGCGTTGATGGCCTGGACGGTGAGGTACTCGGGGTCGCCTGCGCCGATGCCGATGATGAGCAGCTGCTTCATGTCTGGTCCTGCGTGCCGTGGATCGAAGGGCTTCAAGACTACGCCTGTCCGGCGACGCGCTCATCTACCGGACCGACGCGGTAGCAGTAACGTAGGGCGGATAACCCGGTACGGGTTATCCGTTGTGGCGGATAACGCCTGGGGCGTTATGCGCCCTACGGGGCGTCATCGACCCGCGTTCAGCCCAGCAGCGCCAGGTCCTTGCGCAGCTCGCGGGCGGCCGCGACCATGTTCACCAGCGCCGCCTCGGTTTCCGGCCAGGCGCGGGTTTTCAGGCCGCAGTCCGGGTTGACCCACAGACGCTCGGCGGGGATGCGCTGTGCCGCCTTGCGCAGCAGCTTGACCATCTCGTCCTTGCCCGGCACGCGCGGCGAGTGGATGTCGTAGACGCCTGGGCCGATCTCGTTGGGGTATTCGAACTTCTCGAAGGCCTCCAGCAGCTCCATGTCCGAGCGCGAGGTCTCGATGGTGATCACATCGGCGTCCATGGCGGCGATGGACTCGATCACGTCGTTGAACTCGCTGTAGCACATGTGGGTGTGGATCTGCGTTTCGTCGCGCACGCCGGAGGCGCACAGGCGGAAGGCTTCGGTGGCCCAGGCCAGGTAGCCGCCCCAGTCGTTGCGGCGCAGCGGCAGGCCTTCGCGGAACGCGGCTTCGTCGATCTGCACGATGCGGATGCCGGCGGCCTCCAGGTCGACCACTTCGTCGCGGATCGCCAGGGCCAACTGGCGTGCCTGCTCCTCGCGCGAGATATCCTCGCGCGGGAAGGACCACATCAGCATGGTCACCGGGCCGGTCAGCATGCCTTTCATGACCTTCGCGGTGAGGCTCTGGGCGTAGCGGATCCACTCCACGGTCATCGGTTGCGGGCGGCTGAGGTCGCCGAAGATCACGGCCGGCTTCACGCAGCGTGAGCCGTAGCTCTGCACCCAGCCGAAGCGGGTGAAGAGGTAGCCGTCGAGTTGCTCGGCGAAGTACTCGACCATGTCGTTGCGCTCGGCCTCGCCGTGTACCAGTACGTCAAGGCCCAGTTGTTCCTGGATTTCCACGGCATGGCGGATTTCGCTGTGCATCGCCTCGGTGTAGTCGGCGGCGCTCAGTTTGCCCTGCCTGAACGCCTGCCGCGCGAGGCGAATGGAGGCCGTCTGCGGGAAAGAGCCGATGGTGGTGGTGGGGAAGTCCGGCAGGTCCAGGCCGGCGCGCTGCTTGACGATGCGCTGGGCAAAGGGCGATTGGCGCTGGCTGTCGGCGGCATTCACGGCGGCCAGGCGGGCCTTCACCTGCGGCTTGTGGATGCGCGGCGAGGCGGCCCGGCTGGCTTGCACGGCGCGGCTCTGCTCCACGGCGGCAAGGACATCCGGCGCCTGCGGTTCATTGACGGCGCGGGCGAGCAGGGCAACTTCGGCGCACTTCTGCACGGCAAACGCCAGCCAGCTCTTCAGCTCGGTATCCAGTTCGTCCTCGCGCTCCAGGTCCACCGGGCTGTGCAGCAGCGAGCAGGAGGGGGCGACCCACAGGCGTTCGCCGACACGGTCATGGGCGTAGCGCAGTACTTCCAGGGTTTTCTCCAGGTCGCAGCGCCAGACATTGCGGCCGTTGACCACGCCGAGGGAGAGAATCTTGTAGGCCGGCAGGCGGTCGAGGATGCTCGGGAACTGCTCGGGAGCGCGCACCAGATCGAGGTGCAGGCCATCCACCGGCAAGCCGGCGGCCAGTCCCAGGTTGTCGTCCAGGCCGCCGAAGTAGGTGGCCACCAGCTTCTTCAGCGGCTCGCTCTGCAGCAGGTTGTAGGTGCGCTCGAAGGCGTTCTTCCAGGCTTGCGGCAGGTCGAGGGCGAGGATCGGCTCGTCGATCTGCACCCACTCCACGCCTTGCGCGGCGAGGCGGCGGAAGATCTGGCCGTAGAGCGGCAGCAGGCGCTCGACGAGGTCGAGCTTGTCGAAGTCGCTGCCCTTGGTCTTGCCCAGCCAGAGGTAGGTCAGCGGGCCGATCACCACAGGTTTCACCGTGTGGCCGAGGGCGTGGGCTTCGTCCACTTCCTCGAACAGTTGCTCCCAGCTCAGTGCGAACTGCTGTTCAGCGCTGAATTCCGGGACGAGGTAGTGATAGTTGGTGTCGAACCACTTGGTTAGCTCTTGTGCGAGAAGGGGCTGGGCGTGGGCACCACAGCAGCCGGTGCTGCAGTTCGTCGCCACGGCGCCGCGCGCCATGGCGAACAGGGTCTGCAGCGTCGGTTTGGCATCGCCCCGGTCGCGGAAACGCTCGGGGATCACGCCGAAGGTCAGCGAGTGGGCCAGGACCTGGTCGTACCAGGCGAAGTCGCCCACCGGCAGCAATTCGATGCCGGCGTTCTTCTGCACCTGCCAGTGGGCGGCGCGAAGTTCGCGGCCGACGGCGCGCAGGCCGGCTTCGTCCAGTTCGCCTTTCCAGAAGGCTTCCTGCGCCTTCTTCAGCTCGCGGTCGCGGCCGATGCGGGGGAAGCCGAGGTTGTGTGCGAACGCCATGTGAATCTCTCCATTGAATCAACGATGGGGAAATTCTCCGTGGCGCGCCTTCATGAGACAAACTCAATGTTCTCGTGATGAACATAAGATTTACTCATGTTGGTTCGTGTCAGATTCCCGCACGCATCTGCCGCGCCAGGGCTCCTGGCGAGGTCCTGAGCTGGCGTTGGAACAGTTCGATGAAGGCCGAGGTGGATTCATAGCCCAGCTCGCCCGCGATCAGCGTGACCGACTCGCCGCGTTCCAGCCTCGGCAGCGCCGCGAGCAGCCGTACCCGCTCGCGCCACTCGCGGAACGACAGCCCGGTCTCGTCGCGGAACAGCCGCGCCAGGGTGCGCCGCGAGGCGCCGACGCGCTGTGCCCAGTCTTCGATGCCCAGCCGCTCGCCGGGGTGTTCCTGCAGGTGATCGGTGACCCGCCGCAGGCGGGCATCGCGCGGCAGCGGCAGGTCCAGGCCGGAGTCCGGCGCATTGTGCAGCTCATCCACCAGCACCTGCATCAGCCGGGCTTCCGGCCCTTCGTCAGGGTAGTCGCTGGCGAATTCGCTGGCGCGCTGGATGAGGTTGTCCAGCAGTGGCGAAATCTCCACGACGCGGCACGGCCCCAGCCCGGCGGCGATCTCCGGGGCCAGGTAGAAACTGCGGAACACCACGGCGGTGCGTGCCCGCACGCTGTGCGTGACCCCCGCTGGCAGCCACATGGCGCGCCGGGGCGGGATGAGGCAGGCATGCTGCTCGGTGCTGGCCTCCAGCACTCCGCTGGCGGCGTACATCAGCTGGCCCCAGGGATGGGTATGCGGCTCCACGCTGTGGCCGGCCGGCATGTCGAAGGCGCGCAGCCAGACCGGCCGGGGCAGGGCGGCGAAGCCGGGAAGCGCCAGAGGAACCTGTCCCGTCGACGGCATAGCTTGTCTCTCTCACGGAAGTGGGCCACTTGATGCCGATGGTAGCGTCTTCCCCGATCAATATCAGCCCGTGAAGAGGAAACCGCATGAGCAGCCATCGCCCGCAACAACGCCTGTCCACCCTGGAGATTCGCCAGCGCCGCGAGCCCGGCAGCCTGGTCGTGCTGACGGCTTACTCGGCACCCATGGCGCGTTTGCTCGACCCGCACGTCGACGTACTGCTGGTGGGCGATTCGCTGGGCATGGTGCTCTACGGCCTGCCGGACACGCTGGCCGTCAGCCTGGACACCATGATCGCCCATGGCGCCGCGGTGGCCCGTGGCTCCCAGCGCGCCTGCGTGGTGGTGGACCTGCCTTTCGCCAGTTACCAGGCCTCGCCGCAGCAGGCCTTCCTGGCCGCCGCGCGGGTGCTTGCGGAAAGCGGCGCGCAGGCCGTGAAGCTGGAGGGCGGTGCGGAAATGGCCGAGACCATTGCGTTCCTGGTCGAGCGTGGCATTCCGGTGATGGCGCATATCGGCCTGATGCCGCAGAAGGTCAATGCCCTGGGCGGCTTCAAGGTGCAGGGCAAGGAAGAAGCCGGTACGGCTCGGGTGCTGCGCGATGCCGAAGCGGTGGCAGCCGCCGGGGCGTTCAGCGTGGTGCTCGAAGGCGTGCTGGAACCCTTGGCGCGACAGGTCTGCGAGCGGCTGGAGATCCCGGTGATCGGTATCGGCGCGTCTCCTGCCTGCGCCGGGCAGGTGCTGGTGAGCGAGGACATGCTGGGGCTTTCCGGCGAACAGATTCCGCGCTTCGCGCAGCAGTATGTGCGGGTGGACGAGCTGATCTCGGCGGCGGCGCAACGCTTTGCCCGCGAGGTGCGCGAGCGGCAGTTCCCGCAGGCGCGGCATTGCTTCGGGATGGCGAAGGATTGACGCGCTGGCGCCGGAGCGGGGCTCGTCCCTGCGGACGGATCACGGCGGTGCCCCGTTCCCGCAGGGTGGCTGCTAGAACCCGCTTTCGCGCAGGGCGACTGCCAGCAGGCGGGTGAAACCTTCGCCCAGCCAGCTGCGCCTGGCGCCCTCGATCTGCAGGTGCCCGCGGGTCTCGTGCAGGCCCGGCGGCGCGCCATCGAGCTTCACCAGCACATGGAACAGCGCCGGGTTGGGCACCAGGGTATCGCCCTGCGGGTTGACGTTCAGCGGGCCGCCGTAGCGCGAAGCGAGCATCGGTTGCTCCAGCTGGCTGATGCGCGTGGTGCCGATCAGCACCACCTGGCCTTCGATGGGGCTGGGCACGCCCTCGGGGTAAAAGCGCACGCGGCCGCCGTCGGTGAGGCGCTGCACTTCGTCCTGCTTGACGTAGGCATCCACCAGCCAGTGCCGCGGGTCCACCAGTACGCCGATGGGCTCGCGGGTATTGATCCACTGGCCGGGTTTCCAGTCCGGGTTGACGTCCCGCCACTGGCCGGCAAAGGGCGCCTGGAGGTTCAGCCGCGCCATTTCATTGCGGGCGGCCCGTGCCTGCTGGTACTCCACACCCAGGCGCTGGCGGGTGACGGCTTCCTCGGCGAGGCCGGACGGGTCGGCCAGCATGCCGGCCAGGCGGCCCTGGTAGCCACGGATGCCGGCTTCGCTGCCGCGCACCTTGGCGGCGATGTCGGGCTCTTCCATCACCGCGAGCGTTTCCCCCTGGCCGACCGCGCCGCCAGGGCGCAGGTCGCGCAGCAGTGCCGGGAAGGGGGCATAGACGTGCAGTTGCTGCGCCGCGCGGGCCACCCCCATGGCGTGCACCTGGGTGCGCCATGGAATGGCGAGCAGGAGCAGCACGCCGCCGAGCACGGCCAGAAAGACCAGCTTGCGGCGCGGCTTCACTTCCGCGCGGCGCTGCCACCAGACCTTGAGTTCGCGCCACACGGGCTGAACGATGAACCAGCTGATTTCCACGGCGAACAGGAAGATCCCCAGCAGTTTGAAGAAGAAGTAATAGACCGCCACGGCGATGCCGAGGAACAGCAGCAGGCGGTAGACCCAGGTGCCAAAGGCGAAGGCCACCAACGCCCGGCGCTTACCGGTCGGGAAGTGCTCCGGCCAGGGCTCGTCCAGCCCCAGCAGGTTGCGCCGCAGTGTCGTGCGGGCCAGGGCGCCGGCGCGCTCGTGCAGGTTGGGGAAGTCGAGCAGGTCGGAGGTGATGAAGTAGCCGTCGAAGCGCATGAAGGGGCTGGCGTTCAGGGCCAGCGACAGCGCCCAGCTGGTGGTCGCCAGGTACAGCAGCGCATTGCGCAACGGGCCCGGATCGGCCAGCGCCCAGCCCAGTGTGGAGAGGCCGGCCAGCCCCAGTTCGGTGATGATCCCGGCGCTGGCGATCGCCAGGCGCTGGCGGTTGCTGCGCAGCTTCCAGCTCTCGCCGGTATCGGTATAGAGCATCGGCCACATCACCACGAAGGCGATGCCCATGTGCGCCACCTTCAACCCCAGGCGCGTCGCCACCAGCGCGTGGCCCAGTTCGTGGAGCGTCTTGGCCACCACCAGGGCGGCGGCAAAGCTGAGCAGCCCCTCGAAGGAGAAGGACTCCACCACGTCATGGGTGAAGGTGTCCCACTGGTGCGTCACCAGCACGATGCCGGCGAGGCTGAGCAGCAGCACCAGCATCGCCACATAGCGATTGAACAGCCAGTCGAGGCTGCCGGCGATGGCGCGCAGGAAGCGCTGCGGGCGAATCAGCGGGATGCGGAAGAACAGGTAGTGGTGTAGCCACCAGTTCCAGCTCATCCAGGAGCCGCCCTCGCTGCGAGCCTGGAGCCGCGCCAGGGCTTCGGCGCCGGGGCGGAGCAACTGGTGCTGTTCGAGGAACTGGCGAAAGCCCAGCACCTGCTCGGCCTCGGGCTTGAGGGCGGTCTGCTCGGCGATCTGCTCGCTGATCTGCCGGGGCGTCTGCTCCCAGCGCAGCAGGCATTCGAACTCCAGCCAGCCGATGCGGTAGAAGCGGTTGAGCACGCTGTCGTGAATCACCCACACCGGCTCGCCGTCCGGGCCGGGGGCTGCTTCGTCGAGGCGCAGGTCGTCACGCAAGGGCGGGGTGGGCAGGTCTTCGGCGGCGATCTCCATCGAAGCTACCAGCCTGTCCAGGCACGCAGCGAAGCCAGGGGCCGCCGCAGCAGGTAGTAACCGAGCACCACACGTTCGCCATAGAGCTTGGCGGTGCCGTGCAGGCCAAGACGGGCGTGGGGCGGCGCGTCCTGCACGCTGGCCAGCAGGCGGTAGGAGGCCACGCCTTCTTCACTGGGCTTGGCCTGGTAGCTGGTGTCGAGGATTTCCCCATGCAGCGGGTCGAGCGGGTAGGCGGTGAGGAACAGCGCCACCTTCGCCCCGGGCTCCAGTGCTATGGCGTCGGCGACCGGCAGCTGGATGCGCATGCCCGGCGCCTTCGGGTCGGCGATCTGCAGGATGCGCTCGCCGGTGACCACCGGTTTGCCCAGCCAGTCGTTGGGGTCGCTGTACACGGCCACGCCGGCACGCGGGGCGAGCACGCGGGTGCGTGCGAGCTGCGCCTGCACGGCGGCCAGTTCGGCCCGGCGCTGGCGGGCGCGGCCGTCGAGCACCGTGAGTTCGCTCTTGCTCTGCGGATTGTCGAAGGCCCGCTGGCTGGCGGCCATGAGCTCGGCATCGGCCACCGCGACTTCCTTGCTCAGCACGTCGGCGCGGCTGCGCAGGGTGGTTTCGTCCAGCTCGAAGAGCGGAGTGCCGACCTCCACGCTCTGGTTGGGGCGAACCAGCATCTTGACGATGACCCCGTCGATCGGCGAGCTGATCACCTGGGCGTTGCGCGAGACGACCTCCGCCGGTGCCAGTGCCGTCTGCCGCACCGGGATCAGCAGCAGCGCGGCCAGCGCGATGACGGCGACCAGCACCTGGCGTTTGCTGGGCCGCCAGTAGCGCAGTTTGCTGCGCGGACCGAAGGAGGCCCAGGCGTGCGCCCAGGTCTGCCAGATGCCTTGCAGCAGCGGTTGCAGGTTGCGCGCCGGTGCTTCGTCGAGGAGGAACAGCACCAGCCCCAGGCGTTTGCCCGCACGGTCGTGCAGCGGCACGCACCAGAGGCCGGCCGGCCACCATTCGCCCCAGCCTTCGGCGATATCCGCCGGCGGCGCAGTGGCGTCACGGGCCAGCCAGGCGGGCGTGGCGTCGGGCAATTGCGTGGCAACCCAGCGGCTGGCGCGTTCCAGCCAGACCAGGTAGGGCGAATCCTCGGTGGGCTTGGCCAGGCCGGACACCGCCAGCAGTTCGTTGCGCGTGTCGTGGCAGGCGAACACCAGCGCCTGGTGGAAGCGCAGCAACGGGAACAGGTCGTTGGCGATGCTGAAGGCCAGGCCGCCGAGGGAGTCGGCCGCCAGTGCCCTGTCGCGTACATTGGCCAGGCTCAGCAGCAGCTGGGGTGGCGGCAGCAGCTCACTCATGGCTTTCGGGGAAGCGCGCGACCCCGCTCATGCCAGCGATCAGTTCCGGGTAGCTGGCATCCAGCTTCGCCTCCAGTTCCACGGTCTGCGCCACGGCGTCGACGCGTGCGTTGATCACGCTGACCTTGGCCGGGTAGTGCTTGCCGGTCTCGTGGATGTCCACCTCCAGCGGCATGTCCGGGCGCAGGTTGGGCAGCATCGAGGAGGGCACGTTGAGGCGCACTTTCAGCGCGCCATCGCTGACCAGGTCGAACAGCGGCGTGCCGGCGGAAACCGTCTGGTACGGCTTGACGTAGACCTTGGCGATACGCCCGGAGAAGGGCGCATCGACCAGGCAGTAACCGGCCTGCGCCCGCGCCAGGGTGAGAGCGCCGTCGGCCTTCTGCAGCTCGGTATTGGCCATGGCGACCTCCAGGTCGCCCACCGCCTCGAGCTTGCGCAGGTTCTGCTTGGCGGCGAGGTTGGCGCGGGCCATGTTCAGCTCGGCGGCGGCGACCTTGGCGCGGGCGTTGACTTCGACGCAGTTGAGCTGGGCCAGCTCGGTGTCCTTGGCGACCTTGTCGCCCAGATTGGCCTTGAGCGCGCCAAGGGTGCCGTTCATCTGCGCTGAGAGGGTGGTTTCCAGGGCGGAGACCAGCAGCACGCGGATGGCGCCGGGATCCTGGCTGTCGGGCAGTGGCGGCAGGCCGCTGGTGGCATCGTCGGCCAGCGCCGGCTGCAGGAACATCAGGCACAACGGGAGAAGCAGGTACGACGGTTTACTGCGCAGGTGCGGCATTGGCGCTTCCTTGTTGACTGCTCGGGGTGCTGCTGGCGAGGAGGTTGGTGCTGGTCTGCTGTTCGAGGGTGCGCTGGATCTCGCGGGCCAGTGTCTTCACGTCGTGGTTCTCGATCTCCTTGGGCATCACCTCGAAGCCCACCGAGTTGTACAGGCGGCCCCAGGCGGCCTGGGCATCGGAGTAGGCGGCCTCGCGCTGGTAGCGCGAGAGCAGGTAGCGACCCTCGGCGCGGATCAGCTCCAGCTCGCTGCCCAGGGCGGCGCCACGGGCGGACTGCGCATAGCTGAGCAGGCTCTGGTCGACGCGCAGGCTCTCGTCGGCGAACTCCACTTCCTGGCGCGCCAGCTGGTAGCGCAGCAGGCCGACCCGGACCTGGGTGAGGATGGCCATGGACAGCGCGGTGCGGCGCATGTCGTCGGTCTTCTCCTGGCTCGCCTCGGCGGCCTTGATGTCCGGGTACTGCGCCAGACGCAGCAGGTTCATCGAGACGTTGATGCCGGTCTGGTTCCAGTCGTTGTTGTACAGGTACTTGTTGGAGTCGTACTCGTAGCCGTAGTTGAAGCTCACGTTGGGCCACAGCTGGGCCTTGGCGATCTTCAGGTCGTTCATGTCGACGCGTTTGCGGTACCACTCCTCCATGATTTCCGGGCGGCGCTCCAGGGAGAGGCGTTCGAGCTGGTCGATGTTGTTGGTCACCAGCGGCAGCGGCTGTTCGCCGACGTCGGCCAGGACCATTTTCGTGTTCGGCGGCAGCGACATCAGCGCGGCCAGCTCGGCGCGGGCGAATTCCAGGTCCTGGCGGCGCACGGTGAGCATGTATACCGAGTCGAGCAGGGCGCGCTGGTAGGCGAGGATGTCCTGGCGCGGCAGCAGGCCCTTGCCTTCGGCCTCGCGGGCGGAGGTCAGGGCGCGGTGGGTGCGCATCAGCAGGCCGTCCACTTCCGGCAGCAGGCGCTGGGCGCCCAGGGCGCGCCAGTAGGCGTTGCGCACGTCCTGCAGGACGTTCTGCGCGACCTTCTCGCGGCGTTCCTCGGCCATCAGCATCTGGTCGTTCTTCTGCTGGGTGCGGTAGTAGGCGACGCCGAAGTCCAGCAGGCTCCAGGACAGGCCGAGGCTGTAGAGCTGGCGGTAGCGCTCCTCGGACGTCGAGGGCCGCAAGCTGACCTGGCGGTCCTCGATGCCGATGGAGGTGCCGCCCGAGTCGTTATTGCGCCCGGCATAGCCGGCGGAGGCGACCACCCGCGGCAGCATCTCGTGGCTGGTGACGTCGCGCAGGTCGGAGGCCAGCGCGCTTTCCAGCAGCTTGAGGCGGTAGTCGAGGTTGTACTTCAACGCGCGCGCGGAGGCTTCGTAGAAGGTGATCGGCCCGCCGACCGGTTCCTGCTCCTTGTACATCCGTGCCTGGTCCTCGATCACCCGCTGGCGCATTTCCTCCTCGGTGTAAGGCTTGGGCTCGAACGCCGAACAGGCGCTGAGCAGAATACTCACGGTGATGGTGGCGCTCAGGCATTTCAGTGCATAGGCGGGCATGTTCTGTCCTTGATCGATCTGAATGGGTCGCATGTTCCTCATTGGCCACCGCTCCGGCGCTGGGCGGCCTCACGCAGCTGGGCACGGAAGCCCGGTGCGGTCTGCGCGGGTTTTTCCGCCTTGCCCACCATGTCGGCGGGGAAGGGCGCCCACAGCGAGGGATCGGGCAGCAGGCCGTCGGCGCTCAGGCTGATGACGCCGTGGCGGCCGTCGACCCAGTTGTTGTCCAGGGCTGCCGCACGGCGGCTTTCGGCGACGGCGCGGGCGACGAACTGGCCCTTCACCTGGCCCAGTTGCGCACCCAGCGACGGGCTTTCGATCTCCGGCGTGGCGAAGAACTCGACGTTGCTGCCGTCGGCGCCCCAGCCGGAGAGCGACAGGCGCTCGTCGATGCGCTCGACCACCGGCTGCACGAAGATCGCCGGGTCGACGTCGGGTATCCGATCACGCGGGTAGCCGTCGTCGCCGAAGCGGTCGAAGTGCGGACCCGGCGGGATGTAGGGCGTGGCGATGTTCAGGGTGATGGTCAGCTGCGCCTGGTCGGTAAGGCCGGCCAGGTCGCTGATGGTGTAGGTGAAATAGTCCTTGAGGATCTGCCCCAGGCCCGCAGCGGCGAGGACTTCGCGATTACTCAGGTCGATGGTGTAGGTGTAGCTGCCGTCGGCATTCAATACGAGCGTGCCGTAGCGACCGGCAATGGGCTGGCCGATGACACCGGCTGTGCCGCTGGCGGTTTCCTCGCCGGTACGGATGCCGGTGACGGTCAGCTGGTCGCCGCCATCCACGTCGCTGTCGTTGGGCAGCACGTTGCCGCTGGCCTGCGGCGCCGGGGTTTCGTCGCTGGCAACATTGCTGTCGTCGCGGGCTACCGGGTTGTCGTCGGCGCCCCGGATGGTGACAGTCAGGCGGGCGTCCGAAGTTGCGCCGGCAGTGTCGCGCATGCGGTAGGTGAACACTTCGCGAAGGGTTTCGCCGGCGGTGCGCAGGGCTTGCACCGTCGGGTTGGCGTTGTCCACGACGTACTGGTAGCTGCCGTCGGCGTTGATCGTCAGTTTGCCGTAGAGCCCCTGGAGCACCTGGCCGGCGCTGACGGTGTTGCCATTCTCGCCGGTGTAATGGACCACGGTCTTGGTCTCTCCGTACTGCACGCCATCGACATCGGTGTCGTTATCCAGCACGTTGCCGCGCGGGTCGACGCCGGGGGTGCCATTGTTCACGCCGCCAGCCTCGACGGCGGTGGCGGTATCGTCACTGGCGATGGGCGTGTCGTTGCGGCCGTCGATGGTGATGGTCAGCAGGCCGGGCGTGGCGCCGCCCCAGATGTCCGCGCCGAGGTAGGTGAACTTGTCCTGCAGGGTCTGGCCGCTGGCGCGCAGGGCTTCGACCTCAGGCAGCGTATTGTCGAGCTCATAGCTCCAACTGCCGTCCTGGTTCAGCGTCAGCGTGCCGTACTGGCCGCGCAGTGTCTGTCCGGGTGCGCTGGCGTCGGCCGGCAGCGGGCGGTCGCCGGTCCAGAACGCCACCACGTGCATCACGTCCTGGGGAATGCTGGTGATGGTGTCCGGGTCGGTGTCGTTGGCCAGGACGTTGCCGGACGGGTTGCTGCCCTGCACGTTGTTGTGCAGGCCGCCATCCTCCACGGCAGTTCCGAAGTCCGGCTCGGTCACGGGTGGGTCGTTGCGCCCGCGAATGATGATGAACAGCGTTGCCTGGTCGTTGAGGCCACCGTCATCGGTCACCTGATAGGTGAACGCCTCGATGGCGAAGGCCAGCGGTCCGAGCGAGACGATGGTGGGATTGGTGCTGTCGACGAAGTACTGGTAACTGCCGTCTGCGCCGATCACCAGGGTGCCGAACAGACCCTGGATCGTATGGCCATTGGCGCCGGTGGTGCCCGCGGGCACCGGCGTCAGCGGAGGATTGCGGTTTTCGGCGCCGATTCCGATGCCGGTGATCACCAGGTGGTCGCCGGCATCGACATCGGTGTCGGCGCCGAGCGTGACGCCCAGTGCGCCCAAGCCCGTGATGACATTGCCGGTAGGATTGCGCCCGCCGCTGCCGTCGAGGTTGGCCACGGCGTAGTTGATGTCGTCGTTGGCCACCGGAGCGTCGTAGCGGCCTTCGATGGTGATGGTCAGTTGGGCAATGGACGTGGCGCCCGCCGTATCGTGCATGCGGTAGGTGAAGGTTTCCACCAGGCTGTCGCCGAGTTTGAGTGCCTGCACCGCGGCGAGGCTGTCGTTCACCGTGTAGGTGTAGGTGCCGTTGGCATTGAGCACCAGGGTGCCATAGCTGCCGGCAATCACGCCGCCGCTGGCGGCAAGGTCGATGAGCGTACCGCCGGCGGCTTCGGCGCCGGTGCGTGCGGCATCGACCACCTTGGTTTCGCCGTAGGCGGCACCGTCCACGTCCAGGTCGTTGGGCAGAACGTTGCCGGTAGCGGGAGCGCCAAGGGTGGTATTGAGCGTGCCGCCAGCTTCGATGGCGGTGCCGGTATCGTCGGCGGCGATGGGAGTGTCGTTCTGCCCGTGGATGATCACCGTGAAGGTTCGGGTGACGGATTTGCCCTGGCCATCGCTGACGGTGTAGGTGAACACCTCGGTCAGTGTGTCGTTGTAGGTGCGCAACGACTGGACCGCCGGGTCGAGGTTGTTGACCAGGAAGCGGTAGCTGCCATCGGCATTGAGCAGCAGCGTGCCGTGATTGCCGGCCAGGTCTGCTCCCACGGTACCGTTGGCGCCACTGGGGCTGACCACCGCGGTGATGGTGAGGACGTCGCCATCCGGATCGGTGTACGAGCCACGAATGCTGCCAGTTGGGTCCAGGCCCGGAACGTTGTTGAGCAGCCCGCCGGCCTCGGTGGCGTGGATCACTACCGGTTGCACGATGGGTGGGTCGTTCACCCCGGTCACGGTGATTACCAGTTGCGCCAGGTCGGTCAGACCGCCGCTGTCGTGGATGCGGTAGGTGAACACCACGTCGAGGGACTGGTTGGCGGTGAGCGCGCGGATGGCCGGGTCGGCGCTGTTCACCTCGAAGAGGTAGGTACCATCGACGCCGATGGTGAGCTGGCCAAAGTTGCCGCTGATGATCGTGCCGTTGGCCAGCCGTGCGGCGGTGCCGGTGATGCTGATCGTCCCGGCGACGGTGGTCAGCGTGCCGCCGGCAGTTTCCAGGCCGGAGCGCACACCATCAACCCGGAGCCTGTCGGCATTGGGCTTGTCCGCGTTATCGACGTCGGTGTCCACGCCGGTGCCCGGAGCGCCGGTGATCACGTTGCCACTGGCGTTGACCGGCGCCGGGCTGCCGTCGCTGGCGCCTGCGGTGGCGGTGTTGTGGTCGTCCACGGCCACCGGGGCATCGTTGGCGCCCTGGATGGTGATGGTCAGCGTGGCGATGGCGCTCAGGCCACCCTTGTCGGTGACCTGATAGGTGAACACCTCGGTGAGGGTTTCCCCGGGCGACAAGGCATTGACCACAGGATTGCTGTTGTCGACGACGTAGCGGTAGGAGCCATCGGCGTTCATCGTCAGGCTGCCATAGAGGACCGGCAGCGTCGCCGGCGCGCCGGGAGCAACCGGGAAG
Organism: Pseudomonas sp. AU12215; assembly: GCF_001675465.2. Classification (NCBI taxonomy): domain Bacteria; kingdom Pseudomonadati; phylum Pseudomonadota; class Gammaproteobacteria; order Pseudomonadales; family Pseudomonadaceae; genus Pseudomonas; species Pseudomonas sp. AU12215. Next base: position 16,678 of record NZ_MACM02000026.1, read on the forward strand.
ATGCGCCCGCCGCCGATGCCGTCGTAGCGCACCAGGCTGACGGCCTTGGTCTCGCCGTAGACCGTGGAGTCCACGTCGGTGTCGTTGAGCAGCACGTTGCCGATGGCATCCGCACCGGGGCTGCCGTTGTTGGTGCCGCCGGACTCAACGGCAGTGCCGGCGTCGTTATGCGCAATCGGGGTATCGTTGGCGCCGTGGATGTCGATGGTCAGGGACGTCGAGCTGCCGAGGCCGCCACTATCGGTGATGAAGTAGCCGAAGGAGTCGCGCAGCACGTCGCCGGCGCTACGCAGGGCCTGTACCGCGGCGTTGGTGTTGTCGACCACATACTGGAAGCCACCCGTGGCCGTGATGTACAGCGTGCCGTAGCGGCCGGCAAGGGGGGTCACGCCGGAGGCCGCCACGGTCGCGAAACCGCCGATGGAGTTCTCCACGCGGGTGACCTTGAGCACGTCGCCGTTGGTGGCGATGTCGACGTCGGTGTCGTTGTCCAGCACGTTGCCGGTCGGGTCGACGCCCGGGTCGGCATTGTTCAGGCCGCCGGCTTCGATGGCGATGGCGAGGTCGGGGTGGGCCACAGGCGCATCGTTCACCGGGTCGATGACGATGTTCATCGTGTTGATGGCCAGCAGCGCGTCTTCGACTGTTTCGCCGGGAATGCCATCGTTGTCCGCGTCGCCGAAATTGCCCTGGTCATTGGTGGCCATGGTCAGGACTTCGACGTTTCGGCCGGTGTTGAAGTCCTGGTCGCCCTTGTAGTAGATCTGGCTGAGCAGCACGTTGATCTGCTGCAGGGTGCCGGTGAGCACGAGGCTGCGACCGGCGCCCGCGGGCGGCGTGTCGTTGGGGCCCGGTGCCGTCCCTGTCTGCCAGAGCACCCCGTGCATCACGGTGAGGGTCACGGTCATGACGCCGTTGGCGTTGCCGGCATTGACGTCCACGTCGCTGGTGGCCAGGCCGACGATGTGCAGTACGGTGTCTTCCTGGCCATGCTGGTCGGCGACGGTGTTGATCGGCGCTTCGTTGATATGCACGTAGCCGGCATTGGCGATGCCGATGGCGCCTTCGCTCAGGTTGAGGTTGATGTTGCCCAGGCCGACGGTGGCCGTTCCGGTGTCGGTATCCACGCGAACGTGGAAGCGGTTGTTGCTGGCCTGGGCGAAGTTCTGCGCCACGGCCACCAGGTAGTTGCCCGAGGGCAGGATGGCGAACTGGTAGGTGCCGTCGGCGGCCGTCGTGGTGCTGAAGGTACGGTCGTCGGCGTTGCCGAACACGCCGTCGTCGCCGGCCCAGGTCAGGGTCACGCCGATGCCGCCCAGGCCGGGGCCGTCAGGCGTCACGCTGTTGGTGGCCGACCGGGTGTCATCCCACAGGGTGCCCCGCACCACGCCCATGCCGGCGCCGTCGCTGAGGATGTAGTTGTTCAGCCCGCCGACGCCGTCCTGGCCGGTGCGTTCGCCATCGACGCCGCCGGCGGTCAGTGGCCGCGAGCCGCCCCAGCCGGCGTTCTCGAAGCTGGTGGGCAGGCTGGTCCAGGTCAGCACCGCGGAGCTGTTGGCATCGTCGGGAACGATGGTGTTGGGCAGCGTGACGCTGTAGACCACTTGCACCTTGTCGTTGACGTTCAGCTGGTCGAAGTTGAGCACCACCTGGCCGCCCACCACGCTCGCGGTGACGCCCGCCGGCAGGTTGCCGGTGGTGTAGCTGGTACCGTTGATGACGATGCTCTGGATCGCGTAGTCGCTGCCGCTGGGGAACTGGTCGCGCAGCACGACGTTGTAGGCCGGTACTTCGCCGTTCTGGGTAAAACTGACGGAGACGGTGGCGTTGGTCGTGCCCGCCACACTGCCGGCGGCGATGTCGATGACCGATTTATCCATGCCGGTGAAGCTCGGCTCCACCACATGCTCGAAGATCGTGGCGCTGTGGCCGCGATCGACCCCGGCACCGGCGCCGACGTGTTCGAACACATTCATGCCCAACTGGGCTCCGGACTGGTTGCTGGCGATGTTGGCGACCCGGACGTTGAATTCCAGGATCACGCCTTCGATATCGCCATCGTTCACCTCGGTGTTGGTCAGGTTGCCCAGGTTGAAGGTGATGGTCCGGCCATCAGGGGAAATCTGCAGGCGCCCGCTGTTGATGTTGAATATGCCGGTGGGCTTGTCGCCGGACAGGTCAGGGTGGATCGGTAGTGACACGTCGCTGTTCTGGTTGCCGACCATGCCCAGGGTGCCGCCGCTGATCAGGTCGGTGGCGTCGGTGCTAAGCCCGCCGATGGCGCTGGAGCCCAGGGCGATCAGGATATTGTTGAGATCGGCGGGAATGAATTCCAGTCCGGGAGCCAGTTCGATGCGGATCTGGTAGTTGGGGTTGTCGCCGGTGGGTACCACGACTGCCACGCGGTACCGGATGATCTCGCCGACCACCACGGTTTCCTCCAGGCCGGCGGTGTCAGTGGCACCGGAGGAATTGGTGGCCGGTGGCGTGGCATCGAGGCCGCCGACGCGGGAGACCTGGATGCCGTTGGTGACGGGAATGAACAGCGTGTTGATCTGCCGGTAGTCGTTGAGCACCCCGGAATTGAGCAGTCCATCGTCGCCGCCGCGTTCGCCGGCGCCGGTGTCGGTGGTGTTGCTCAGGCCGTCCAGGCTGGTCCAGCGCACCACGACGTTGTTTGAAATGACCGCCTGGCCGGCTGCCGTGGCGTTCACCACGCCTGACAGGGAGATGACGATCTTGCCGCCGTTGGCGATGTCGATGTTCGCGCCATTGGCGGTAACCAGCTGGCCGTTCTGGATGATGAAGTCCACGCCGGTATTGTTTGTGGCGCCGCCGCTGTAGACGATGCCGGTGATCACTATGTTGTCCATCTGCGTGGGCAGGATGTTCAGCAGGCTGAGGTCGAAGGCATTGATCCCGGACGTGTTTTCGATGGTGATGTCGAAGGTGACCGTGTCGCCTTCGTCGAAACCGCCGAAGGTGGGGGTGGAGTTGACCTTCTGCGTCACCGTGAGGGTCGGCTCGACGATGCTCACCGAGGGCTGCTGCGCGCTGGTGACTGTGCGATCCACCGCCGTGGCGCCGTTGGGCGTATCGCCATCGGGGTCGCTGTAGGTGATCTGTGCACCGTTGTTCAGGGTCACGCCCTGCTGGTTGCCCTGCACGTTGCTCGCCACCAGCACCAGGCGGATGACAAAGGCGTTGTTGGCGACGTTGTTGTCCGCGGTGGAGCCCGCTGCACTGAACAGCAGTTGCAAGTCGGCACCATCGCTACCGTCGAGGGGTGGGGATGATGTACTGACAGTGACGTTACCGTTGAAATCTTGCGTGAGCGCGAGGCTGACCGGTTCTCCATTACTGGAGGTCCTATTGACGATGATCTGGTAGCCGGCTCCGTTGAAAGCCGTGGTATCCAGGCGCAGGCCGGGCGGGATCAGGTCGGAAAGACGCAGGTTGGCGGTGCCGCCTTCGGGCAGCGTGACGACGATGTCGTAGGTCATCTTCTCGCCGATCACCAGGTTGCTGCCGGTGGTGTGGCCGGCGCTTGAGGCGTCGTTGGGGGGGCCGTCGTTCTGGTAGGTCTTGGTGATGGTCGGCGCCGCCACCTGCTGGTTGGCGACCTCGACGATGTCCACCGGGGTGAAGTCCTGGCCGCCGTTCACGCTGGCATAGTTGGTCAGCGCGGCGCTGGTCTGCAGCGTACGCGAGGCGAGGATGGCGTTGTCCACGGTAACGTCGTAGGTGATCACCACGACGTTGGCGCCGGAGACATCGTTGGCGGTGCCGGTGCGGCCGGCGAGCAGGGTGGCCTGGTTATTGGCGTCGAGGAAGGTGATGCTGTTGCCACTGACGCTGTAGTCGACGCCCAGCACCAGCAGGGTGCCGTCGCCGCGATGGATCTGCAGGTTGGCCGTCGCGAGACTGCCGCCGACGAAGGCCAGCCCGCCGGGCAGCGTGATGCTGGTGGCGACGTCGAAAGCGCCGCCGCCGCCGGTATTCTTGATCGCGGTGGCCAGGCGCAGGGTGTCGGCGCCGTCGATGCCGCTGACGTTGCCGTCCACCGCCGCGAGGCTGGTGACGCTGCCACTGAAGGGTACTCCCGTGGTACCCGGCTGGGCCCAGGTGCCGGTGGTGCCGGTGACCGTGCCATTGGTGCTGGAAACCACGCCGTGCTTGATATCCAGCACCGGTTCGGCCACCGACTCGATGACCGCCACATCCGAGGAAATCAGCACTGTCTTGTCGATGGTGGTGGTCTGGCTGGATTGCGCCAGGACGTCCAGTTCGCGCTGGTCGGCGAAGGGCTGGTCGCCCACGACCATGGTGAACTGCACCTGCACCCGGCCGCCATTCAGGCCGCCGGAAGCGTAGTTGCCGAAGTTGAATATGATCGAATTGCCGGCGCCGGTACGCACGCTGTCCGGTACATCGCCGATGGTGTTGCCGGCGCCGAAGGTCCATTGGCCCACGCCGGTGCCCTGGGTCCAGTCGGTGACCTGCGAGGCGAGCAGCGGCAGCGGCAGGTAGGCGGTCAGGGTGAAGTTCTCGTAATCGGCCACCAGCAGGTCATAGGTGATGGTGAAGGTCACCACGTCGCCAGGGCGCAGCTCACCGTTGCCCGGCGGTGCGCCGCCGTTGACCTGGGTGAGCTGGATATCGATGTTGGAGGTCTTGATGGTGCTGGTGGTGCTGGAGCCGTCGGTCTGCTCGCCGCCGGTGTTCAGCGCGTCGCGTAGCACGGTGGCATCCACCAGCGCATTGTTGCTGACGCTGTCGCCCTCGTTGAGCTGGTCGTGGGGCGGGTGGTCGGAGGTGTAGGTGGTGTCGATGATCGCGTCATAGACGACGGACAACCGCGTGGCGCCTTCCTGGATGTCGTCGTCCCAGAGATCGCCGAACAGCGCGTAGAGCCCCGGCCCCTGCACGGCGGCGGCAATGGAGGCACCGATATCGAAGACCAGCGTGGTACTGCCATCGGCGTTCACCGTGGCGGTGTAGATCACCGGGATCACCTGCGATCCACCGTGTTGCTGGATGACGATGCTTGGCGCGTTCGCGGCGGAGAAGGTCTGGCCGTCGCTGAGTTGGTCGGTGATGGTGAAGCGGCCTTGGCCGAGGATGTTCTTGCCGAAGGCGTAGAAGTCGGAAATGGCCACATCCATGGTGTAGCGCAAAGTATCGCCGGGGGTGATGCCGGGGGTGCCGACATCGGTCTGCAGGTTCACCGTCTTGAGCAGGGTGATGGACTTGGCGACGAAGGCGACACCCGCGCCGTTGCCGGTCACGGTAAAGGGGTAGCCGTCCGGGTCGATCGGGCGGTCGCGCGGGTCCAGCGGATTCCAGTCGCCGCTCACGGTCGCGGTGCCGAAGGTGATGGTGCGCGGATTGCCGGTTGTTGGATCGAGCACCGGCCGCCCGGCGGCGTCGATCTCCGGGACGTAGAAGCCGACCGAGGTGGTGCTGGCGGCGCTCAGGGTGTCGTAATGGATGGTGTAGCTGGCGACGAAGGCATTGGGATTGTTCAGGGCCGCGGCGATCAGCGCCGGGTCGGTCAGCACGGTGCCGTCATGCAGGGTGATCGAGGACAGGGTGCCGCCAGCGCCGGGGGTGATGGAGCTGACATGCACCTGGTCGGGTACCGTCTGGGTGACCGTCACGTTGGTCAGGGTCTGGCCGGGGGCCGGGGTCACGGTGACCGTTTCGGTGCGGGTGAAGTTCGGGCCGGTGACGGTTTCGCCCTCGGGCATATCCACCGTCTGGGTGACCGACAGCAGGGTCGGGGTGACCACGAAGCTGTGCAGCGCGGCTTCCACCAGGGTCGGATCCTGCGCGGGGTTGTTCAGCGAGTCGTTGCCGTATTCGAAGCCGCCGCGGGCGTTGATGGTGAGGTTCGGCGCGCCGTCGGAATAGCTGGTATCGGCCAGGTTGCTCAACTGCGCGGTGACCTGGATGTCGATGGCCGGCTGGCCGACGGTGACGCTGGCGTAGGGTAACTGCAGCACCACCATCTGGTCGCCCGGCTTCATGCCGACGCTGGCGGCGTTGATCACCAGGGCGTTGCCATTGGCGTCCTTGGCCAGTGGATGGGTGGCGTTGCCGCTGCCGTCGAAGGTGACGACGAAACTCTTCACGGACTGGCCCAGGTAGCTGGCGGAAACGAAGGTGGCGCCGTCGTTGCCGTCGCGGCCGGTGGCCGGCATGAACAGGTCGATGTAGGGGGCGTAGCCCACCTGCGTGGAGGGGTTGCTGAAGATGACGTCGAAGGTGAAGGTATCGCCCAGGCGCACCGCCGCGCCGCCACTGCCCATGGCTACGGTGGGGCTGGCATTGGCCAGCAGGCCCTGGAAGTCCGTCAGGGTGCTGGCGCTCAGGGCGATGGTCTTGTCGACATCGCCTGCGCGCACTTCCAGGTTCCAGTCGCCGCCGGCGCGGGTAGCGCCGGTGGCATTGCTGGAGGCGCCGACATCCGCGCCGGTCCAGCGCGCCAGTTCGTTGACCAGCGCCTGACCGGCGCTGCCCGAACCGACGTCACAGCCGTACAACTGGATATCCGCCCCTGCATTGAGTTCGCCGCGCCAGGCGCTGAGGCGATCGCCGAGCTGATCGACGCTCTGGCGGGTGAAGGTCTGGTTGCCGAGGGTGAACTGGCCGGTGGCGCCGTGGGAGAAGATCTGGATCGAGTCGACCTTGCCCAGTTGCGTCAGCGCGCTGCTGATTGCCGCGATGGCGTCCTGGCCGGCATCCACTACCAGGGCGGTGGTGCCCACCGGCAGGTTGGCGGCCAGCTGGTCACGGTTCTCCAGGCGAGCATCGATGACCACCAGGTTGCGCGGCGCGGCCTGCGCGGGCGCCGCCGCCTGGGCCCGAGCCTCGACAGCCGTGGCCGGCTTGGCCGTGTCCTTGGCCTCGGCTCCCGTACTGGAGTCGTGGTGCTGCTGGTCGACGGCGGCGGCAGCGGCACCATCGAAAAGAATGCGTTGCTCCAGCGCGAGCGCGTGGGCGGCGGGCTGGAAAAGCTTCGAACGATACTTGGCCTGCATTTCCCTAATTCCGGCTGATCAATATCGAGAGAAAAAGCAGTCCTACGCATATCTGCTTACGCAATTGACGCTAGTACCATTCCGAATTATCGCAAGCAGAACAGCGACATAAGCGACAGGTAAGTAACAGGAGTCTTACAGCCCATCGCTGGCTCCTACGCTGTACGCGGCTTCCAGACGAATGGATCCTACATAGCGGCATTTCGCCGCCCGTCAGACGCCTATTCCGACTTTGGCTACGCTTGAGCGAGCGGTCCATGAGAGACCGGAGCAGGGCGCCGGAGCGCCGGGGGTTGGGGATGGGGAAAATGCTGGGCAGATGTCTGCTGTTGGTATGGCTGGCAGGGGTGTGGGGGCAGACCAGCGTCGCCGCCGAAATGCCGGCCACGGCAGTCCGCGCTGCCGACGATGCCGCGGCGGAGCTGAAAGTCGAGAATCGCCGCATCCTGGTGTTCCGCGCCACGCTGCTCGGCGAGTCACCGCAGGTGCGCGCGCACCGCGCCAAGGCGACCATCGAGGAAGCCCTGCAGGGTGGCGATGAGCTGAAGGTGAATCTCGACCCGATCCAGGACAGCTACATGGTCCTGCTCGGCTATAGCCGCGCCTTTATCGTTTCGCCCGAGGATGTCGACCCGCCGGGCAGTTCGGTGCGTGCCGCCGCCGAGGCGGCCGCCGGCAACCTGCGCCTCGCGGTGGCCGAGAATCGCGAAGCGGGCAGCGTGCGCTATCTGCTCAGCGCGCTGGGACTGGCGGCGGTGGCCACCTTGGCCTACCTGTTACTGCTGCGCGGCGTCGGTTATGTGCGGGGCAAACTGCTGGACCGCCTGCCGGACGTGATGAGCCGGCACAGCGGCCGTCTCAAGGTCGGCCAGACACCCCTGCTGGGCAGCCGCTACCTCTATTACCTGGTGGGCCGGTTGATCTGGCTGGTCTACTGGCTGCTGGTGTTCCTCTTCAGCTACCAGTGGCTGAGCTTCGTGCTGTCGCGCTTCCCCTATACCCGGCCCTGGGGCGAGAGCCTCAATGTGCATCTGGTCAACCTCGCGCGGTACCTGATCAACGGCATGCTGGATGCGCTGCCGGGGTTGGCAGTCGCCTTGTGCATCCTGATCATCGCCCGCGCCATCAGCGGCTTCTCCCGTCATGTGCTGCAACGCATGGCACGGCCGGGCAACCTGCGCTGGCTGACCGAGGAAACCCTGCAGCCGACCACGCGGCTGACCTCCCTGGCGATCTGGCTGTTCGCCATTGTCATGGCCTACCCATACCTGCCCGGCTCCGGCACCGAGGCTTTCAAGGGCCTGTCGGTGCTGGTCGGCCTGATGATCTCCCTCGGTGCGTCCAGTGTGATAGGCCAGGCTGCCTCGGGACTGATCCTCACCTATTCGCGCACGCTGCGGGTGGGCGAGTTCGTCCGCATTGGCGACAACGAGGGCACGGTGACCGAGGTCGGAGTGTTCAACACCACCATCCGCACCGGCCTGGGCGAGGTGCTGACGCTGCCCAATTCGATGATCACCGGCTCCGTGACACGCAACTATTCGCGCATCGTCCAGGGCCAAGGCTACGTGGTGGATACCGTGGTCACCATTGGCTATGACACCCCGTGGCGGCAGGTGGAGGCGATGCTGATCGAAGCGGCGCGGCGCACCGACGGGATCCTGCAAACCCCGGCGCCGCAGGTATTCCAGACCGCGCTGTCGGACTTCTACCCCGAATACCGCCTGGTCGCCCAGGCCATCCCCAGCGAGCCGCGACCGCGCGCACTGCTGCTGAGCGTACTGCACGCGAATATCCAGGACGTGTTCAACGAGTACGGCGTGCAGATCATGTCGCCGCATTACCTGGGCGATCCGCAGGAGGCGAAATGGGTCCCCAGGGAGCATTGGCACGCAGCGCCGGCGAAGCCTGAAACGCCTTCCGACCACTGAGGCCTGCGCCTTGCGGACCTTCATCTATCCTGATCCGTCCACGGGCCCAGGTTGCGATGTCGCGCCCGCCCCATACTTCCGCCCCGGAGACACCCCATGAACCTGCATTTGTCCGACAAGCTCGCCTTGGTCAGCGGTTCGACCAAGGGCATCGGTTTCGCCATTGCCCAGGGCCTGGCCCGCGAAGGGGCGAGGGTGATCGTCAATGGCCGCAGCCAGGCTTCCGTGGACGAGGCGCTGGGGCGCATCCGCTCCACTCAGGCGGACGCCAAGGTGGAAGGATTCGCCGGCGATCTTTCCGATCCGCAGCAGGTTGCCGCGCTGGTGAAGCGCTATCCGGCGGTGGATGTACTGGTGAACAACCTCGGCATCTTCGACCCCAAGCCCTTCGAGGACATCCCGGACGAGGACTGGGTGCGCTTCCTCGACGTCAACCTGCTCTCCGGTGTCCGTTTGTCCCGCGCCTACCTGCCGGGCATGAAGCAGAAGAACTGGGGCCGGGTGGTATTCATCAGCAGCGAGAGTGGCATGGTGATCCCGGTGGAGATGATCCACTACGGCGTCACCAAGACGGCCCAGCTCAGCCTGTCCCGCGGGCTGGCGGAGACCTGCGCGGGCACCGGCGTGACAGTGAACGCGGTGCTGCCGGGGCCGACCGCCTCGGAGGGCGTCAACGAATTCGTCGAGAAACTCTCCGGCGGCCAGCCGTTCGCGGAGTTCGAGGCCGAGTTCTTCCGCAGTGCGCGGCCCAGCTCCCTGCTGCAGCGCTTCGCGCGCCCGGAAGAGGTGGCCAACCTGGTGGTCTACGTCTGCTCCGAGGCCTCGTCGGCCACCAATGGCGCGGCATTGCGGGTGGACGGCGGTGTGGTGCGCTCGCCGTTCTGAATCACTCGGCGCTGTGGCTCTCGAACTCCAGCCCCAGCGCCAGTTCACCACTGCCGAGCTGGCCCAGCCACTGTTGAGCCTTCGGGCCGGACAGGTGTGCCTCCAGCTCGGCCTGGCTGGCCCAGCAGGTCGATACCTGCCAGCGGTCGGCGGCCAGCGCCTGCAGCTCGCCGGACTGACAGCCCGGTTGGCGGCGCACCTGTTCGAGCAGCTCGCCCAGGTAGGAACCCAGCGCACTGGCCTGGCCGGGGAATGCCTGGACGCGGACGATGGCAATGGCGGACGGGGACATGGCGGGGCTCCTTCTGCAATGGATGGCCATTGGGCGCTGGCGCCGGCATCCGGTAAAGGCCGGAACCGGCTTTCAAAACCGATGCTGGAAGGTTACGGCCGCGCCGTCTGCGCATGAACTGCCAATTCCCGGGAAAACCGTTGGACCAATCCTTCCGCTGCGCGCTGCGATGCTATCGGGAGCGTAGGAGCGGACTTCGTTCGCGATGTGCTACCGGCGGGCCTGGAATGGTCGGAAATCGATCGCGGACAGAGTCCGCTCCTACGAGATGCTTCTGCGCTTGGGTCGGCCCTCACCCTAACCCTCTCCCAAAGGGAGAGGGGACCGTTCGGTGCAGGATGAAACCTCAGCGTCAGCTGGCTCGGGCGGCCCCCTCTCCCTGAGGGGGAGGGCTGGGGTGAGGGGGATGCATTGGTACGGACTCCCCAGGAAAAGACAGTTGCTCCTATGCTCCCTGGGAATTGGGTTTTGGCGTCAGCCCAACTGCTGCAGCAGGTCGCGCACCTTGTCCAGCGCCGGGTCGATATCCAGCGTGTCGATGGCGCCGAAGCCCAGCAGCAGGCCGTCGCGCACCGGCACCTGGTGGTGGAAGGGCGCCAGGCCGTAGAGGCCGACTTCGACCTTGCGCGCCAGCTCGGTGAGCAGCGCCACGTTGGTCGGCTGGCGCAGCAGCGCGGTGAGGTGAAAGCCGGCCACCGAGGGCACCACCTCCAGCCAGGGTGCCAGGTCGCCGGTCAGCCGCGCGAGTATCCGTTCGCGGCGCCCGGCGTAGATACCGTGGCAACGGCGGATGTGCTTGAGCAAATAGCCTTCGGCGATGAACTTGGAAAGCGCCCATTGCGGCAGGGTCGAGCTGTGCCAGTCGCTGATCTGCCGGGCGCGCACCAGCGCGGGGAACAGGCTGGGCGGCGGGATCAGATAGCCCAGGCGCAGCTCCGGCAGCAGCACCTTGGAGAACGTTCCGATGTAGGCCACCACGCCGTGCCGGTCGAGGCTCTGCAGCGCATCGGTGGGCCGGCCTTCGTAGCGGAACTCGCTGTCGTAGTCGTCCTCGATCACCAGCGCACCCAGCTCCAGCGCCCGCGCCAGCAGCGCCTCGCGGCGCGCCGGGCTCATCGGCATGCCCAGCGGGAACTGGTGCGACGGGGTGGTGTAGATCATCCGCGTGCCTTCGGGAATCAGGTCAACGCAGATGCCCTCGGCGTCCACCGGCACGCTGGCCACGTCGGCACCCAGGGTCTGGAAGATCAGCCGCGCCGGGGTATAGCCGGGGTCTTCCATCGCGACTCTGTCACCCGGCCGCAGCATGATGCGGGCAAGCAGGTCCAGCGCCTGCTGCGCGCCATTGCAGACCATCACGTCGTCCAGCTGGCAGTTCACCCCGCGTGCATAGGAGATGTGCCGGGCAATGCCATCGCGCAACGGCGCGATGCCTTCGGGGGCGCTGTAGTGCCCGCGCATGCCGGCCATCTGGCGCAGCGCATGGTTCACGCAGCGCCGCCATTCTTCCTGGGGGAACTGCAACTGGGTGGTGGCGCCGCCGATGAAGTCGGCCTTCGCCGTGCCGGCGGCGCCGGGGTGACGCAGGCGAGTGTCGAGGTTGCACCAGCGCTCGATGTTTTCCTGGCTGGCGAAGCGCACGCCATCCTGGCGCCGGTCATGCCGCGGCAGGTGCGTGTTGACGAAGGTGCCGCTGCCGATCTTGCCCACCAGCACGCCTTCATAGGTGAGCTGGGCGTAGGTGTCGGAGATGGTCTTGCGCGAGATACCCAACTGCTCGGCCAGCAAGCGGCTGGGCGGCAGGCGGGTGCCGGCGGCGAGGCGGCCGGAGTCGATGGCTTCGCGCAGCTGGCGATAGAGTTGCCCGGCGAGATCTTTCTGGCCGTGGATGATCAGGTGCAGCTCCAAGGGCGAACTCCGGGGCAGGGCGGTCGCGCAAGCGTAGCGCCGGCATTGGCCGTGGTGAAGTTGCGCGGTGCAATTTCGGTGGATTGGCCACCTCTCAGGGCGAGGCGCCGGCGCACAATGGCCGGGTCATTGTCTGGAGTTCCTGTCATGGAGCCGCGTCTGGATTACTACACTGCCTCGCCGGAAGCGCTGAAGGCAGTGCTGGCGCTGGAAGCCGCCATCTTCGAGCTGTCGGTGGAGAAGCCACTGCTGGAACTGGTGCGCCTGCGCGTGTCGCAGGTGAACAACTGCGCCTTTTGTGCCGACATGCACGCCATGGAAGCGCGCCGCAATGGCGAGACCGAACGGCGCCTGTTCGCCGTCAGTGTGTGGCGTGAATCGCCGTTCTTCACCGAGCGTGAGCGCGCGGCGCTGGCCTGGAGCGAGTCGGTGACGCTGCTGTCCGAATCGAAGGTGCCACTGGAGGTCTTCCAGCTCGCCCGCGAGCAGTTCAGCGAGCGCGAACTGGTTGACCTCACCGTGGCCATCGGCGCCATCAACGTGTGGAACCGCCTGGGCGTGTCCTTCCGCCAGCCGCCGCCGGCCTGAGCGGGTGCCTTGCCTGCCGGACCTAGGGGGACGCCCAGTCCTTGCTCGCGAACAGATTTACAGGCAGCGGTGGTGTTGAGGTTGTTCGCGAGCAAGCTCGCTCCTGCAAAGGGCAGTCCGGCGTAGTGGCAGGCAGCACAGCGCGCCGATCAGCAGGGCGCTGGCGGCGGCGCCCAGGGCCGGAATGAAGCTGCCGGTCAACCCGCGCAGGGCGCTGGCGGCCAGTGGCCCGGCGATCTGCCCGACGCCATACAGCGCCGTCATCGCCGCCAGCATGTTGAAGCGCACCTGCGCGGCCACCGCGCGGGCCGCCGGCATGGCGATGGTCACGGTGCCCATGAAGCTGCCACCCACCAGCACCGCGCTGCCCAGATAAAGGAAAGCGGACTCGCCCAGTGCCGGCAGCATCACGCCGATGGCCTGCACCAGCAGGTTCAACGCCAATGCGCGACGGCCGCCGAGCCTCAGGTGCAGCCGATGCCAGAGGAAACACGACGGTGCCGCACCCAGGCCGAAGGCGGCCCAGACCTGCAGCGGGTCGATGGCGCCCAGGCCGCTCTTCATCAGCAATGGCAGGTAAGTGGCGGTGATGATGTAGCCGAAGCCGGCCAGGCCGTAGACCAGCAGGATGATCAACGCGGACAGCTCGGGCATCGGCCCCGTACCGTTCGTTGTCTGCTGCGGCGAAGTCGGTGCTGCGCGGCCCAGCGCGGGGGTGGCCAGCAGCGACAGCACCAGCCCGGCCAGCGCCAACACGCACCAGATCGCGGCGCTGCCCAGGCCGAAGGCGTTGCCGGCGGCAATCAGTTCCGCCGAGACCAGGATGCCGACGCCCACGCCGGCGAACATCATCGGAGCGCCATGGCTTTCGCCCATGCTCTGCAACAACCATTGCGCCGCGCTGACCAGCACCATGGCCGTGAGCACGCCCGCCAGCAGGCGCACGCCGACGGCAAACCAGACGGGTGCCGGAATGGCCATGGCGGCGAGGGCGGCCAAGGTGCCGACCAGGGCGATCAGGCAGATGCGTGCAGCATGTCGTTCGTGGCTGCGCGCCAGCAGCAGCGCACCCAGCAGGTAGCCGGCGTAATTGGCCGAGGCCGCCAGCGAGCCGCCGGTGACGCTGAGCACGCCGTCGCGCACCATCAGCGGGTAGAGCCCGGTAAAGGCAAACCGGCCAAAGCCCATGCCCACGGCAAGGATCAGTGCTGCCGACAGCGCCGCGGGCAGGCGGCGGGTGCGGCTCACGGGCGTGCCTCGAGGGCTTCCCGCCAGCGCTGGAAGGCGCCGGTGGCGTAGCCTTCGCGCCAGATCAGCAAGGTGTCCACTTCCAGCAGCGGCACCACCTGCAGGGCCGGCATATCCCGATGCAGCTCCAGCACTGAACGAGGCAGCACGCCAAAACAGGAGCCGGCGTTAACGCAGGCGAGGATGCCATGGTACGAACCGACCTCCTGCACGGCGAGCGACGCTCCGTTCAACCAGCGCTCCAGCAACTGCCGGTAAGTGCAACCGCGGGCGAAGCCCACCAGCGTGCGGATCTGCACATCCTCGGGCCGGGTTACCGGTGGATGGTCGCCAGGCAGCACCAGCAGCAACTCCTCGCGGAACACCGGTTCGGCGCACAGGCCGCGCTCCAGCAGCGATTCGAAGCCGGGTTCGGCGTGGAGGATGTCCGGATGGGAGATCAGCGCGCAGTCGAGCAGGCGGTTCAGCACTTCATTGATCAGCTTCTGGCTGTGGCCGGTGGTGATGTGCAGTTCCACGTCGGGATAGGCCCGGTGAAAGCGCGCCAGGATTTCCGGTAGCCGGCTGGCGGCGGCGGCCTCCATGCTGCCCAGGCGCAGGCTGCCGGTGGCGCTGCTCGGGTGCAGCGACTGGCGGGCTTCGGTGGCGAGGGCGAGCAATTGCTCGGCGTAGCGGAGAAAGTCGCGGCCCTGGTCGGTCAGCGTCATGCGCTTGCCGTCGCGCAGGAACAGCGCCGCGCCAAGGTCTTCCTCGAGCTGGCGGATGCGCGTGGTGACGTTCGATTGCACGCGCTGCAGGCGGGCCGCGGCGCGGGTGACGCTCTGTTCCTCGGCCACGCAACGGAAGATTTCCAGGCTGGAGAGATCCATGATTAATCTTCAATAGAGAATATGTTGCGACGAATATTCTCTTTATGAGATGTTAAGTCAAGCCATTACAGGCCAAACGGCGACTTCGCCGACCCTGACGTTGAGGACCCCGTCATGCGCATCACCGACCTGCTCGGCATCCAGTTCCCCATCATCCAGGCACCCATGGTTGGCGTGTCCACCCCGGCGCTGGCCGCGGCGGTTTCCAATGCCGGCGGCCTGGGTTCCATCGGCCTGGGCGCCAGCAACGCGACGCAGGCCCGCGCCCTGTTGGAGCAGACCCGCGCGCTGACCGACAAGCCGCTCAACCTCAACCTGTTCTGCCACCGCCCGGCGGTGGCCGATCCGGCGCGCGAGGCGGCCTGGCTGGAGCACCTGCGCCCGCTGTTCGCCGAGTTCGATGCGCAGCCGCCGCAGCAGATCACCGAGATCTATCGTAGCTTCCTGGCCGATCCGGACATGCTGGAGTTCCTCATCGAGGCGCGCCCGGCCGTGGTCAGCTTCCACTTCGGCCTGCCGCCGCAGAGCTGGATCGATCGCCTGAAGGCCGCCGGCATCCGCCTGTTGGCGACTGCCACCTGCCTGGAAGAGGGCCGCGCCATCGAGGCAGCGGGCATCGATGCGATCGTCGCTCAGGGCTATGAGGCCGGTGGCCACCGGGGCGTGTTCGAGCCGGAGAAGGACGCGCGCATCGGCACCTTCGCGCTGGTCCGCACGCTGGTGAAAGGCACAGGCCTGCCGGTGATCGCGGCAGGTGGAATCATGGATGGGCAGGGCATGCGCGCGGTGTTCGAACTGGGCGCCCAGGCCGTGCAGATGGGCACCGCGTTCATAGCTGCCGACGAGTCTTCGGCCAACGCCGCATTCAAGGCAGCGCTGCGTGGCGAGCGAGGAGAACGCACCGAGGTGACGGCGGCGATTTCCGGCCGCGCCGCTCGCGGGATGGTGAATCGGCTGTTCACTGACCTGGGCAGCGCCGATGCGCCGGCGCTGCCTGACTACCCCATCACCTATGACGCGGCCAAGGCGCTGACGGCTGCAGCGAACGCCAAGGGCAATACCGACTTCGCCGTGCAATGGGCCGGGCAGGGCGCGCCGTTGTCACGGGAGATGCCGGCGGCGCAGCTGGTGGCGACGCTGATGGCCGAGTTGCGTGACAACGCCTGATTCAGCGAGCGCTGGCGGCCGTGACGGGTTTCTCCCGCGGCCGCCACAGCTCGGCCAGTAATACGCCGCTCAGGATCAGCGCGCCACCGATCAGGTGATAGCTGGTCAGTTGCTCGCCCAGCACCACGGCGGCGATGGCGGCGGTGAACACCGGCAGCAGGTTGAAGAACAGCGCCATTCGGCTCGGCCCCATGCGCTGTACGCCCTGCATCCAGGCCAGCGCACCGACGATGGAAGCCAGCAGCCCGGCATAGAGCACCAGCGGCAGGTTGGCCGTGGTCAGGCCGTGGTGCGGCGAAGCGATATACAGCGGGGCCAGCGCAACGATGGCCACCAGCACCTGCAGGTAGAGCATCAGCAGCGGCGGCAGCGGCAGGTTCCATTTCTTCAGCAGCACGCCGTACACCCCATAGGCCGCCGTGGCGACGATCATCATGCCATCGCCCAGGTTCACGCCGTGGCTGATCAATTGTTGTGGGTTGCCCTGGGTGATCACCAGCAGCACGCCGCCCAGCGACACCAGCGCGCCGAGCAGCGCGGTGGCGCTCATCCTGTGGCGCAGCAGGATCGATGCCAGGGCGAGGGACATCAGCGGCATCAGCGACAGGATGATCCCCATGTTGGTCGCCGAGGTCAGCGCGGCGGCGTAGTACGCCAGGCATTGGTAGACCGCCATGCCGAGCAGGCCGAGGGTGACGATCCTGCCCAGGTTGGCGCGGATCACCGGCCAGTGGGCAAGGGTGGCGCGCAGCAGGAAGGGCGTCAGCAGCGCGCCGGCCAGCAGCCAGCGGAAGAAGCCGATTTCCGCGGGGGCGATCTGCCCTACGGCGAGCTTGTTGACGACGGTGTTGCCGGACCAGATGACCACGGCCAGCAAGGGGAACAGGTAATTCATGGGAAACGCTTCCGGGGATAACGGTGCATATTCTCCGCTCGTCCGAATCCAGACGTATAATGAAAATAAGACAATCCACCCCGGCTTTCGGACATGACCCGCGTACTGCCGCTTCCCCTTCCTGACATCGACCGCCTGCCCGCCGATCTGTACTTTCGCTACGACGAGTTCGACGCCGGGACTCACTCGCCCAGCCACCGCCACGCCTGGGGCCAGCTCAATTACGCCTCCCACGGGGTGATGGAGCTGGAAGTGGACGGCCAGCGCTTTCTCTCGCCGCCGCAGTACGCGGTATGGGTGCCGCCGGGGCGTTTACACAGTTGTTACAACCGGCAGGCCATCGTCTATCGCTCGCTGTACGTGTCCGCCGAACTGGCGCGCAAGCTGCCACAGAATCCCTGCACTCTGGCGATCAGCGACATCCTCAAGGCGATCCTCTCCGACTTTGCCGCACGCCGGGTCAACATCCCGCAGAGCGCAGCCGACCAGCGCCTGGCCGAAGTGGTGATCGACCAGCTCCAGGCCGCACAGCCCCATGATGATTACCTGCCTTATGCCAGCGGCGGCGCGCTGGGTGAGGTGCTGGCCGCGCTGCAGGCCGAGCCGGGCGACAACCGCACTCTGGCGCAATGGGCCGAGCGCGTGCACAGCACCGAGCGCACCCTCGCGCGAGCCTGCCAGCGGGAGTTGGGGATGTCGTTCGGCGAATGGCGCCAGCGCCTGCGGTTTCTTGCCGCCATCGAGGCACTGGCATCGGGGGAGGGGGTGCAGCAGATCGCCTTCAACCTGGGCTACAGCAGCCCCTCGGCGTTCATCGCCATGTTCCGGCGGCTGTCGGGCACCACGCCGGAGCAGTATCGCTCGACCTTCCGCGCTCTGGCGGCGGAAGGCTGAGCATCAGCCGCGGCCTTCTTCCAGGCCCTTGAGGGTCTTGCGGCAGTGGATCAGCGCGTCGCGCACCATGAAGTTCACCAGGGTCGGGGAGACGCCCAGTTCCTCGGCGATTTCCTTCTGCGTGCGGCCGTGCAGGCGGTACATCTCGAAGGCATAGCGGGTGCGCTCGGGCAGCGTCTGCAGGGCGCTGGAGATAGCTTCCAGGGTCTCCCGGTCCTCGTGCTCCATTTCCGGTGACGCGGACGGCGTCGCGATGTGCATGCCTTCTTCCTCGCTACCCGAGTAGCGCTTCTCCAGCGCCTGACGGCGATAGAGATCGATGGCCAGGTTGCGCACCACACGCATCAGGTAGCCGCTCTGCGACTGGATGCCGGGGGTGAGGTCGCTCGCATTGAGCTTGATGTACGCATCGTGCACCACGTCTTCGGCATGGCTGCGGCAGCCGAGGATGCGTGCGGCCGCATTGATGAAGGTCTGCCGGTGGGTGGCGAACAGCTCGTGGAGAGCGGGGCGCGACTCGGCGGGCATTGGCTTGGACATGCAAGGTGTTCCTATGCGGCGGCGGAGGCGGGGACGTCCACATGGGTTGAGGCGGTAATCTAGATCAAATGATAATTATTATCAATTTATTCGAGAGACTCCGACTATCGCTCTGGGACAGGGTTCCCACACAAGTGTGAAGTTTTTTCATTCGCATCCATTCGTCAGAACTCTCGACTTACAGGTGAAGGACAAGCCAGGAAATTTCGCCGGCGCATATCTTATGAGAATTAATCGCATCCGAGAACACTAACTATTTCATTGCCTCCCTCGTCTTCATGGCAGAGCTGGAAAAACGGGGTAACCGCTCTGCGTCGGCATCCCCATCTGGAGAGAGGAGAAGAGCAATGGCTTTCGATCGCGAAGACGCGGTGTACAAGGTGCTGGTCAATGGCGAAGAGCAGTACTCGCTGTGGCCGGTCTACAAGGAAGTCCCGGCCGGCTGGCGTGAGGCCGGCAAGCAGGGGAGTAAGGCCGACTGCCTGGCCTTCGTCGAAGCCAACTGGACTGATATGCGCCCGCTGAGCCTGCGGCAGAAGATGGACGGCCAGGCTGCGGGGCACTGACCCGTGCTGCGTCTGTTCTGCCTGCCGTACTCCGGCGCCAGCGCCATGCTCTATGCGCGCTGGAAGCGCCAGCTCCCGGAGTGGATCGAGGTCTGCCCAGTGGAGTTGCCCGGCCGTGGTCGGCGCTTCGCCGAAGGCCTGCAGACCGATCTGCGAGCTCTCGCCAGCCAACTGGCCGATGAGATCGCCGCACGCCTGGATCTGCCTTACGCCATCTTTGGCCACAGCCTCGGCGGTCTGCTGGCCTTCGAACTGGCCCATGCCCTGCGCGAGCGCGGCCTGCCGCTGCCGCAGGCGCTGTTCGCCTCGGCCGCCTCTGCGCCGTCACACCGCGACAGCCATCGTGAGCTGGCGCAGGAGCAGAGCGACGCGCAGTTGATCGAACGCATGCGGCGGCTGGGCGGCACCTCGGCGGCGGTGTTCGCCGATGCCGAGATGCTTGCCCTGACCCTGCCGGTGATGCGCGCCGACTTCCTCCTCTGCGGCCGCTACGACTACCGCCGACGCGCGCCGCTGACCTGCCCGATCCATGTGTTCGGTGGCAAGGGCGACCGGCTTTCGGTCGAGTCGCTGTCGGCCTGGCAGGACGAGACCTGCGCCGGTTTCTCCCTGGAGATGCTCGAAGGCGGCCACTTCTTCATCAACACCGACGAGGCGCGCCTGCTCGAACTGATGCTCGGCCGCCTGCAGCAACCGGGGAAACCGTCCAGCGCAGCGCTGGCCTGAGTGCCCCTCGCGGAGAATCCAGATGCCTACCTCCACTCTGTTCGATATAGCTTCACTGGTTGAAGCGCGCGGCGGCCTGCCGTTGCTGGTGCAGGCGCGCGGCGAGGGTATCGACCTGCTCGATGCCCTGGCCGAACTGCGCCCGCTGGTTGAAGAGCGCCTGCCGGTGTGCGCCGGCATTCTCTTCCGTGGCTTCCAGGTCGGTGCGGCGGAGCGCTTCCGCGAGTTCGCCGCCGGCTTCGGCCATCCGCTGCTCAACTACGAATTCGGTTCTACGCCGCGCAGCAACGTCACCAGCGGCGTGTACACCTCCACCGAATACCCGCCGCACCAGCACATCCCGCTGCACAACGAACAGGCCTACACCCGCGAGTGGCCGATGAAGATCTGGTTCTACTGCGTGCAGGCCGCACAGAGCGGCGGCGAGACTCCCATCGCCGACAGCCGCGAGATCTACCGCCAGGTAGACGAAGGCATCCGCCGACGCTTCACCGAGCGCGGGCTGATGTACACCCGCAACTTCGGCAACGGCCTGGATGTGGCCTGGGAACAGGTGTTCAACAGCGACGATCCGGCCGTGGTCGAGGCCTACTGCAGGGCTCACAAGATCGGCTGGGAGTGGAAGGACGACGGCGAGCTGCGCACTCGCCAGGTCTGCCAGGCAGTGGCGCAGCACCCGACCACCCGCGACTGGGTCTGGTTCAACCAGGCGCACCTGTTCCACGTCTCCAACCTGCCGCCGGAAGTGCGCGAGAGCCTGCTGGAAATCGTCGACGAGCAAGACCTGCCGCGCAACGTCTACTACGGCGACGGCAGCCCCATCGAACCCTCGGTACTCGACGAAGTCCGCGGCGTGCTGGAGGAGGCCAAGGTGAGCTTCCCCTGGACCAGCGGCGATGTGCTGATGCTCGACAACATGCTGGCGGCGCATGCGCGCTCGCCGTTCAGCGGGCCGCGCAAGGTAGTCGTTGCGATGGCCGAAGGTCACGGGGCCTGAGCGGCTGCGCGTCGGCCATGCGTCGTTGGAAGACAGACAAAAAATGCTCATTCACTGCAGTGAACTGCGCTTTTTTGTCTGCCTTCCGCCTCGCCTGGCTCTAGCTCGCGCGCTCAGGTTCATTCCCGAAAATTTTTTCCCGGCGAATACCCACCATTCGCCGCCAGAACAGGTGATGTCATGAACGACCGTTACGAAGCCGCAGGAAACCTGGTCGAGGCCCTGCTGCAACGCGCCTGCGAAATGCCGCGCAAGACTGCCCTGCGATTCATCGCCGAGAATGTCGAACAGCCCATCAGCTTCCGCGAGCTGGACGAGCGCGCCCGCGCCATGGCCGCCTGGATGCTGCGCCACGGCCAGCAGGGCGACCGCGCCGTGCTGCTATTGCCCAGCGGTCCTGAATACGTCACCGCATTCTTCGCCTCCCTCTACTCGGGGATCATCGCCGTGCCGGCCTATCCGCCGGAGTCGGTGCGCCCGCAGCACCTGGCGCGCCTGCGCTCGATCCTCGACGACGCAGAACCCAGCCTGGTGCTCACCGACTCCACGCTGATCGAAGCCCTGCGCCCGGCCTGCGTGCGCGAGAACGGCGAGAGCCCGCTGCTGCTGGCGGTAGACCAGGCCGATCCGGCGCTGGCCGTCGAATGGCAGATGCCGGAACTGGCCGACGACGACATCGCCTTCCTGCAGTACACCTCCGGCTCTACCTCGACACCCAAGGGCGTGCAGGTCAGCCACGGCAACCTGGTCGCCAACGAGCGGTTGATCCGTCACGGTTTCGGCATCGGTGACGACGACGTGATCGTCAGCTGGCTGCCGCTGTTCCACGATATGGGCCTGATCGGCGGGCTGCTGCAGCCGATCTACAGCGGCATCGAGTGCGTGCTGATGTCGCCGCGCTACTTCCTCGAACGCCCGCGCCGCTGGCTGGAAGCCATCGCCCGCTTCGGCGGCACCGTCAGCGGCGGCCCGGACTTCGCCTACCGGCTGTGCTGCGAGCGAGTCAACGAGGCCGCGCTGGAAGGCCTCGACCTGAGCCAATGGCGCGTGGCCTTCTCCGGCTCCGAGCCGATCCGCCCGGACACCCTGGAACGCTTCGCCGCCTGGTTCGCCCCGGCGCAATTCGACGCCTCGTCCTTCTACGCCTGCTACGGCCTTGCCGAAGCGACCCTGTTCGTCACCGGCGGCGTGCGTGGCGAAGGCATAGCCCAGCTGGAAGTCGACCTCAACGCCCTGGGTGAAAACATCGCCCGCCCGGGGCGCGGTACTTCGCTGATCAACTGCGGCCGCACCCAGCCGGACCACGACGTGCAACTGGTCGACCCAGTGAGTGGCGAAACCCTCGGCCCGGATCGCGTCGGCGAAATCTGCAGCAGTGGCCCCAGCGTCGCGCTGGGCTACTGGCGCAACCCGGAAGCCAGCGCGCGCACCTTCGTCGAGAAGGACGGCCGCACCTGGCTGCGTACCGGCGACCTGGGCTTCCTGCACAACGGCGAACTCTTCGTTACCGGCCGCCTCAAGGACATGCTCATCGTTCGTGGGCAGAACCTCTACCCGCAGGACCTGGAGCGCTGCGTGGAAGAAGAGGTGGACCTGGTGCGCAAGGGCCGCGTCTCCGCCTTCGCCATCGAACACCAGGGCCGCGATGGCATTGGCATCGCCGCCGAAGTCGGCCGTAGCGTGCGCAAGCTGATCTCCGCCGAGGCGCTGGCGAAAGCCATCTCCGCCGCCGTGGCCGAGACCTTCCAGGAGGCGCCGCTGGTGGTGGCGTTGCTGGAGCCGGGCGCATTGCCCAAGACCTCCAGCGGCAAGCTGCAGCGCTCGGCGTGCCGCGCGCAGCTGCTCGATGGCAGCCTGCAGGCCTACGCCATCCAGCGTGCCGGCGAACCGATCAGCGATGGCGCCAGCGCCAGGCCGGTTGCTGCACTGACTGCCGAAGAGCAAGCCATCGCCGCACTCTGGAGCGAGGTGCTAGAGCTGCCGGCGATTCGCCGCGACGACAATTTCTTCGCCCTGGGCGGCAACTCCATCAAGGCCACTCAACTGATGGCGCGCCTGCGCGAACGCCTCGGCCGCGCCGTGGAACTGCGCCTGCTGTTCGAAGCGCCGGAGCTGGGCGCCTTCGTCGCCGCGCTGGCCGCACTGCCGACCACTCAGGTCGAGGCTGTGCCGCAGGTCCCGCGTGACGGTTTGCTGCCGCTGTCGCCAGCCCAGCGCCGCCTGTGGTTCCTCTGGAAGCTGGAACCGGAAAGCGCCGTCTACCACATCGCCGGGCGCATGAGCCTGCGCGGCGAGCTGCGCCGCCCCGCGGTGGAGCAGGCCTTCGCGATGCTGCTGGGTCGCCATGAAACCCTGCGCAGCCGTTTTATCGAACAGGCCGACGGCGAGGTGTCGCTGAGCCTGTCCGACGCGAATCAGGTCGAGCTGACCGAGAGCGACTTCAGTGCTCTGGGCAACGCCCGCCGAGACATCGCCGCCCGCGAGGACGCCGAGGCCTTCGCCTCGCAACCCTTCGACCTGGCCGCCGGCCCGCTGCTGCGCCTGCGCCTGCAGAACCTCGGCGGCGGCCGCCAGGCGTTGCTGCTCTGCGTGCACCACATCATCGCCGACGGCTGGTCGCTGAACCTGCTGCTGGACGAATTCGCCGAGTGCTACCGCGCCATCGTCGAACAGCGCGAGCCGGCGCTGCCGGCGCTGTCGCGCCAGTATCTCGATCTCGCTGCCGCCCAGCAGAACAAGCTGGAAGCGGGTGAGGGCGCGCGCCTGCTGGACTGGTGGAGTGAACGCCTGGGCACCCAGCATTCGCCGCTGGAGCTACCGTTCGCGACCGGTGAAAAAGGCCAGAGCGCCGAGCTGATCGAGCGCGAAGTGGACGCCGAACTGACCGGAAAACTGCGCGGTCTGGCCCAGGCCCACGGCGCCACCCTGCCGATGGTGCTGCTCAGCGCCTACAACCTGCTGCTGCAACGCTACAGCGGCCAGCACGACCTGCGCATCGGCCTGACCCAGGCAGGCCGCGAGCAGCTCGACAGCGAGGGACTGGTCGGCTTCTTCGTCAACCTGCTGGTGCTGCGCAGCGAGCTGCCCGAAGGCGCCAGCCTGCGCGGCGTGCTCCGCCAACTGCGCGACGACCTGCTGCAAGCCCAGGCGCACCAGGGCCTGCCGTTCGAACAACTGGTGGAAGCCCTGCAGCCCGAGCGCGGCCACGGACGCCATCCGCTGTGCCAGGTGGCCTTCGACCACCAGTGGCAGCCGCGCGCCGGCAACGGCCTGCCGGGCGTCAGCGTGGAAGCTTTGGAACAGCTTGACCTGGAAACCCCCTTCGACCTGGTGCTGCGCGTCCGCGAAGGCGAGCAGTCCTTGCGCGTGAGCTTCTGCTACGCGAAGGAGCGCTACGCCGCCACTGGTATGCAGCGCCTCGTCGGGCACTTCCTCGACCTGCTGCGCGCCTTGCCGCAGATGAATGCCGACGCCGCGCTTGATGCCCGCGACTGGTTGCCCGCCAGCGACTGGAGCATCGCCGTGGCCGGTGATGCGCCGGCCTTCGAGGCGCTGAGTGAGACCATCGCCGCCCAGGCCCGCCGCCATCCGGCGAAGGTCGCGCTGATCGACGATCAACGCGAGGTGAATTTCGCCGAGCTGGAAGACCGCTCCAACCGCCTGGCGCAGCGCCTGATCCAGCGCGGCATCGGCCCGGAACGCCGGGTTGCCGTGGCGCTGCCGCGCGGCGTGGATATCCCGCTGGCCCTGCTGGCCGTGATGAAGGCCGGCGGCGCCTACCTGCCGCTGGACGTCGACTACCCCGAGGAGCGCCTCGCCTGGCTGATGCAGGACGCCGGTGTGGACCTGCTGCTGACCAATGCCGCACTGGCCGAGCGCCTGCCGCTGCCCGAGGGCGTCGAGCGCCTGGTGCTGGAAGAAGCCGACCTCGCCAACGCCCTGGCGGTGCGCCCGTTGCTGCACATTCAGGCGCAGAACCTGGCCTACCTGATCTACACCTCCGGCTCCACTGGCCAACCCAAGGGCGTTGCCGTCGCCCACGGCGAGATCGCCGCGCACTGCCGCGCCATCGGCCAGCGCTACGCGATGACCAGCGACGATCGCGAACTGATCTTCATGTCCTTCGCCTTCGACGGCGCCCATGAGCGCTGGCTCACCGCGCTGTCCCACGGCGGCAGCCTGTTGATTCGCAACGACGCGCTGTGGACCGCCGAGCAGACACTGGAACAGCTGCGCCGTCATGCAGTGACCGTCGCCGCCTTCCCGCCGGCCTACCTGCAACAGCTGGCTGAACAAGCGACGGCTCTGGATAAAGAGCATGGCCACGCACCGAGCATGCGCATCTACTGCTTCGGCGGCGACGCGGTGCCGGAAGCGGCGTACCAGTTGGCGCACCAGGCGCTGAAACCGCAACACCTGATCAACGGCTACGGCCCCACCGAAACCGTGGTCACTCCGATGCTCTGGAAGGCGGATGCGCGCACGGCGTGCGGCGCGGCGTATGCGCCTATCGGCGAAGTGGTCGGCGAACGCAGCCTGTATATCCTCGACGACCGCCTGCAGCCGCTGCCGCGCGGCGTGGCCGGCGAGCTGTACATCGGCGGCCACGGCCTGGCTCGTGGTTACCACCAGCGCGCCGGAATGACCGCGGAACGCTTCGTCGCCGACCCCTACGCGGACGGTCTGCGCCTGTACCGCAGCGGCGACCGCGTGCGCTGGCGTGAAGACGGCGCGCTGGACTACCTCGGCCGCGTCGACCAGCAGGTAAAAATCCGTGGCTTCCGTATCGAGCCGGGCGAGATCGAAGCCCGCCTGCGCGCGCTGCCCGGCGTGCGCGAAGCGGCAGTGATCGCCCGTGACAGCGAACGTGGCAAGCGCCTGCTGGGCTACGTGACGGGCGAAGGCGTCGCCGAAGACATCCTGAAAGCCGCGCTGGGTGCGCAACTGCCGGACTACATGGTGCCGTCGCGCATCCTCGTCCTTGCCGAAATGCCGCTCAACGCCAACGGCAAGATCGACCGCAAGGCGCTGCCCGAGCCACAGGACGCCGCCAGCACAACCGAAGCCCCGCGCGAGGGCCTGGAAAGCCGTGTCGCCGCCGTCTGGGCCGAAGTGCTCGGCGTGCCGGCCATCGGCCGCGAGGATGATTTCTTCGAGCTGGGCGGCCACTCGCTGCTGGCCACGCAAGTCATCTCCCGCCTGCGCCGCGACCTGGGTTGCGAAGTCCCGCTGCGCGATCTGTTCGAGGCCAGCCGCCTGGACGAATTCGTCGCCCGGCTCAGTGCGCTGAGCCCAAGCGCCCGCCCGCAGCTGCGTGCCATGGCCCGCGACGGCGACCTGCCGCTGTCCGCCGCGCAGAGCCGCCTGTGGTTCTTCTGGCAGATGGAACCGGCCAGCGCCGCCTACAACGTGCCGGGCGCCCTGCGCCTGCGCGGCGAGCTGGACGAAAACGCGCTGCGCCGTGCCTTCGATGCCCTGGTGGCGCGCCACGAAACCCTGCGCACCACTTTCGATGAAGTGGACGGCCAGGCCTTCCAGCGCATCCAGCCGGCCCAGCCGCTGGACCTGGCGCGTGTCGACCTGTCCGCTGAAAAAGACGCCGAAGCTGCCGCCCGTCGATTGGCCGAGGTGGAAGCACAGCGCCCGTTCGACCTGCGCAACGGCCCGCTGCTGCGTCTCACGCTGATGCGATTGTCTCCAAAAGAAGTGGCCGACGCCGACCACGTGCTGCTGCTGACGATGCACCACATCGTCTCCGATGGCTGGTCGATCCGCGTGCTGGTGGACGAGTTCAGCCGTCTCTATGGCGCCTTCGCTGCCGGTGAGGCACTGCAACTGCCGGCGCTGCCGGTGCAGTACGCCGACTACGCCCAGTGGCAGCGCGAGCTGCTGGCGGGCGAGGAGGGCCGGCGTCAGCTGAACTGGTGGACCGAGCAACTCAGCCAGGACACACCGGTCCTGGAACTGGCCGCCGACCACCCGCGCCCGGCGGTGCAGAGCTACCGCGGCGGCAGCCTCGGCTTCAGCCTGGATGCCGGGCTGGGTGGCCGTCTCAAGCAGCTGGCCCGCGAGCAGGACGTCACCCTGTTCATGCTGCTGCTCGGCGCCTATGCCGTGCTGATGCAGCGCTACAGCGGCCAGCGCGACCTGCGCATCGCGGTGCCCATCGCCAACCGCCAGCAGTTGGAAACCGAAGGGCTGATCGGCTTCTTCGTCAACACCCAGGTGATGCCGTTCCAGCTTGCCGATGACGAATCCTTCGCCGTGCTGCTGGCCCGCCTCAAGCCGTTGGCGCTGGGGGCGCAAGCGAACCAGGACCTGCCGTTCGAACAACTGGTGGAAGCGCTGCAACCCGAACGCAGCCTGGCCTACAACCCGCTGGTGCAGGTGAAATTCAACTTCGGCTTCGACGTCAGCCGCCTGCCCGATGCCGGCGCGCTGAAGCTGGAACTGTTCAGCGAAGAGCAGTACGGCGCGCGCTTCGACCTGGCCCTGGACATGGCCGAGGCGCTGGACGCCAACGGCCAGCCGGGCGATGAGCTGCGCGGCAGCTTCGTCTATGCCCGCGACCTGTTCCTTGATGCCAGCGTCGCCGCCATCGCCAGCCAGTTCGAAACGCTGCTGCGCCAGCTGTGCGCCGAGCCGCAGCGCGCCCTCGGTGAGCTGCCGCGCCCGGTGGCGTCGCGCCGCCGTGGCGAGGTGCGCCAATGGCCGCAACAGGATGTTCTCGGCCTGTTTGCCGCGCAGGTTGCCGCGCAACCGGACGCCATCGCTGTGCAGGATGAGGGCGTGCGCTACAGCTACGCGGAACTGGATGCGCGCAGCAACCGCCTGGCCAATACGCTGATCGACAGCGGCGTGGAGCCGGTCGAGTGCGTCGCCATCTGCCAGGAGCGTAGCGCGCAGTGGGTGCTCCTGCTGCTGGGCGTGCTCAAGGCTGGCGCCACCTACGTGCCGCTGGACCCGGCGCAACCCGCCGAACGCCTGCGTAATCTGATCCAGGACAACGGCATCGGCCGCGTGTTGCTGAGTGAGGTAGCGCTGCTGGAAACCTTCGGCGAAGCGGCCACGCTGATCCCGGCCGGCGGCCCAGAGCAGGGCAGTGCCGCTGCGCCTGCTCGGCGCATCGATCCGCAGCAGGCCGCTTACGTCATCTTCACCTCCGGCTCCACCGGCCAACCCAAGGGCGTGCGCGTCAGCCACGGCGCGCTGGCCAACTACGTGCAGGCCGTGCTGGAACGTCTGCAACTGGACCAGGGCCGCGCCCAGGGGCTGGGCATGGCGATGGTTTCCTCGGTGGCTGCCGACCTCGGCCACACCACGCTGTTCGGCGCGCTGTGCGGCGGTGGCCGCCTGCACCTGGCGGATGCCCAGGCGGTGGCGGATGCCGAACGCTTCGCCGCGTTCATGCAGGACGTGGACGTGCTGAAGATCGTCCCCAGCCATCTCGCCGGTTTGCTGGCGGCCGCACCGAATGCTGCTGCCGTGCTACCGCGCCGCCTGCTGGTGGTGGGCGGTGAAGCCTGCGACCGCGCGCTGCTGCAAGCGCTGCGCGAGCTCTCGCCCAAGCTGCGCATCGTCAACCACTACGGCCCCAGCGAGTCCACCGTGGGCGCACTGACCCACGAATGGTCGCTGGTGGATGATCTGCCGGCGGCCAGCCTGCCCATCGGTACGCCGTTGGCCAACACCGCCGTCCGCGTGCTCGACGAGCATGGCCGTGACCTGCTGCCGGGCGTAGCGGGCGAGCTGTACATCGGCGGTGCCGGCCTGGCACTGGGCTACCTCGGCCAGCCGGAAATGACGGCCGAACGCTTCGTGGAGATCGAGGGGGAGCGCCTGTACCGCAGTGGCGACCGTGTGCGCCTGAACCGTCACGGCGCCGTGGAATTCCTCGGCCGCGTCGATGACCAGGTGAAAATCCGTGGCTACCGCGTCGAGCCGGGCGAACTGGCGCAGGCGCTCAAGCGCCTGCCCGGCGTGCGTGATGCCGTGGCCTTGGCCGAGCGTGAGGGCGACGGCCCGATGAGGCTGCTGGCCTGGGCCGTGGCCGAAGGGCAGAGCGTTGAAAGTCTGCGTGAAAGCCTGGCCGCCGAAGTCCCCGAATACCTGCTGCCGGCCCACCTGATGCTGCTGGAACGCCTGCCGCTGAACGCCAACGGCAAGGTCGACCGCAAGGCCCTGCCGCGTGTCGAAATGGCTGCCAAAGCGTTGGACAGCGCACCGCTCTCCGAACTCGAACAGCGCATCGCCGACATCTGGCAGGCGGTGCTGAAGGTCGAGCGCGTTGGCGCCGAGGACAACTTCTTCGAGCTGGGCGGCGACTCCATCCTCAGCCTGCAGATCATCGCGCGCATCCGCAAGCTGGGTTACAAGCTCAGCCCGAAACAGCTGTTCGAGCGCCAGAGCGTCCGCCAGCTCTCCCAATGGCTGGAAAGCCGCGCACCGGCTGCCGTTGCGGTACCGGCTCCGGTGGCCGCTGTCAGCGGCGAAGTCGTCTTGTCGCCGGTGCAGGCGCGTTTTTTCGAACGCGTGCCGAGCGCCCAACGGCATCACTGGAACCAGGCACTGCTGCTGCAACCGCGCGAAGCGTTGAACAGCGACGCACTGGCCCGCGCGCTGCACTGGCTGGTCGGCCAGCACGACGCACTGCGCCTGCGCTTCGACGGCAGCCGCCAGCGTTACGCTGAACAGGGTGCGCTGGACATGACCCTCCTTTGGCGCCGCCGCGCCGCCGACGCTCGCACCCTGGAGCGCCTGTGCGACGACGCCCAGGCCAGCCTGGATATTGCCAACGGCCCGCTGCTGCGCGCCATGCACGTCACGCTGGAAAGCGGCGGCGAACGCCTGCTGCTGGTAATCCACCACCTGGCGGTGGATGGCGTGTCCTGGCGCATCCTGCTGGAAGACCTGCAGTACGCCTACCGCGAACTGCGCGCCGGCCGCACGCCCGCCGCGCTGCCGCGCAGCGACAGCTACCAGGCCTGGAGCGCTCGCCAGCAGGCGGCCGTCAATAACGCTGCCGCCGAGCTCGACTACTGGCAGGCCGAACTGCGCGATGCACCGCGTCTGAACCGCGCCCGCAGCGACGCCCCGGCCACCTGGAAGGAAGCCGCCAACGCGCGCTTCAGCCTCGATGCCGACACCACCCGTCAACTGCTCGGCCCGGCACTGAAGGCGCAGCGCGTGCAGATCAACGACCTGCTGCTGACCGCGCTGGCCCGCGCCCTGTGTGCCTGGACCGGTGAGTCCTCCGCGCTGGTGGAAATGGAAGGCCACGGCCGGGATGCCTTCGAGGGCGAAGCAGCGCTGGACCTGAGCCGTTCCGTGGGCTGGTTCACCGCGCTGTATCCGCTGCGCCTGCAAGCCGGCGGCGAGCCGGGCGCGGACCTGCGCGCTACCCGCGAGCACCTGCGCAACCTGCCGCGCGCCGGCATGGGGTACGGCCAACTGCGCTACCTCAGCCAGCATGCCGCCAGCCTGCGTGACCTACCGGCGCCGCAGGTCACCTTCAACTACCTCGGCCAGCTCGACCAGGCGTTTGCCGACGCCGACTTCCTGCCGGCCTTCGAAGGCGTGGGCCGCAGCCAGCCGCTGAATGCCGCGCTGGGCAATGCGCTGGTCTATGCCGGCCGTGTGCTGGGCGGCGAGCTGAGCCTGGAAGTCACCTACAGCCGCTTCATGTTCGACGCTGCCGACATCGACGAGCTGCAAGCGCTGCTGCGCGCCGAATTGCAGGCGCTGGTCGCTTATTGCCTGAATACGCCACTCCCGCTGCAAGCCAGCGAACTGCCGCTGCTCGGCCTCGACCAGCCACAGCTCGATGCACTGCCGCTGCCGGCCGGCGTGGAAGACCTCTATCCGCTGTCGCCGATGCAGCAGGGCATGCTGTTCCACGCCCTCGACGTGCCGGGCTCTTCGCTCTACGTCAACCAGCTGCGCGTCGATCTTGACGGCCTCGATGAAGCCCGCTTCCTCGACGCCTGGCGCGCGGTTATCGTCCGCCACGCCAACCTGCGCACCGGCTTCCTCGCCAGTGCGGATGCGGCGCCGTTGCAGTTCGTCCTGCGTGAGGTGCAGTTGCCGGTGCAGTCCTTCGATTGGCGCGACCAGCAGGTCAGCGAGCAGCAGTTGGAAAGCGTCGCCGACGCCCAGCGCAACCTGGGCTTCGACCTGGCCCAGCCGCCGCTGCAACGCCTGGCGCTGGTGCGTCTCGGTGAGCGCCGCTACCACCTGATCTGGACCTGTCACCACCTGCTGCTGGACGGCTGGAGCAGCGCGCGGCTGATCGGCGAAGTGCTCGCCCTCTACCGTGGCGAGTCGCTGCCGGCGCCCGCCGCGCAGTACGGCGACTACATCGGCTGGCTGCACGCCCAGGACGGCACCGTCGGTGAAACCTTCTGGCGCGAACGCCTGAAGGGCTTCGAGGAGCCGACCCTGCTGGCCACCGCCTGCAACGCGAGCTTCCGCGAGGAACCGTTGCGCGAGCTGCGCAGCCGTCTCGACTCGGCGCCGCTGCAACGCTTTGCCCAGGCCCAGCGCATCACCCTCAACACCCTGGTGCAGGGCGCCTGGGCGCTGCTGCTGCAACGCTACTGCGGCCAGCGCAGCGTGACCTTCGGCGCCACCGTCGCCGGTCGCCCGGCGACCCTGCCGGGAGCGGAGGAGAGCCTCGGGTTGTTCATCAACACCCTGCCGATCCTGCAGACCCCGGACGACGCCCAGCGCGTCGGCGACTGGCTGCGTCAATTGCAGGCCTTCAACCTCGACGTGCGCGAGTTCGAGAACACGCCGCTGTACGACATCCAGCGCTGGGCCGGCCGTGGCGGGCAGGCAATGTTCGACAGCCTCATCGTGTTCGAGAACTTCCCCATGGACGCGGCGCTGTCGTCGTCCGCGAACGATGAGCTGCGCATCCTCGGCCATCGCCCGGTGGACGGTACCAACTACGCCCTGGCCCTGGTGGCCAGTGCCGGCGAGCAGTTGGACGTGCGCTACACCTACCGTGCCGACCGCTTCAGCGCGAGCCAGATCGAACAGCTGCGCGGCCACTTCGAGCGCCTGCTGCTGGCTCTGGTGGAAGACGCCGAGCGCCCGCTGGGCCGCGTCAACCAGCTGGCCGACGCGGAGCGCAACGCGCTGCTGCAACGCTTCAACGACACCGCGGCGACATTCCCGGCAGACGTGCAGCTGCAGGAGCTGATCGAACGCCAGGTTGCCGCGACCCCGGATGCGCTGGCCCTGCAATTCGGCGAACAGCGCCTGAGCTACGCCCAGCTCAACGCCCGCGCCAACCAGCTTGCGCACTGGCTGCGCGGCCAGGGTGTCGGCCCGGACGTACTGGTCGGTGTGGCCGCAGAGCGTTCGGTGGAGCTGGTGGTGGCCCTGCTGGGCATCGTCAAGGCCGGCGGCGCCTATGTGCCGATGGACCCGGACTACCCGCAGGACCGCCTGCAACACATGCTGGGCGACAGCGGCGTCAATCTTCTGCTGACCCAGCAATACCTGTTGGAACGCCTGCCGCAGACGGCTGCGAAAACCCTGTGCCTGGACAGCCAGTGGAGCGAAATCGCCACGGCTTCCGAGCAGAACCCCGTCATCCAAGGCAGCCCGCAGAACCTCGCGTACCTCATCTACACCTCCGGTTCCACCGGTAAACCCAAGGGTGCCGGCAACAGCCACCGCGCGCTGGTCAACCGCCTGCACTGGATGCAGAAAGCCTACGCGCTGGATGCCTCCGACCGCGTGCTGCAGAAGACTCCGTTCAGCTTCGACGTATCGGTGTGGGAGTTCTTCTGGCCGCTCATGACCGGTGCGGCGCTGGTGGTCGCCGCGTCTGGTGCGCACCGCGACCCGTCGGCGCTGCGCCGGGTGATCGAGGCGGGGCGGGTCACCACGCTGCACTTCGTGCCGTCGATGCTGCAGGCCTTCGTCGCTTCCGGCGAACTGGAGCGCTGCACCTCGCTGCTGCAGGTGATGTGCTCCGGCGAGGCGCTGCCCTATGAGCTGCAACAACAGTTCCGCCAGCGCAGCAGCGCCAGGCTGCACAACCTCTACGGCCCCACCGAAGCGGCGATCGACGTCAGCTTCTGGGCCTGCGACGAGGACAGTGCGCGGCAGGTCGTGCCCATCGGCCGGCCCATCGACAACCTGCGCCTGGTGCTGCTGGACGAGCGCCTGGAGCCGGTGCCGCAGGGCGTGGCCGGCGAGCTGTACATCGGTGGCGTCGGCCTGGCGCGCGGTTACCACGCGCGCCCCGGTCTGACGGCTGAGCGTTTCATTGCCGATCCGTTTGGCAGCGCCGAGCGGCTGTACCGCACCGGCGATTTGGCTCGCCAACGTGAGGATGGCGCCATCGAATACCTTGGTCGCCTCGACCACCAGGTGAAGATTCGCGGCCTGCGCATCGAGCTGGGCGAGATCGAGGCGCGCCTGCAAGCGCAGCCGGAGGTCAGCGAAGCGGTGGTGGTGGCGAAGGACGGTGTGCTGCTGGCCTACGTGGTCGCCAGCGCCGAGCCTGAAGCCCTGCGCCAGGCGCTGCAAGGCGAGCTGCCGGACTACATGGTGCCGTCGCGGATCATCGCCCTCGACGCCATGCCGCTGTCGCCCAACGGCAAGCTGGACCGCAAGGCCCTGCCGGACCCGCAACTGGGCGAGCGCCTGCGCGAATACGTGGCGCCGCGCAGCGACCTGGAAGTCGAGCTGGCCGGTATCTGGCAGCACGTGCTGCAAGTGGATCGCGTCGGCCTGCACGACGACTTCTTCGAGCTGGGCGGCCATTCGCTGCTGCTCACCCAGGTCGGCCTGACCCTGCGTCAGCGCCTGGGCCTTGAGTTGCCGCTGCATCGCCTGTTCGAACTGAGCAATATCGAGGCGCTGGCCGCCTGGATCGAAGCCCAGCGCGCGAGCTCCGCCAGTGCGGAAGAGGAACTGGACCTGATGGACGAACTGCTCGGCGAGCTGGAGAACCTGTAATGACCCACCCGATGGACGCCCAGCTGAAGCAGGTCGCGGAGCGCCTTGGCGCGCTCTCCGAGGACAAACAGATCGTCTTCCTGCGCCAGCTTCGCGAGAAGGGCGTGAGCCTGTCGCGCCTGCCGATCCTCCGCGAGGGGCGCGAGCACGCGCCACTGTCGGCGGCACAGGCGCGCCTGTGGTTCCTCTGGCAGATGGAGCCGCACAGCGCCGCCTACAACATCCCGGCCGCCGTGCGCCTGCGCGGCACGCCGGACGAGGGCGCGCTGGAGTGTGCTTTCACCGCGCTGATCGCGCGCCATGAAAGTCTGCGTACGGTGTTTCGCTCTGGTAGGGCGAATGACGCGCAGCGTCATCCGCCGCAACGAGGGCCGGGTATGGCGGCAGATGGCGAGGTGATGCAGTGCATCCTGCCGCCTGGGCCGGCGCAGCTGGAGGCGAAGGATTTCGGTAGCGAAGCCGAGGCGCGGCAATGGCTTAACGAGTGCGCCCAGCGCACCTTCGACCTCGCCGCAGGCCCGCTGCTGCGCCTGCACCTGGCGCGTCTGCCGGGTGAAGCGCTGCTGCTGGTGAACCTGCATCACATCATTGCCGATGGCTGGTCCATCGGGGTACTGATTGACGAGTTCGCGGTGCTGTACAGCGCCGAGGTGCAAGGCGCGAAAGCCGACCTGGCCGAGCTGCCGATCCAGTACAGCGACATCGCCCGCTGGCAGCGCCTGTGGCTGGCGGCCGGCGAGGGCGAGCGGCAACTGGCGTACTGGAAGGAGCAGCTGGGCGACGAATCGCTGCTGCTGACCCTGCCGGGCGATCGGCCGCGTCCGCTGGTGCAGAGCTACCGCGGCGCTACCTTCGACTTCGAGTTGCCGCGCGAGCTGAGCGACGCGCTGCGCGACCTGGCGCGCGGGCAGGGCGCCACGCTGTTCATGCTGATCCTCGCTGCGTACCAGCTGCTGCTGTCGCGCTACAGCGGCCAGCGCGAGCTGCGCGTCGGCGTGCCCATTGCCGGACGTGGCCGTGCCGAGAGTGAGCGGCTGATCGGCTTCTTCGTCAACACCCAGGTGCTGACGGCTCGCATCGACGGCGACGAATCCTTCAGCGCCTTCCTGGCCCGCACCCGTGAAGCGGTGCTCGGCGCCCAGGCCAACCCGGACCTGCCCTTCGAACAACTGGTGGATGCGCTGCAACCCGAGCGCAGCCTGAGCTACAACCCGCTGTTCCAGGTGGCCTGCAACCACCAGCCGAGCCGCCGCGATGCCCTGCGCGAACTGCCCGGCGGCCTGCAGCTGGAAAGCCTGGAGCTGGACAGCGGCATCGCCAAATTCGACCTGACCCTGAACACCGAGGAAAGCCGCGACGGCCAGGTGCGCGGGCAGTTCATGTACGCCACCGACCAGTTCGATGAGGCGACCCTCTCACGCCTCTGCGGGCATTTCCTCAACCTGCTGCGCGGTATCGTCGCCGATCCGCATTGCCCGGTCGCGCGCCTGCCGTTGCTCGATGGCCGCGAGCGTGAACAATTGCTCCACGGCTGGAACGCCACCGACGTCGAGTATCCGCGCGATGCCTGCCTGCACCAACTGATCGAGCAGCAGGCGGCGCGCACGCCGAACGACATCGCGTTGACCGATGGCCAGCGCAGCTTCAGCTACGCCGAGCTGAACAGCCGCGCCAATCGCCTCGCGCACTGGCTGCGTGAGCAGGGTGTCGGCCCGGACAGCCGCATCGGCGTGGCGCTGGAGCGCTCCGTCGAACTGCCGGTGGCTTTGCTCGCCGTGCTCAAGGCCGGCGGCGCCTACGTGCCGCTGGACCCGGAATTCCCCGCCGAACGCCTGGCGCACATGCTCGACGACGGCGACGTGCGCCTGCTGCTGACCCAGCAGCACCTGCTCGGCGAGCTGCCGCAGACCGGCGCCCGCGCGTTCTGCCTGGACCGCGACTGGGCACAACTGGAAGGCTACGCCGACAGCGATCTGCACAACCTCGCTCGCCCGGACGATCTCGCCTACGTCATCTACACCTCCGGCTCCACCGGCAAGCCCAAGGGCGTCGCGGTGCGCCACGGCGGGGTGGTCAACTTCATGCTCAGCATGGCCAGCGAACCGGGCCTGGATGCGCGGGACCGCGTGCTCGCGCTGACCTCGCTGTCCTTCGATATTTCCGCGCTGGAGCTGTACCTGCCGCTGCTGGTCGGCGGCCGCGTGGTGCTGGTAGACCGCGACGTCGCCCGCGACCCGGCGCGCCTGCTGGGCGTGGCACTGGAGCAGGGCGTGACGGTGATCCAGGCGACGCCGAGCACCTGGACGCTGCTCAGCGGCCATGAGGACTTCCCGCGCCTGAATGGTTGCCGCTTCTTCTGCGGCGGCGAGGCGTTGTCCGCCGAGCTCGCGGACAAGCTCACCACGCAGACCGAGGCTCTTTGGAACCTCTACGGCCCCACCGAAACCACCATCTGGTCGGCGGCCTGGAAGATCGACAAGGGCGCCCGAGCACTGCTCGGCAAGCCCATCGCCAACACCCAGCTGTACATCCTCGACGGCGAACTGCAGCCGGCTCCCATTGGCGTGGCCGGCGAGCTGTACATTGCCGGCGACGGCCTGGCGCGCGGCTACCATGGGCGCCCCGAGCTGACCGCCGAGCGCTTCGTCGCTGATCCCTACGCTGGTTTATACGGCCAGCCAGGCCGGCGCATGTACCGCACCGGCGACCTGGCGCGCTGGCGGGCAGACGGTGTGCTGGAGTACCTCGGCCGCCTCGACCACCAGGTGAAGATTCGCGGCTTCCGTATCGAACTGGGCGAGATCGAGTCGCGCCTGCTCGGCCAACCCGGCGTGCGCGAGGCAGTGGTGATCGCTCGCGATGCGGGGCAGGTCAAGCAACTGGTCGGCTACGTCACCGGGCAGATCGATACCGACCTGCGTGCCGCGCTGCTGGAAGAGCTGCCGGATTACATGGTCCCGGCGCAGATCGTCCAGTTGGAGCGCATGCCGCTCACGCCGAACGGCAAGCTGGACCGCAAGGCCCTGCCGGAGCCGGACTTCAGTCTGCTGCAGAAAAGCTACCGCGCGCCGGAGAGCGAGCGCGAGCAGACGCTCGCGGCCATCTGGTGCGCCGTGCTGGGCCTGGAACGGGTCGGCCTGGACGACAATTTCTTCGAGCTGGGCGGCGACTCCATCGTTTCCATCCAGGTGGTCAGCCGCGCGCGTGCCGCCGGGTTGCAGCTGAGCCCGAAGGACCTGTTCCAGCACCAGACGCTGCAGGCACTGGCCCGTGTGGCCGGTGACATGGTGCACGCCGAGGTGCCAGTTGCCGCGGCTCAGATAGAGGCACCGAATGCCGCCCAACTGGCCGCGCTCGGTCTGAACCCCGACGAGATCGAAGACCTCTACCCGCTGTCGCCCATGCAGCAGGGCATGCTGTTCCACGGCGTGGACGGCAGCGAGGGGGGCGTCTACGTCAACCAGCTGCGCGTGGAAGTGCAGGGGCTGGACGTCGAGCGCTTCCGCGGCGCCTGGCAGGCTGCGCTGGATGCCCATGACAACCTGCGCGCCGGCGTGCACTGGCAGGGCCTCGATAAGCCGCTTCAAGCCGTGCACAAACGTGTCGAGCTGCCGCTGGAAGTCCTGGACTGGCGTGGCCGCGAGGACATGGATGCAGCACTGGACGAGCTGGCTGCCGCCGAACGCAGCCGCAGCTTCGACCTGGAGCGTCCGCCGCTGCTGCGCCTGGTGCTCGTGCGCAGCACCGAGGACAGCCACCAGCTGGTCTACACCCACCACCACATCCTGCTCGACGGCTGGAGCAATGCCCAGCTGTTCGCCGAAGCCCTGCGCCGCTACAACGGCGAAAGCATCGCCGAGCAGGGCCGCTACCGCGACTACATCCACTGGCTGCAAGCGCAGGACCCGCAGCAGGCGCAGGACTTCTGGGGCGCGCGCCTGCAAGGCTTCGCCCAGCCCACCGTGCTGGCCGACAGCCTGACGCGCCCGGCCGAGGGCAGCGGCCACGGCCTGGAATACAGCCGCTACGACGCGGCGGCCACCGAACGCCTGAAAGCCTTCGCCCGTAGCCAGCGGGTGACGCTGAACACCCTGGTGCAGGCGGCGTGGATTCTCCTGCTGCAACGCTACACCGGCCAGCAACGCGTGGCCTTCGGCGCCACCGTGGCCGGGCGCCCGGCGCAACTGGCCGGCGCCGACAGCCTGCTGGGCCTGTTCATCAACACGCTGCCCATCGTCCAGGCGCCGGCCGAACAGGCCGATCTGGGCGACTGGCTGCGCGAACTGCAGGCCTACAACCTGGACGTGCGCGAGTTCGAGCACACGCCGCTGTACGACATCCAGCGATGGGCCGGCCAGGCCGGGCAGGCGCTGTTCGACAGCATCATCGTGTTCGAGAACTACCCGGTCGACGAAGTGCTGCGCAGCGCCCAGGGCCCGCGTTTCGGCGAGCTGAAATCCAAGGACGAGACCAGCATTCCGATGGACCTCGCGGTGCGCGTCGACGACAGGCTCGAGATCGAGTACCAGTACCTGCGCGCGCACTTCAGCGCACCGGCCGTGGCGCGCCTGCGCGGCAACCTGGAACAGGTGCTGGACAGCCTGCTGCACGGCGCCGGCAAGCGCGTCGGCGAGCTGCAGTGCCTCTCCGCCGATGACCGCGCGGCCCTGGCCGCCTGCCGTGGCCCGCACCAGTCGCTGCCGCCAGCCGAGCCGGTGCATCTGGCGATTGCGCGTCAGGCCGCTTTGCGCGGCGATGAGGTGGCGCTGATCTGTGGCGACGAGGAGATCGACTACGCGGCGCTGGAGCGCGACTCCAACCGCCTGGCCCATCGGCTGATGGCACTGGGCGTCGGCCCGGAAGTCCGCGTCGGCGTGGCGTTGCCGCGCAGCGTGCGCATTCCGTTGGCGCTGCTGGCGGTGCTCAAGGGTGGGGGTGCCTATGTACCGCTGGACGCCGAGTACCCGCGCGAGCGCCTGGAGTTCCAGATGGCCGATGCCGGCATTGCGCTGCTGATTACCGACAGCCGACTGCGCGAACGCCTGCCGCTGCCGGCAGGGGTGCAGTGCCTGGAGCTGGACGGCCTCGATCTTTCGTCTGAAGACAGCGATCTGCCGGTGGTGGCGCTGGAGCCGGAAAACCTCGCCTACCTGATCTACACCTCCGGCTCCACCGGCAAGCCCAAGGGCGTGGCGGTGAGCCACGGCCCGCTGGCCATGCACTGCGCGGCCATCGGCGAGCTGTACCGGATGGACGCGGCGACCCGCGAGCTGCACTTCATGTCCTTCGCCTTCGACGGCGCCCACGAGCGCTGGCTGACCACCCTGGTGCACGGCGGCAGCCTGGTGCTGCGCGGCGATGAGCTGTGGACGCCGGAGCAGACCTACCGTGTGCTGCACGACAAGCAGGTGAGCGTGGCGGCCTTCCCGCCGGTCTACCTGCAGCAACTGGCCGAGCATGCCCTGCGTGACGGCAACCCGCCGCCGGTGCGCATCTACTGCTTCGGTGGTGATGCGGTGCCCAATGCCAGCTTCGAACTGGCCAAACGCGCGCTGCGCGCCGAACACCTGATCAATGGCTACGGCCCCACGGAAACCGTGGTCACGCCGCTGCTGTGGAAAGCCGACCGCGCGACTGCCTGCGATGCCGCCTATGCGCCCATCGGCAAGGGTGTCGGCGCGCGCAAGCTGTACATCCTCGACGAGCAACTGCGCCAGGTTCCACTGGGCGTGGCGGGCGAGCTGTACATCGGCGGCGACGGCCTGGCGCGTGGCTACCACAACCGCGCCGGATTGACCGCCGAGCGTTTCGTGGCGGACCCGTTCGATGCTCGCGGTGGCCGGCTCTACCGCTCCGGCGACCTGGTGCGCGGCCGCGCCGATGGGGTGATCGACTACGTGGGCCGGATCGACCATCAGGTGAAGATTCGCGGCTTCCGCATCGAACTGGGCGAGATCGAGGCGCGCCTGCAGGATCACCCGCAGGTCAGTGAGGCGCTGGTGGTCGCTCGCGACGGTATCAGCGGCAAGCAACTGGTGGGCTACGTGGTCGGTGAGGTGGAAGGCGACGCGTTGCGCAGCTTCCTCCGCGCCCAGGTGCCGGACTACATGGTACCGGCGCAGATTCTCAAGCTTGCGCGCTTCCCGCTGTCGCCAAACGGCAAGATCGACCGCAAGGCGCTGCCCGAGCCGACCTGGCAGGGCGAGGCCTACGAGGCGCCGCGCAACGCGCGCGAGCAGGCCCTGGCCGACATCTGGCAGGACGTGCTGCAAGTGGAGCGCGTCGGCATCCGCGACAACTTCTTCGACCTCGGCGGCGATTCCATCCTCAGCCTGCAGATCGTCTCCCGCGCCCGCCAGGCGCTGGGCGAGGGTGTGGAAATCCGCCTGCGCGACCTGCTGCAGTACCAGACCATCGCCGGCCTGCTGGAGCGCGCCGAGAGCGTGGCCGAGGACGCGCCGACAGCGGCCGTGGCGGTCGCCGATGACGGCGAATCCTTCGGCCTGGTGCCGATCCAGCAATGGATGTTCGAGCAGCAGCTGGAGGAGCCCAACCACTTCAACCAGGCGGTGTTGCTGGAGTGCCGCCAGCGTCTGGATGCCGATGCGCTGGAGGCGGCGCTGCAAGGCTTGCTGGCCGAGCACGGCAGCCTGCGCCTGTCCTTCGCCCGTGGCGCGGACGGCGTGTGGCGCCAGCGCTATTGCGAGGCCAGCGAGATCACCGGTGCGCTGCTCTGGCAGCGTCAGGCGGCGAATGCCGAGGAAGCGCTGCTGATCGCCAACCAGGCGCAGCGCAGCCTGGACCTGGGCGAAGGCCGTCTGCTGCGCGGCGTGCTCACCGACATGGCCGACGGCACCCAGCGCCTGCTGCTGGTGATCCATCACCTGGGCGTGGACGGCGTGTCCTGGCGCATCCTGCTGGAGGAGCTGCAACGGCGCTACGCCGCGCAGCTCAGCGGCGAGCCGGCGCCGCGTCTCGAGCGCACCAGCACTTATCGCGCCTGGGCCGAAGGCCTGCGCGAGTATGCCGACAGCCAACTGGCGCAAGCCGACCTGCCGTACTGGCTGGAGCAGACCGACACCACCGGCCTGGGCGAGCCGCTGCGCGACAACCCGCGCGGCGCCGAGCGCATGGCGCACCTGGAGCAAACGTTCCTGCGCCTGGACCGCGAGCAGACCCAGCGCCTGCTGAAGGTAGCTCCGGAGGCCTACCGCACGCAGATCAACGACCTGCTGCTGACCGCCCTGGGCCGCACGCTGTGCCAGTGGTGCGACAGCGAGTCGGTGCTGATCGGCCTGGAAGGCCATGGCCGCGAGGACATTCTCGACAGCGTCGACCACAGCCGCACGCTCGGCTGGTTCACCAGCCTGTTCCCGCTGCGCCTGACGCCGGGGCAGGGCGGTTACGCCCAGTCCATCCCGACCATCCGCCAGCAACTGCGCGCGGTACCGGACAAGGGCATCGGCTACGGCGCCTTGCGCTACCTGGGCGACAGCGCGCTGCGCCGCCAGCTCGCCGCCCGCGCCGAGCCGCGCGTCACCTTCAACTACCTCGGCCAGTTCGACCAGAGCTTCGATGACCAGGCGCTGTTCGTGCCGCTGCAGGAGAAGCCCGGCGACACCTACGCCGCCAGCACGCCGATGAACAACTGGCTGGAGATCGTCGGCCAGGTCTATGACGGCGAACTGACCCTGCGCTGCATGTTCAGCCGCCGGGTGTTCCGCCCGTCGCGCATCGAGGCGCTGATGGCGACGCTGCGTGAAGAACTGGACGGTGTGATCGGCTACTGCTGTGCGCAGGTCGAAAGCGCCAAGGAAAAGGCCACGGTATGAACGCATTGATGACAGAGGTCGGCATGCTGCACCCGGAGATTTCCGCGTTTCTCGATATGGTCGACGAGGGCCGCCGCAGTGGTCGTCCGGCACTGCATGAACTGCCGGTAGGGCAGGCGCGGGAGGACTTCGAAGCGTCGTCCGAATCGCTCAAGGCCGGGGCGCCGTCGATGCCGGTGGAGGCATTGCGGATTCCTGCGCGGGATGGCCGTGAACTGCCCGCACGGTTGTATCGGCCCGCTTTCACCGGAAACGGGGCGGGCGACGCGGCGATCCTGTATTTCCACGGCGGCGGCTACACGGTCGGCAGCCTGGATTCCCACGATGGCTTGTGCCGGCTGCTGGCGAAGCACTGCGGTTGCTCGGTGATTTCGCTGGGCTACCGACTGGCACCGGAGGCGCCTTTCCCGGCGGCTACCCACGACGCCCGCGATGCCTGGAACTGGCTGCTGGCTGCTGCCGCCAGCCTGGGCTTGAACGCGCGCCGCCTGGCGGTGGGCGGCGACAGCGCCGGCGCTACCCTGGCCACCGTGCTCTGCGCCGAGCTGGCGGGCGAGGGCGTCGAGCAGCCTTGCGCGCAGTTGCTGTTCTATCCCGCGGCGGATGCCAGCAAGCGCAGCGAATCCCAGGAGCTGTTCGCCGAAGGCTATCTGCTGGAAACCGCCAGCCTGGACTGGTTCTACGAGCAGTACGTGCCCGACGCTTCTCAGCGCCGCGATTGGCGTTGCTCGCCGTTGCATGCGGGAGCGGCCCTGCAAGGCAGCGCTCCGGCGCTGCTGTTGGCCGCGGAATTCGATCCGTTGCTGGACGAAGGCCTGGCCTACGCCCATGCGCTGGTGGCGCAGGGCGTGGAGGTGGAAGCCGAGCGCTGCTGCGGGATGACCCATGACTTCCTGCGGATGGGCAACCTGGTGCCGGAAGTCGACGGGTATTACCGGCGGGTGGCGGAGTTTCTGGCGGCGCGCTGGTGAGCTTCCCTGTAGGAGCGAGCGTGCTCGCGAACCGCCGCCGCCCGAGCCGGGATATCGGCAGAGTGCGGTTCGCGAGCAAGCTCGCTCCTACGAAGAGCACGGGGCTGGCTATTGGAGTGCTGCCACCGGCTGCGACGCCACCTCGCGGCTGGCGGCGTCCTGCAGCGCCGGGCTGACCCAGTCGGCGGCCTTGAAGTCACGGCGGATCAGGCCGTAGCTCTTCGCTGCGGTGATCGATGCATCCAGGCGGCCGAGGAAATCGGCATCCAACTTCGGCGACAGTACGTCCGCCAGCGGCCGGCCCTGGAATTCGCTCTTGAAGATCACCGTCGGGTAGCCGGCCTGCTGCGATACCAGGTCGATGAACGCGTCACGGTTGCCCTCCGTGCTGGCCCACTGCACTGCCTGCAGCTGCACCTTGAGCAGGCGTTCGGTGATGTCCGGATGAGCGTCGACGAACTCGCCGCTGCCCACCAGCAGCGCTTGCAGGGTGCCGGCGCCGCCGAGGTCGTGGGTGCTCAGCGGGATTTCCGCCAGGCCCTTGTCGCGTAGCGCGAACAGGCCGGCAAGACCCCAGGTGGCATCGATCTGCTTGGCCGCCAGGGCGGCGAGGGCGGCGCTGAAGTCGAGGTTGATCACCTTCAGGTCCTTCTCGGAAAGCCCGGCGCTGGCCAGGGCGTTGTCGAACGACAGCTGGCTGGCGGTGCCACGGAAGATCCCCACGCGCTTACCCTTGAGGTCGGCCAGGGTCTTGATCCCCGAACCCGGCTGCACGCCCAGGTAATGGTTGACGCCGCGCGCGGTGGCGGCCAGCACGCGGCTGTCCAGCCCGCTGGACTTGCCGATGATCGCTGCCAGATCGCCCAGGTAGGCGAAGTCCACCTGGCCATTGGCGAAGGCTTCGTTGACTACCGGGCCCGCGCCCTTGAAGAAGCTCCACTTGATCTGGATGCCGTCGGCGGCGAATTCCTTCTCCAGCAGTTGGCGGGTGTAGAGCACGTCCACCACGCCGCCGCCGGAATGTTTCTGCCCGGCGCTGACG
Organism: Pseudomonas sp. AU12215; assembly: GCF_001675465.2. NCBI lineage: Bacteria > Pseudomonadati > Pseudomonadota > Gammaproteobacteria > Pseudomonadales > Pseudomonadaceae > Pseudomonas > Pseudomonas sp. AU12215. The sequence continues at coordinate 60,047 of NZ_MACM02000026.1, forward strand.
TCTGGTACGGCGATGCGGATTTCCTTTACCGGCTCGGCGGCCTGGGTCACCAGCGGATAGGCGCCGAGCAGGCCGGCCAGCACTGGCGCAGCGAAAAGGGAGAGCAATTGATCAGTGAGGGCCTTCATGGCGCCTGCCTCCTGCAGTGGGGGAGCGCATGTGGCTCCGGCGCCTGCACTAAAGGCATGGGGCTTTCCATCAACAAAATAATAAAAAGGCATTTTTTAGTAATTTTTCGAGCTAAGCGAACAACCACAGGGCTTCACCGGCAGATGCCCTGGCGGCATAAAAAATATTCGCCGAATGCATTGGATGAGCGCCGGGGGCTTCCCTTAAATGGCCTGGGTTAGCTCATTAATGCATTGAAAATACTATTAATATTCCAATGAAGAATATATCGAAGCCCTATCGCCTTGATCTTCCCCCGCCGCGCCTGGGGTTCTCGCGGCCGTCCTGGCACTGGCTCCAGGCCGGCTTGCCGTGGTTGTTGCCGCTGACCATCGGCGTGCTCTGGTGGATCGCCAGCCATCGCCACTGGATGTCCGCGCAGATTCTGCCGACACCGGAACTGGTCCTCCAGGCCGGCCGCGAGCTGCTCGCCGGCGAGCTGTGGCAGCAGTTGGGCGTCAGCCTCAACCGCCTCGCCTGGGGGCTGCTGGCTGGCATTTTCAGCGGGCTCGCACTGGGCGCCTGGCTCGGCTTCAGCCGCCTTGCCGAGCGCCTGGTGCTGCCCACCTTCAGTGCCCTGGCGCAGGTCCCGACCCTGGCCTGGATTCCGTTGTTCATGCTGTTCTTCGGCATTGGCGAGCTGCTCAAGCTGGTGGTGCTGATCAAGGCCATCATCGTGCCGGTGACGCTGCACACCCTCGTCGGCGTGCGCGATGCCCAGCCGCGCCTGCGCGAGGCCGCCGCCGTGCTGCGCCTGCCGCGCCACCTGTTGCTGTGGCGGTTGATCCTGCCGGCGGCGCTTCCCGCGTTCCTTACCGGTGTGCGCCTGGCACTGGCGCAAGGCTGGACCTCGCTGCTGGCCGTGGAGCTGCTGGCTTCCAGCGAAGGCATCGGCTACCTGATGGTGCAGGCGCGGCAGCTATTCATGCTCGACATCGTGTTCGTCTGCATCCTGGTCATCGGCCTGGTCGGCGCGGCGATGGACAGAGGCGTCCAGGCGCTGGACCGGCGCCTGGTGCACTGGCCGCAGCAGGCGGCCGGAGAGTTCCGCCGCAGCACGTCGGGCAAGGGCTGGGAGCGCCTGCAGCCCTGGCTTCTGCCACTGGGCCTGCTGGCCATCTGGCAGGCGGCGAGCGCGCTGCAGTGGGTCGATCCGGCCATCCTCGCCAGCCCCGCGTCAGTCGCTGTCGCTCTCTGGGATGGCCTGCTGGACAGCAGCCTGACCATAGCGCTGCTGGCGAGTCTGCAACGTACACTCGTCGGCCTGCTGCTGGGCGGCTCGCTGGGCTTCCTGCTCGGCCTCGGGCTTGGCCTGTGGCGCCCGGCGGAGCGGTTGCTAGGCCCGTCCTTCGCGGCGCTGCGGCAAGTGGCGATCTTCGCCTGGGTGCCGCTGCTCACCGCCTGGTTCGGCCTGGGCGAGCTGGCCAAGGTGGTGTTCGTCGGCCTGGCCGCGTTCTTTCCGCTGCTGCTGGCGACCCAGCGCGGCATCGCCAGCCTGCCGGCGCAACTGACCGAGGCGGCCATCGCGCTGCGCCTGTCGCCCTGGCAACGGCTGCGCCGGCTGGTGCTGCCCGGCGCTGCGCCGTCGGTGTTCGCCGGGGTGCGCCTGGCGCTGATCTACGCCTGGCTCGGCACCATCGGCGCCGAATACTTCATGCCCTCGGACGGCGGTATCGGCAGCCTGATGATCGGCGCGCAACAACTCTTCCGCATGGACCTGGTCGGCGCCGGCATGTTGCTGGTGGGCTTGACTGGAGCTCTGCTGGCTGCCGTCGGCCAGCGCATCGAAGCGCGGGTGACGCGCTGGAGACACGCATGAATGCTTTCGCTTCCCCGGCCCTGGTGAGCTTTCGCCAGGTCGCCAAGAGTTTCCCCGTGGACGGCCGCGAGCTGCAGGCCATCGAGCGTTTCGACCTGGAGGTCGCCGACGGCGAGTTCATCGCCATCGTCGGTGCCAGCGGTTGCGGCAAGTCCACCTTGCTGCGCCTGCTGGTGGGGCTCGATCGCGAGTTCCAGGGCGAGATCCGCATCGACGGCAAGCCCATCGACGGCATCGGCGGCGAGCGCGGCATCGTGTTCCAGGAGCATCGTCTATTCCCCTGGCTGACCGTGGAGCAGAACGTCGCCCTCGGTCTGGTCAACGAACCGCTGAGCGAGACCGGCAAGGCTGCCAGGGTCGCCGATTATCTCCAGCTGGTGGGCCTGACGGCCTTCGCCCGGGCCTACCCGCACCAACTCTCCGGCGGCATGGCGCAGCGCGTGGCCATCGCCCGCGGGCTGGTGGCCAGCCCGCGCATCCTGCTGCTGGATGAGCCCTTCGGCGCCCTGGATGCGCTGACTCGCCAGCAACTGCAGGAGGAACTGCAGCGCATCCGCCAGCGCGAACGCATCACCACGGTGCTGGTGACCCACGACGTGGAGGAGGCGCTATTCCTCGCCGACCGCGTGGTGGTGATGGCGCCGCGGCCGGGGCGGATCAAGCGCATCGTCGAGGTGCCGCTGGAGCACCCGCGCGAGCGCGGCGGCTACGACTTCCTGCGCCAGCGCGAGGCGCTGCTGCACGAGCTGACGGGAGAGGGCGACTACGTCGCGCCGCAGCCCAAGCGCGTGGAAGACCTGCCGTTAGAGTTTCTTGCCTGCTGACCGAAAACCCTCATCCCAGCGCTCTCCCAGAGGGAGAGGGAGCCGTCCTCTGCCAGCCTGGAAGCACGGAGTCGATCCCCGTGCCGATCAGTTCCCTCTCCCTCCGGGAGAGGGTTAGGGCGAGGGTGCTCTGGAAACACTGACCTCAACCATGAGACCCGCCATGAGCAAACGCCCCAACTTCCTCGTCATCGTTGCCGACGACCTCGGTTTCTCCGACCTCGGCGCCTTCGGTGGCGAGATCGCCACGCCACACCTGGACGCCCTGGCCCTCGAAGGCCTGCGCCTGACCGACTTCCACACCGCGCCGACCTGCTCGCCGACGCGCTCGATGCTGCTCACCGGCACCGACCACCACATTGCCGGCATCGGCACCATGGCCGAGGCACTGACGCCGGAGCTGGAAGGCAAGCCGGGCTACGAGGGTTACCTGAACGACCGCGTCGTGGCGCTGCCCGAACTGCTGCGCGAAGCCGGCTACCAGACGCTGTTGTCCGGCAAATGGCACCTGGGCCTGAAGCTCGAACAGGCACCCCATGCACGCGGCTTCGAGCGTTCATTCTCGTTGTTGCCGGGCGCCGCCAACCACTATGGTTTCGAGCCGCCGTACGACGAGACCACGCCGCGCATCCTCAAGGGCACGCCGGCCCTGTATGTCGAGGACGACCAGTTCATCGACGAGCTGCCGGCGGACTTCTATTCCTCCGACGCCTTTGGCGACAAGCTGATCGACTATCTCAAGGAGCGCGACCAGAGCCGGCCGTTCTTCGCCTATTTGCCGTTTTCCGCGCCGCACTGGCCGCTGCAGGCGCCCAAGGAGGTGGTCGACAAGTACCGGGGCCGCTACGACGCCGGCCCCGAGGCGCTGCGCCTGGAACGCCTGGAACGGCTCAAGCAGCTGGGCCTGATCGACGCCGACGTGCAGGCGCATCCGGTACTGGCGATCAGCAAGGAGTGGGCGCGCCTGAGCGACGGGGAGAAGGCGAAATCGGCGCGGGCCATGGAGGTCTACGCGGCGATGGTCGAGCGCCTGGACTGGAACGTCGGCCGGGTCGTCGAATACCTGCGCCAGCAGGGTGAGCTGGACAATACCTTCGTCCTGTTCATGTCCGATAACGGCGCCGAAGGTGCGCTGCTGGAGGCCTTCCCGCGCTTCGGCCCGGACCTGCTGAGCTTCCTCGACCAGCACTACGACAACAGCCTGGAGAACATCGGCCGAGCCAACTCCTACATCTGGTACGGCCCGCGCTGGGCCCAGGCGGCCACCGCGCCGTCGCGCCTGTACAAGGCCTTCACCACCGAGGGCGGCATTCGCGTGCCGGCACTGGTGCGCTACCCGGCGCTGAAACGCCAGGGCGAGGTCAGCCACTCGTTCTCCACCGTGATGGACATCACCCCGACCATCCTCGACCTGGCCGGCGTGCGCCATCCGGGCAAGCACTGGCACGGCCGCGAGGTCGCCGAAGTGCGCGGCAAGTCCTGGCTGGGCTGGCTCTCCGGCGAGACCGAACAGGCCCACGACGAGAAGACCGTCACCGGCTGGGAGCTGTTCGGCATGCGCGCCATCCGCCAGGGCGACTGGAAGGCGGTGTACCTGCCGGCTCCGGTCGGCCCGGCCACCTGGCAGCTCTACGATCTGGCCAGCGACCCGGGCGAGACGCGGGACCTCGCCAAGAGCGAACCTGCGCGCCTGGAGGCATTGATCGAGCACTACAAGCAGTACGTCAAGGAGACAGGTGTGATCGACGCACCGCCGCCGTTCCTGGCGCGCTGAAGGCCGGCGCCTCGGCGTCCTTTCCTGCCCGCAGTCCGGCGGGAGGGGCGATGAAACGCTCCGGCATGAAAAAGCCGGTAGCCGCCCGACTGCTCGGACTGACGGCGGCACCGGCATGCGCTTCGAGCCGGCCTGGCCCGGTTATTTTGCTGTCGTGCCTGGCTCGTTCAGGCGGGCCCATCCTTGAGGCCGTCCTGGTGGGCGGCGGACAGGTGGGGTTCCTGCCGGCTGTCCTCCGGTTCGATGTCCACCCATTCCTCCAGTAACTCCTCGCGGCTCACTTGCGGATCGGGGTCGGGGATATCCACCGGGTTTTTCATGCTCACCTCGCTTGCCGGGCCTGTTTGTCGGCAAGGGCGCGCAGGCGCACGCCGGCCACCACCACCTTGCGCGGCCGGTGGGTCGGGTTGACGGGGACGAAGGTCTGCAACTCGATGCGCTTGAGGAACCAGTCGACGTTGTCCTCTTCCAGCGGCCCTTCCACGGTCATCAGGTCGCGGCGGATGCGCTCCACCAGGTTGTTCAGCAGCACGGCGCTGGATTGCTCTTCCTGCTGGATGACCCGAGAGATGAGACGCTTGCCCGCGGCATTGCGCAGGTTGATCAGCAGCGTACCGTCGGGCCTGGTGGCGAACTGCGGGCGATAGTCGCTGAACAGGTGGCTCAGGTGCTCGATGGCGGCATTGCGGCAACTGGACATGTCTTTCCCTCCCGGTGGTTGGCAGAGGCCGGAGCGCCGGCCTGAGCCAGGAACCTCGCATCAGCCATGCCAGACCGGGGAAAGCTGTTTCATCTGCTTAACAGGTTGTTATTGCTGCAAATGCCTAACCGATGCTGGCCAATGGTCATTTGCAGGATGCAAGGGCGCACCAGCAAGGGGCTGGAAAATGCACGGCGCGGCGCTTCGCTTGCTCTTTTGCGCGGCACGCCTTCCGTCTGAAACCCGCCTCGATTCCAGGTGTGCATTCGGCCGCCAGTACCGCTTGCCATGGCTGGCGCTTCGCCCGCCATGGCCGTTGAACAGTAGCGCCTGGGCCAATCGCCAGCATTTCTCTCCGGCGCTCGGGCAGGCAGGGTTCAGCCAGAGGAGAGGAGGTGGCCATGACGCAGTTGCGACGCCTGGATGTGGAAGCGGTTCTCCACGAAGCCTATCCGCTGTTCGATTTCTCCTGCTTCCGGGAGGCCGGCGGCCGCTATTCGATCCGCTTCGGCAGCCAGTTGGCGGATATGCCCTGTGTCACCGTGGTCGGCATCCATGGCGACGAGTTGAGCAGCGCCGGGCGCGTCCGCAGCCTGGGCCTGGAGCTGATCGACAGCTTTATCGATTCTTAGCGGACGCCACGCTGCTGAGCATCGGGACCGGCGCGCGGTGGCGAGCGAGCGGGCCGCTGACCACCGCACGGGCATCAATGCTGATTGCGGCTCAAGGCGCAGGCCGCTGCCAGCAGGCCTGCGGCGGCGGCCAGTATTGCCGCCGTCTGCCAGGGATGTTCGCCGGCATATTCGCTGCCGGCACGGATGGCCCGGCGACTGCGGTGGATCAGGTGTTCACTGGTCTCCCGGCTCTCGTCCACCAGATCGCGCAATTTCGCCTTGAACGCCGGGAGCTGGTCGGCCGTCAGGTCCCGGCCGCTGACCAGCAGGTTTTCCAGGTCATCGACCAGTGATTGCAGTTCCTGCACGCCGCTGGTGCGGCTGGAGGGGAACCATCGATAGCTGCCCATGGAGTGTCTCCTTGTCTGTTCGGGTTGGAATGGGGGCGGAAGGGGCGTTCGGCTTCGCGTTGCTGCTCGACTGATTTCCGCCACCGCAGGCGTCGAGCCGTGGACGCGCTACCTCGCGCTTTTGCCAATTGGCGGAGCCATTCGGAAGAGTCCGACGCTCGCCAGCCGTTCACTGATTCTGATGAGTGGAACCTGACGGTTGGCGCCCGGCGTGCTTGAGTGCAGGAGGCGCTTGCAGGCATCGGGTCACGGCGAAACGGGTGCGAGCAGGTGCGACGATTGGCGGCAGTGCGCGGGGGCGCGCAGCGATGATCCCTTGTGCGAGGATGCCGCCCGCCACGCCACGAGCACTTCAACGAACCGGGGGATTGCAGCCGATGATGATCCGCGACTTTCGCGACGACGACATGGACCGGGTGCTGGATATCTGGCTGCGAGCTTCGCAGCAGGCTCACGACTTCATTCGCGCCGACTTCTGGCGCGAACGCCTGCAGGACATGCGGGATATCTACCTGCCGGCCGCTGCCTCGCGGGTCGTCGAGAACGATGGCTGCATCTGTGGTTTCTACAGCCTGCATGACGGCGCACTGGCGGCCTTGTTCGTCGCCCCGGAATGCCAGGGCAAGGGCATCGGCTCGGTCCTGCTGAGCGACGCCAAGATTCACCTGCCGATGCTGGAGCTGGCGGTCTATTCCAACAATACCGGTGCCGTGGCCTTCTACCAGCGGCACGGCTTCGTCGTGCTGGAGGAGCGGCAGGACGAGCACACCGGGCACCCCGAAACCCTCATGGGCTGGACGGCACGGGCGATTTCCTGCGGGTGCTAGGCGGGAGAAGTGCGCAGCGGGCTACCAGAAACTGCTGGCGTGCCGGCTGGAGGCATAGTCCAGGTGCAGGGCGAACGCGCTCTGGAAGAACTCCAGGAGACGGGTGTCCAGCACCAGTTCGTTGAGTGAGGCGATAGAGCCGATCACCTGCTTCACATCGGCGTCGGTTTCCCCGCAGCGGTTCTCATGGCAGAGACGCTGGGTCTGCGGGTCGGCGCTGATGCGGCAGATGCATTCGGTGTCGCGGCAGGAGTTGCGCACCTTCAGGCTCAGCTCCGGCAGGTCGCGGCGGCCATCCAGCAATTCCACGCTGCATTCCAGGCCGTGCTGGCGGGCGAATTCGCTGGCACGTGCGAAGGCGGGCAGGGCCACTGCCACCAGGGCGTTCTGGTAGGCGTTGGCGAAACTCTCAGGGTCAGCGCTCATCCGGTTTCTCCTGGGCTCAATGCACAAATCCCGGCGCATGACGGGCCGGGCTAGTGTGATGGACCACGGAAGGCGCAGCTTGCGCGATGGCTCGGCGGATTTTCCGCCGAGCGGTTGCACGGTCCGGCACCTCAGGCGACAGCCGGCACCTCTGCTTCGGCGCGCAACGCCTCGATCACCGCCGGGCGCGTTGCGACCGCCTGGCGGAAGCGGCGGATCGCCGGATAAGCGCCGAGGTCGACCTTCAGCTGCTCGGACCAGCCCAGCACGGTGAACAGGTACGCATCGGCAATGCTGAAGCTGTCACCGGCGACCTGGCCGTTCGCTGCCAGCTCCTGCTCCAGGTAACCCAGGCGCCGGGCCAGTTTCGAGCGAAGCAGGTCCTTCACCGGCTCGGGGATCTCGCTGTCGAACAGCGGGCTCATCCCCGCGTGCAGTTCGCTGCCGATGAAGTTCAGCTGCGCCTGCAGGTGCGTGCGCTCAAGGGCGCCGTTGGCGGGGGCGAGGCCCGCCTCGGGTTGCAGGTCGGCGAGGTACTGTAGAATCGCCGCGCCCTCGGTCAGCACAGTGCCGTCTTCCAGCTGCAGCGCTGCTACATAGCCCTTCGGATTGATGCGGTAGAAGTCCTGGCCATCGGCGGTGCGTTTGGTCCGGTTGTCCACGCGCACCAGCGAAAACGGCAGGCCCAGCTCGCGCAGAACGATGTGTGCAGCGAGAGAGCAGGCATTGGGGGCGAAGTAGAGTTTCATCGGGTCGGGCCCTGGTTTGAAGTGGGCGGCCAGTATTCCCGACCCCGATGCTGCGCGTAAGAACGCACTTTTTTGTGGCCTGGGCACAAAAAGGTTACCGGGAAGGACAGATGAAGAAGAACGTTTCGGGCTGCTCGGTCGAAGAAGCCATGCGCGTCATTGGCGGCCGCTGGCGCCTGTTGCTGGTGTCGTACCTGCTCGATGGCAGCAAGCGCTTCAACGAGTTGCGGCGCGACATGCCGGAAATTTCCCAACGGGTGCTCACCGCCGAACTGCGTGCGCTGGAAGAGGCAGGGCTGGTGACCCGCACCGTTTACCCCGAGGTTCCGCCCCGCGTCGAGTATTGCCTGAGCGCCGACGGCGCGCGGCTGCGGCCGGTGGTGGAGGTGGTGAAGACCTTCGGTCTGTGGCTCAAGGCGCGCCCGGCGGCCCGGGAGGCCGTGTAGCCTGATGGAACGCTTCTGCAACTGAGCACCGGGAATGCTCCGGGTTGCACCTTTTCCAGCCCTGGCACGAACACTGCTTTCTTCCTGCCGTCCGGCCGGTCCTTGCGGGTTGCAGCCGGGCGAGGCCGTTGGCATGCTCCGTTTGGTAGCGCCGGGTGTGGGAAATGTCACCGGTTGCACCGGATTCGCGCGTACGACCAAAGGCTTGTTTTTATTGGGTTGCACCTGGTTGCACCTTGCGATTCGGCGGTATAACCTTGCGCCGTTTTCAGGCACACCTTCTAACAACAGGAAGCCCCATGGCCACCACCACCCTTGGCGTGAAGCTCGACGACGCCACCCGCGAGCGCCTCAAGCTGGCTGCCCAGCAACTCGACCGTACCCCGCACTGGCTGATCAAGCAGGCCATCTTCTCCTACCTGGAGCAGGTGGAAGGCGGCCTCACGCCGGCCGAACAGTCCGGTCTGGCCGCGGCCGCGGGCGATGAGTCGCTGGATTCGCTGAACGAACAAGGGTTGCAGGTCTTCCTCGATTTCGCCGAGAGCATCCTGCCGCAGTCGGTGCTGCGCGCGGCCATCACCGCCGCCTATCGCCGCCCGGAAACCGAGGCGCTGCCGATGCTGCTGGACCTGGCGCGGCTGCCGAAGGAGCAGGCCGCCGCCGCCAACAAGATGGCGCTGGGCATCGCCGAGAAGCTGCGCAACCAGAAGAACGCCGGTGGCCGCCAGGGTCTGGTGCAGGGCCTGCTGCAGGAGTTCTCCCTGTCTTCCCAGGAGGGCGTGGCGCTGATGTGCCTGGCCGAGGCGCTGCTGCGCATCCCGGACAAGGCCACCCGTGACGCGCTGATCCGCGACAAGATCAGCAACGGCAACTGGAGCCAGCACCTGGGCCAGAGCCCGTCGATGTTCGTCAACGCCGCTTCCTGGGGCCTGCTGATCACCGGCAAGCTGGTCTCGACCCATACCGAGACCGGCATGTCCTCGGCGCTCAACCGCATCATCGGCAAGTCCGGCGAGCCGCTGATCCGCAAAGGCGTGGACATGGCCATGCGCCTGATGGGCGAGCAGTTCGTCACCGGCGAGACCATCGCCGAAGCCCTGGCCAACGCCGCCAACATGGAATCCCGCGGCTTCCGCTACTCCTACGACATGCTCGGCGAAGCCGCGCTGACCGAAGAAGACGCCAAGCGCTACCTGGCCTCCTACGAGCAGGCCATCCACGCCATCGGCAAGGCTTCCCATGGCCGCGGCATCTACGAAGGTCCGGGCATCTCGATCAAGCTTTCCGCCCTGCACCCGCGCTACAGCCGCGCCCAGTACGACCGCGTAATGGACGAGTTGTACCCGACCGTGCTCGGCCTGGTGAAGATGGCCCGCGACTACGACATCGGCATCAACATCGACGCCGAGGAAGCCGACCGCCTGGAAATCTCCCTCGACCTGCTCGAGCGCCTGTGCTTCGAGCCGTCGCTGGCCGGCTGGAACGGTATCGGCTTCGTCATCCAGGCCTACCAGAAGCGCTGCCCGTACGTGATCGACTACGTCATCGACCTGGCCAAGCGCAGCCGCCACCGCCTGATGATCCGCCTGGTGAAGGGCGCCTACTGGGACAGCGAGATCAAGCTGGCCCAGGTCAACGGCCTGGAAGGCTACCCGGTCTACACCCGCAAGCCGTACACCGACGTTTCCTACCTGGCCTGCGCGCGCAAGCTGCTGGCCGTGCCGGAAGCCATCTACCCGCAGTTCGCCACCCACAACGCCCACTCGCTGTCGGCCATCTACCAGCTGGCCGGGCAGAACTACTACCCGGGCCAGTACGAGTTCCAGTGCCTGCACGGCATGGGCGAGCCGCTGTACGAACAGGTGGTGGGCAAGGTTGCCGACGGCAAGTTCAACCGCCCGTGCCGCATCTACGCACCGGTGGGCAGCCACGAAACGCTGCTGGCGTACCTGGTGCGCCGCCTGCTGGAGAACGGCGCCAACACCTCCTTCGTCAACCGCATCGCCGACCACAGCATTTCGCTCAAGGACCTGGTGCTGGACCCGGTGCTGCAGGTCGAGCAGATGGCGGCGCAGGAAGGCACCCTGGGCCTGCCGCACCCGCGCATTCCGCTGCCGCGTGACCTCTACGGCGATGCCCGCCTGAACTCCGCCGGCATCGACCTGGCCAACGAACACCGCCTGGGTTCGCTGTCCTCGGCGCTGCTGTCGAGCACCAACCACGCCTACGTCGCCGAGCCGATCCTCGGCCTGGCCGACGCGGCGCCGGGCGAAGCGCAACCGGTGCGCAACCCGGCCGACCTGCGCGACGTGGTCGGCCACGTGCGTGAAGCCAGCGAAGCCGACGTGAACAACGCCATCCTCGGCGCGCTGTCCAGCGCGCAGATCTGGCAATCGACCCAGCCGGCCGAGCGCGGCGCCATCCTGCAGCGCGCCGCCGACCTGATGGAAGCCGAGATCCAGTCGCTGATGGGCGTGCTGGTGCGCGAGTCGGGCAAGACCTTCGCCAACGCCATCGCCGAAGTGCGCGAGGCCGTGGACTTCCTGCGCTACTACGGCGCCCAGGCCAGCACCCACTTCGCCAACGACAGCCACCGCCCGCTGGGCCCGGTGGTCTGCATCAGCCCGTGGAACTTCCCGCTGGCGATCTTCAGCGGCCAGGTGGCCGCCGCCCTGGCCGCCGGCAACACCGTGCTGGCCAAGCCCGCCGAGCAGACGCCGCTGATCGCCGCGCAAGCCGTGCGCATCCTGCTCGAAGCCGGCGTACCCGCCGGTGCCGTGCAGCTGCTGCCGGGCCGTGGCGAAACCGTCGGTGCCCGTCTGGTCGGCGACGAGCGCGTGCGTGGCGTGATGTTCACCGGTTCCACCGAAGTGGCCGGCATCCTCCAGCGCAACATCGCCGGCCGTCTCGACGCCCAGGGCCGCACCATCCCGCTGATCGCCGAGACCGGTGGCCTCAACGCCATGATCGTCGACTCCTCGGCGCTGGCCGAGCAGGTGGTGGTGGACGTGGTCAACTCCGCCTTCGACAGCGCCGGCCAGCGCTGCTCCGCGCTGCGCGTGCTGTGCGTGCAGGAAGACGCCGCCGACCGCGTGATCGCCATGCTCAAGGGCGCCATGGCCGAGTACCGCGTCGGTGCGCCGGAGCGCCTGCATACCGACATCGGCCCGGTGATAGACGAAGAAGCCAAGGGCAATATCGACAAGCACATCCAGGTGATGCGCGACAAAGGCCGCAAGGTATTCCAGAGCGCCCGCGTGGATGCCGAGGAGATCAAGCGCGGCACCTTCGTCGTGCCGACCCTGATCGAGCTGGAGAGCTTCAGCGAGCTCAAGCGCGAAATCTTCGGCCCGGTACTGCACGTGGTGCGTTACGAGCGAGCCGAGCTGGACCAGCTGCTCGCGCAGATCAACGAATCCGGTTACGGCCTGACCCTCGGCGTGCACACCCGCATCGACGAGACCATCGCTCAGGTCGTGGGCAGCGCCCATGTCGGCAACCTTTACGTCAACCGCAACGTGGTTGGCGCCGTGGTCGGCGTGCAGCCCTTCGGTGGGGAGGGCCTGTCCGGCACCGGTCCGAAGGCCGGCGGCCCGCTGTACCTGTACCGCCTGCTCTCGACCCGCCCGCAGGAGGCCGTGGCCAACCAGCTCAAGGGCGACGGCGCGCAGGCGCTGCCGCGTCCGAAGGATGCCGAGAAGGCCGTGGAAGCACTCGCCCAGTGGGCGCAGAAGGACACCGCCCTGGCGGCGCAACTGGCCGGCTATGCCGCTCTCTCGCAGAGCTTCACCCAGCAGGTACTGACCGGCCCGACCGGTGAGCGCAACAGCTACACCCTGCTGCCGCGCGAGCACGTGCTGTGCCTGGCGGAAGACCGCGCCGACCTGCTCGCGCAGCTGGCCGCCGTGCTCGCGGTGGGCAGCCGTGCGCTGGTTGCCGAGTCCAACGCCGCCGTGGTGAAGGAACTGCCGAAGGAAGTCGCCCAGCGCATCGAGCTGGTCGCCGACTGGAGCACGACCGACAAGGTGTTCGACGCCATCCTGCACCACGGCGATTCCGATCAGTTGCGTGCAGTGTGCGAACTGGCTTCGCAGCGCAAGGGCGCCATCGTCGGCGTGACCGGGTTGAACCGCGGGGAAACCGATATCCCGCTGGAACGCCTGCTGATCGAACGCGCGCTGAGCGTCAACACTGCTGCCGCCGGTGGCAACGCCAGCCTGATGACCATCGGCTGAGGTCGATGCCGCAAGCGCCTCACCGGGCGCTTGCGGCAAGCTTTCGGCCGCTCCTGCGGCCATCCGGCCTGCCAGCCTTCGGGTGGGGCTATCCGCTCCCGGCAGACCGTTCCCCTCGCGCCTTCGGCGCAATTCGTTTCGGGCTTCGTGCCCGGCACAACGGCGGAGCTACCCGCTCCGCCGATTCCCTTCCCACAACATCAGACCGGCGCCGCGGTGCGGGTCAGTTGCTCCAGCAGTTCCAGGTCGGTACTCATGCCCGAGGTCTCGCGGATACGCGCGAGGATCTGTTTCTTCAGCGCGATGAATTCAGCCGACATCTTCATGTCCTGATTCCGCTCGGCGGGCAGCGGCACCTCGTAGACGCTGTCGATGCGCCCGGGGCGCGGCGCCATCAGCACTACGCGGCCACCCAGGTAGATCGCCTCGTCGACGTCGTGGGTGACGAACAGGATGGTGCTGTTCTCCAGCCGGTGCACGTGGCGGATCAGGTCGTGCATGACCTCGCGGGTCTGTGCATCCAGTGCGCCGAAGGGCTCGTCCATCAGCAGAATCTGCGGCTTGGGCATCAAGGCACGGGCAATCGCCACGCGCTGCTGCATGCCGCCGGAAAGCTGGCTGGGGTAGGCCTGGGCGAAAGCCGACAGGCCCATCAGGTTGAGCAGCGCATCGGCGCGGCCACTGGCGACTTCCACATCGGCATCGCTGCGCACGGTGTCGGACACCACCTTGAGCCGGCGGCAGAACTTGATGTTGTCCATCACCTTCAGCCAGGGGTAGAGGCTGTAGTGCTGGAACACCATGGCGCGGTCGATGCCGGGGCCGTCCACGGCGCGGCCTTCGACCAGGATTTCGCCACCGCTGTGGCGCTCCAATCCGCCGATGCTGCGCAGCAGGGTGGACTTGCCGCAGCCCGAGGCGCCGACGAAGGTAACGAACTCGTTGGCGCGGATATCCAGGTTGATGTCCTGCAGTGCCTGCACCTGGCGGCCCTGGCTGCTGAAGACCTTGTCGACGTGGCGGATGGCGATCTTGCTCTGGCTCATGCCGGTTACCTCTTCATCCAGGGGAAGGCTGCCCGGCCGAGCCAGCGGAACGCCTGGTCGGTGAGCAGGCCGATGACGCCGATCAGCAGGATGCCGGCGAAGATCTTGTCGGTCTGCATGTAGCGCTGCGCCTTGAGGATGGCGTAGCCGAGGCCCGAATTGGCGGCCACCAGCTCGGCCACCACCAGGTAGGTCCAGGCCCAGCCGCAGGTGATGCGCAGGGTGTCCAGCAGCGCCGGGCGCGCCGAGGGCAGTACCACCAGCTTGATGATTTCCGCGCGGTTGGCGCCCATGGTCTGCGCCGCCTCGATCTGCGCCATGGGTACGCGGCGCACGTCCTCGGCGACCATCAGCACCATCTGGAAGAAAGTGCCGATGAAGATGATCAGCACCTTGGAGCCTTCGTCGATGCCTACCCAGAGCATCACCAGCGGAATGAAGGCCACCGCCGGCATGTAGCGGATGAAGTCGGTGAGCGGTTCGAGGAAGGCCTGCACCGGGCGATAGGTGCCGATGTACAGGCCAATGGGAAGGGCGATCACCGCCGAGGCGAGGAAGCCGCCCATGACCCGGTAGACGCTGATGGCGATATCGCCGACCAGGCCTTCGTCGCTCCACCAGTGGCCCAGGCGTACGAGCACGGCATCGGGGCTGGGGAAGAACATCGGATTGGTCAGCCCCAGGGCGCCGCAGGCCCACCAGAGCACCACGGGCAACAGCAGGCCTGCGCTGGCCAATGCCCAGAAGGCGCCGCGCGGCAGGTCGCCGCGGATTACCCACCAGCGCTGGCGGGCGGGTTGCGCCAGTGGGCGCGGCAGGGGTTGGTGGGCGGTCATGGCGTCACCTCCTCGGGGAACAGGGGCAGTTCGCAGGGTTGCCAGCCACCGGCCGGTGGCGTGACACCGAGGCCGTTCAGCCAGCTGGCATCGCCCAGCAGCTCGGGGTGGTCCGGATCGGCTGTGGCGGGCAGCAGGTCGGCGCCGATGCGGGCGGGCAGGGTGGATAGTTCGATCTTCCAGGGCGTTTCACCGCCGTAGTGGCGCCCGAACGACAGCTCGAAATCCAGCAACTCCGGGTGGTCGCTGTCCAGCAGGGCGGCCAGTGAGTCGGCCATCGGTAATGCCTCCCGGCGCCCGGCGGCGAACAGGAAGCAATCGCCGGCCAGCAGCAGGCAACCCTGGCGGCCATCGGCGGCGCTTAACCACACGCCGCGATTGCGCCCGATGGATTCCGGCAGGCGCTCCCAGACTTCGTGGTAACTGCCATCCAGGCCGTCTTCCAGCACCTTCTCACTGTTTACGAAGTGCATGCGGCCGATGTCCTCGCCGCCATTGGGCGGCTGGAAGTCGATTGCCCGGTGCCATTGGCAAATGTCGCCGGTGATCTCGGTGATGCCGGCAAATCCCGCCTGGGCGGACAGCTCGCCGGGCGATTGCGGCGCAGGCAGGGGAATGCGCAGGTCGGCGAACAGGCGCCCGGTCTGCAGCCAGTAGACACGGGTGCGAGTGTCGTGGGTGCCGCCGGTGGTGGTCAGCAGGGTGCGTTGCCAGACGCCGAGGTAAGCGGGTGGCACCGCGGGAATGCTCTTCAGGCGGGACATGCGGACTCCTCCCATCCGGCGAGTACGGCCGGGCTGCCTTGCACGCGACCGAACAGGCCGCCTTCCACCTCGACCATCGCCAGGGCGGCGGCATGCAGTTCGGCGCTGGGCGAGCCGCAGGCATCGCTCACCAGAGTACAGGCATAACCCAGTTCCACCGCGGCGCGCAGGGTGGAGGAAACGCACACTTCGGTGGTCACCCCGCACAGCACCAGGTGGCCGATGCCGCGGCTGCGCAGCAGCAGATCCAGGTCGGTGTAGGCAAAGGCGCTGTAGCCGGGCTTGTCCACCACCGGTTCGCCGGGCAGCGGGCGCAGTTCGTCGATCAGGTCGTGGCCGTACTCGCCGCGCACCAGCAGGCGGCCCAGCGGGCCCTGGTGGCCGATTGGCGCACCGGCGAATTCGGCGCGGTGGCGCTTGCTGGCGTGCAGGTCGCTGAGGTCGGCGCGATGGCCTTCGCGGGTATGCACCACCAGCAGGCCAAGGCTGCGGGCGCTGTCCAGCAGCCGGGAGATGGCCGGAATCGGCGCGCGCAGGCGGTCGATGTCCAACCCGGCCTGGTCGGCGTAGCCGCCGGGGGCGCAGAAGTCGCGCTGCATGTCGATGACGATCAGGGCGGTGCTCACAGGCGGAACTCCTTGCGCACGGCCTGGGCGATGCCGCCGACGATGTCGCGGGCCATGCGCAGGCCCTTGTCGGCGCTGGAGCCGCGCGCCGAGGAGAGCACGCCCGACGGCGGCACCCACTCGGTGCGGCTGGGGTACATGTCGTAGGGCGGGAAGTCGGCGGGGCCGTCGTCGGGGATCAGGTCCAGGCGCACGAGGTTGGGCAGGTAGTGCAGCATCAGCGAGGTTTCGATCACTGCGGCGTGCTCCAGGGCGAAGCCGGGGAAGCCGTCGGGGAAGACGTCATTCAGAGTGGTCTCGCTGCAGAAATCCCAATGCTCCAGGCGCATCACTTCCAGCGGGCTGCTGGTGCCCAGTTCGCGCAGGGCGAGCTGGATGCCTTCGGTGACGAACCACTGGTTCTCGTAATGGCCGTCCACCAATACCAGGCGGGTCACGCCGTGGCGGGCGAACTCGCGCACGGCGTCGCGGACCAGCGCAATCAGCGTCTGCCCGTCGAGGCTGGTGGTGCCGCAGAAATGCTGGCCGCCGCCGCACTTGGGCTGCGACTTGTAGCCATAGGAGAGCGCGGGCGCGACCAGCCCGTCGACCTGCCGGGCGACGTCTTCGCACAGCGCGCTGGCCAGCAGCGCGTCGGTGCCCAGCGGCAGGTGCGGGCCGTGCTGCTCGGTGGCGCCGCAGGGCAGGAATACCACGGGGGATTGCTCGCGCACCCGGCGCGCGTACTCGACCCAGCTGAGCTGGTCCATCCGGACAGTCATGATTCGGCCTCGCAGAGAGTGGGGGAAGGTTCGGGTGAAGGGCGCGCGGCGATCAGTGCCGCGGCCAGTACCAGCGAGCCGCCGAGCCATTCGCGCAGGCCCAGCTCGCGCTCGCCGATCCAGGCGGCAGTGAGCACCGCCACCAGCAGTTCGATCACCACCAGCACCGCAGCGCGGCTCGCCTCGACATGGCTGAAGCCGTATTGCGCCGCGCCCATGGCGGCCAGCCAGAACAGGCCGAAGGCGGCCAGTTGCAGCCATTGCTGAGCGTCTACGGCCGGTAGAGGTGTGCCTTGCAGCCAGCAGAACAATCCGCCCAGCACGGCGCTGCCGATGAAGCCGACCACCGCCTTGCTGGTCAGCGGCACCTGCTCGGCGGCGCGGGTGGCCAGGTTGTTCAGGGCGAAGGCAAAGCCGGCGGAGAGCGCCAGCCAGTCGCTGGCGCCCAGCGGGCGGAAGGTTTCGCGGCTGACGCCGAGGGTCAGCGCGATGCCGCCCATGGCCAGTAGTAGCGCGCCGAGGCGTGGCGGGGTGAGGCGTTCGCCGAACAGCACTCGCCCGCCGATCAGACCCCATACCGGCGCCAGATAGAACAGCAGCATGGCGCGCACCACGTCGCCCTCGGACAGCGCCGCCACCAGCCCCGCCGTGGCCCAGCCGCCGAACATGCAGATAGCCAGCAGGGCATTGCGTTGCGGCCACCATTGCCGGCGCTGGCTCAGCACCAGCGGCACGGCCAGCGCGCTAAGCAGGCCATAGGTACAGAGCACCAGCGGCATGCCCGAAAGTCCCTGGCCGGCAAAGTGCGCCAGGGGCATCCAGCCCAGGCCCCAGATGGCGGCGCCCAGCAGCAGGACGATTTCCGCGCGCATCAGGCGCCCATCCAGGCACCGCCATTGGCGCCGAGTATCTGTCCGTGGAAGAAACTGGCCTCAGGCGAAACAAGGAACAGCACCGCCGCCGCGATTTCCTCGGGCTTGCCCAGGCGCCCGGCGGGAATCGCCGTTTCGCGGGCGATCATCGCTTCGCTCATGTGTTCTACCGAGACCATCGGCGTGTCCACCGGCCCCGGCGCCACGCCGTTGATGCGGATGTGCGGGGCGAACTCGCGGGCCAGCGCCTTGGTCAGGCCGATCACCCCGGCCTTGGCCGCGCAATAGGCGGCGTAACGCTCGCGGCCGAGCTGGCCAAGTTCCGAGGCGATATTGACCACGCAGCCATCCCCGCGCGCCTGCATGTGCGCCAGGGCGTGGCGGCAGCAGCGATAGACCGCCGTGAGGTCGACGCCGAGCAGCGCGGCCCAGTCGTCCTCGCTGGTGTCGAGAAAAGGTTTCTCCAGGATGATCCCGGCGTTGTTCACCAGGATGTGCAGGTCGCCCTCGGCAAGCACGCGGGCGAACAGGTCCTCGACCTGCTGCGGCGCGGAAACGTCAGCCTGCACCGCGTAGGCCCGTCCGCCCGAGGCGGCGATGCGTGCCACCAGCGCGGTGGCGGCTTCGGGTTGGTCGAGGTGGTTGATCCATACCGTCGCCCCGGCTCCCGCCAGCGCCAGGGCCGTGGCGCGGCCGATACCCTGGGTGGCGCCGGTGACCAGCGCGGTCTGTCCTTCGAGCGGTTTCATCAGTGCATGACCTCGCCATGGCTGACCGACAGCGCCTGGCCGGTGAGGGCGGTGGCCAGCGGGCTGCCGAGGAACAGGTAGGTGCCGGCCAGGTCCGCCGGCGTCAGCAGCTCAGGCACCGCCTGGGCGGCGAGTATCTGCGCCAGTTCCTCGGTTTCGCTGCGCCCATTGGAGGTGGCCATCACCGCGAGCGAGCGCATGGCCGCCTCGGTGGCAATCCAGCCGGGGCACACGGCGTTGACGCGGATGCGCTGTGGCCCGAGTTCCCAGGCCAGCGAGCGCGTCAGGCCGATCACCGCGTGTTTGCTGGCGACATAGGCGGAGAAACCCGGCACGCCCTTCAGTCCCCAGATCGAGGCCTGGTTGATCACGCTGCTGCCCGCCTTGAGGCTCGGCAGCAGGGCGCGGGTCAGGCGCAGCATCGAGGCGACGTTGTTGTCCAGCAGCGTCTGCCAGCGGCTGTCCGCTTCGCCATCCGGGTCGTCCAGCGGCGTGGCGTACTCGACGCCGGCGTTGTTGATCAACACGTCCAGCGGCGTGCCTTCGCGGAGTGCGACAAATCCAGCGATGGCCGCGCTGTCGCCCAGGTCCAGGGCGTGGCTGCGCACATCGCTCAGCGCTGCCAGCTCGTCGACAACTGCCGCCAGGGCAGTGGCGTTGCGATCCAGCAGTTCCAGTGTCGCGCCCTGTTCGGCGAATGCCCGCGCCAATCCCTTGCCGATCCCGCTTCCGGCACCGGTGATCAGCACGCGTTTGCCCCGGTAGTCGATCATGCTCAGACCGCCGTCAGGAAGGAGACGCCCACGGCGCCGTAGAAGCCGTCGGCGCGGTCCTTGCCCTCGGGCGCCACCGCGCCGTAGTGATCGTCGACCACGCGGCGCAAGCGGTGCCGATGGAAGCCCTTGAACAGCAGGTGCATCGGCAGGACCTGGGCGTAGCCGTCGCCATACAGCTCGTGGTGCAGTTTGCGCAGGCGGTACCAGGGCGCCACGGGCTTCTCGTGGTGGGCATTGTGGTAGGCGAAGTTGAGCAACAGCAGGTCGAGCACCGGCCAGCGCACCGAGACCACGTTGGAGTAGGTGTTCATCTGCTCGTAGGTGCGGTCGCGGGACTTGTCGTCGGGGATCTTGCCGCCGTCCTCCAGTACCGCGAAGGCGTCGTAGGTGTGCTGGTAGGCGTCGGTGAAGCGCAGCACGATGATCATCAGCGTCCAGGCGACGAAGTACAGCACCAGTGCCTTCAGCGAAACCGCCGCCACCAGCGCGAACAGCGCGCCGCGCACCAGCAGGGTCAGCGCCACACGACGGCGGTTGGCGCGGTGGCGCGGGTTGTCGGTGATGAAGGGCAGCAGGATCACGTAGTAATGCATGATCAGCTCCACCGCCGGCACGTAGGCCCATTCGGCGGCCAGTACCAGGCGGCGCGCCCAGTGCGGACAGCGGGCGAGGAAGGCCTTGGTGTCGAAGGTGATCACGTCGGCGCGGTCGACGTGGTGGCGCATGTGCTTGCGGCGCAGGTCCTGGAACCCGGCATAGCAACTGCCGCAGAGCCAGCTGCAGGCCTCGCCGGCCCAGGTGTTGTGCGCCGGCTTGGCGAAGATGGTGCCGTGGGCGAATTCGTGGATCAGGTAGGCCGCGACGATCATCGCGTGGCCCAGCAACAGGGTGCCGGCGGCGTTGAGCAGCCAGCTATCGGCGAACAGCAGGGCGAAGCCGGCGGCATAGCCGCCAAAGGCATAGGCCAGTGCCAGGCTGTTGGGCAGCCGGCCATCGGCGTAGCGGTACAGGGACGCGGACATGGATACCTCCGTGAGCGCTCCCGCCGTCCCGGCGAGAGCGTCGGGTGGGTGCCTTACTGGGCGAGGGCCTGGACGAATTGCGCGTCGAAGGTCTGGGCGAGGTCGGGGATCGCCGGGATCTGGCTGTTGTCCTTGAGCAGTTGGGCGATCACCGCGCCGCTGCCGAAGAAGGAGCTGGTGGCGTCGGACTTCTCGAAGTTCTTGCCCATCTCCGCCAGCGGGATGTTGTAGACCCCGGCCATCTGTTCCTTGGCCTCGGCGGCGCTGACGCCCAGCACCTTGCCGATGATTTCGGCGGATTCGTCCGGGTGCGCCTTCATGTAGGCCAGGCCGTCGGCGTAGCCCTGGATCATCGCGCTGATCGCTTTCTGGCGTTTGCCGATGACCGCCTGGTTGAACACCAGCACGTCGGTGATCAGGCCCGGCGCGTCCTTCGATGAATACACGACGTGGAACTTGCCGCCCGGCATGCCGAGGATCTGCGAGACATTGGGTTCGTAGGTCACGCCCACCGGCAGGCTGCCCGAGGCCATGGCGCCGGGGATGCCTTCGGGCGTCATGTTCACCGGGCTGACGTCCTTGTCGCTCAGGCCGTGGCTCTTGAGCGCGTAGGCGAGCAGGAAGTCGGATGGCGACAGCGGGTTGAAGCCGATCTTCTTGCCCTTGAAGTCGGCGACCGACTTGATCGACTTGTCCGCGACGATGGCGTCGCCGCCGTTGGAGAAGTCGATGGGCATCACCACGCGGTACGGTTGGCCCTTGGCGACGCCGCCGACCACCTGGTCGTAGGTGAGCATGCCGCCATCCAGCGCGCCGCCGGTCATGGCGGTGGGGATCAGGGCGGGGTCGTTGAAGAACTGCAGCTCCACCTTGAGGCCGTGGGGCTTGTAGAGGTCGAGCTTGTCGGCGACGTAGAAGGGCGCGTAACCGGCCCAGACGACGGTGCCGATCTTGAGCTTCTCGGCGGCTTGCAGAGTCAGCGGCACGACCCCGGCGGCAGCAACCAGACAGGCACCGAGCAGGGTCTTGCGCAGGGAACGCAGGGAAAGCGGCATGGTCATGGCATTGCTCCTAACGGTTGGAAATCGGCACGGGATGACATCACGTCTCCCGGGCTTTTCTCCCGCCGTGTAGCCCTGTCCCTAGGGCCGGAAAACTCTCGGACCAGACATCCCCTCACGGAGACCGGAACCCTAGTTCGCCTGTGGTGCAACTCCAGTGTGTGCCTTGCTGCGTTCGCTCACCCGGTGGCTACCTTGCCGTGGGCGATGCATCCCGTTGCAGGGGACTGAGCAATTGAAATGCCAGTTTTCGTGAAGCGGAAAAACCACTGGGGATTTCAATTGCTTAGCTGAAATCCCCAGTGGCAGGCAGGTGCCAGCCCTGATCACGCTGGCACCAAGTCGATGCGCCTTGCCTTCTATTGAGGCATCAGGCGGTGCGCATGGTGGCGCGGCGCAGCGAGGCGGCCGCGGTGGCGACGAACAGGCCGGCGGCCAGCGCCAGTGCCACCGGCACGCCTTGCGGGCCGAGGTCCATCAGGCTGCCGCTGAGCAGGGGGCCGAGCAGGCTGCCGACGCCCCAGAGCATGCCGGCGGCGGCGTTGGCGGTAACCAGGTCGCGGCCGCGGAAGCGCTGGCCGATCAGCACCAGCGCCAGGGTGTAGACGCCACCGGCCACCGCGCCGAGCACCATCAGCGCCGGCCATAGCAGCGCCGGCTGGCCGATCAGCCAGGGCAGGGCGAGGCCGATCAGCATGGCCGCCACGCCGCACAGCAGGTGCAGGCTGGAGCGGTCGAGGCGGTCGGAGAGCCAGCCAAGCGGCATCTGGAAGAGCATGTCGCCCAGCAGGATCACCGTCGCCATGAAGGCGGCAATGCCCACCGCGTAGCCGTGGCTGGAGGCGTACACGGGGAAGAGCGACAACACCACGCTGTCGAAGAAGGAGAAGAACAGCACGCCCATGCACAGTGCCGGCGCCACCCGCAGGAAGCCGGCGAGGGAGAAGCTGCG
This sequence comes from Pseudomonas sp. AU12215, assembly GCF_001675465.2. Taxonomy (NCBI): domain Bacteria; kingdom Pseudomonadati; phylum Pseudomonadota; class Gammaproteobacteria; order Pseudomonadales; family Pseudomonadaceae; genus Pseudomonas; species Pseudomonas sp. AU12215. The sequence continues at coordinate 82,504 of NZ_MACM02000026.1, forward strand.
CGGCTCCTCGACGTGCTCGTGGATACCGTCCTCGGGCATGGCGAGCGCCACGGTGGCCAATGCAATCAGGTGCCCGGCGCTGACCAGCAGCACGACCCAGGGCGTCTGCGCGCCGAGCAGCGCCACCAGGGTCGGGCCGAGCAACTGGAAGGCGGTGAAGCTGGTCGCGTACAGCGCCACGATGGTGCCGCGGTTGTGCTCGCCGCACAGCTCGTTGACCCAGGCCTCGCCGAGGATGATCGCGATGCCCATGCCGATCCCCAGCGCCAGGCGCGCGGCGGCCAGCAGCCACAGGGAATGACTGCTGAATTCGATGGCGACGGTGCTGGCGGTGCACAGCACGAAGCACAGTAGATAAAGACGGCGCCGGCTCATCAGCTGGCAGGCACGGTCGACCAGGGTGGCGGCGAGGATCATGCCGGCGGCGGGTACGGCGGAGAGAATGCCGATCTGCAGGGCGCTGGCGCCGTTATCCAGCAGACGCAGCGCCACCAGCGGCAGGGTGGCACCCAGGCTCAGGCCGACGATGGAAACGGCGAACAGCAGCACCGCGAGCAGCGGCTTGTTGAGGGTGGTCGGGGTGTTCATGGAAACCTTCTCTTGCCCTGCCGCTCCAGCGGCAGGGCTGCACATGCAAACGAGCCCGCCGGGATTCGCCGGTGGGCGGATTCGAAAGGCGGAATGACCGGCGCGAGGGCGCGCGGTATCCGGCTCAGTGGCCGGTAGGCGGGGAGAAGGTGAAGGCGAAGAGGACGCTGCGACGCAGGTTCAGCACGGCATCGACCTTGCGCACGCGCGGAGGCTCCCGGAGGAGGGCGAGCGATGAGTCGGCGAAGCGGCAGAACGGGGTCATGATACGGGTGCAGCGTAGGATGTAGGAAAACGCGCACTCTAGTGAGTGCGCGTCAGAGCGTCAATCTCGGCCCGCTGCGCGGTTATTCGGTGTGGCTGGCGTCAATCGGGTTCGCGAGCAAGCTCGCTTCTACGAAGAGCACGCGCTCCGTGTAGGAGCGAGCTTGCTCGCGAACCACCAGCGACACTGATCTTACCGACCGTAAACCGGGCTGCCTGCCGACACCTCCTGCGGCCGGCTCAGCACGTCGCGCCCCGGCAGGAAGGTGCCGAACACGCGCTCCTTGCCCAACGCCTCGGGGAAGCCGCCTTCACGCCGATACGCCACGCGGCCATTGATCAGGGTGGCGTCCACCGCATCGTCGTTGCGCTTCACCAGCCGCGTCAGCCCGATGACCTCCATCGGTGCCTCGCAGACGTCATCCAGCCCGTCGGTCAGCCCGGCCGGGTTGACTACCACCAGGTCGGCGCGGTCGCCGACGCGGATGTAACCGGCATCGATCCCGGCGAAGTCCGCCAGCTCGCCGGTCAGGCGGTGCACCGCGCGGCCGGTATCCATGAAGCTCTGCCCGGCCAGCTCGGCGTCGCGCACATACTTGAGCATGCGCAGCGGGAAGTTGTACTGCGCATGGGAGGCCAGGTGCGCGCCGGAGTCGGCGAAGCCCGGCTGGGTCCACGGGCTGGCCAGCAGCTTGCCCATGATCTCGGGGCGGTGGTTGCCGTAGCAGGTGGTCCATTTGAGTTCGTTGCGGTATTGGCCGGCCAGCTCGAAGAAGGCATCCACCGGGTCCAGACCGCGCTCGCGGCCGATGTCCTCGAAATTGCGCCCGACCATCGAGGCGTCCGGGCACTCGCGCACCCAGCAGTCGGAGAGATTGCGGTGCCACAAGCCGAGGCTGAGGGTGGCCTTGATGTCCTTCTTGAAGCGCTCGCGGAAGGCCGGGTCCTGGATGCGCGTGTAGAGCTCCTCCGGGTCCTTGATGTCGCGCAGCACTTCGCCGGCGCCGAACTCCTCGAAGCCGTTCATGTTCAGCCCCTCGATGCGCACCACGAAGGGCGCTGGCAGGGTCTGCCAGCGATAGCGGCCGCGCAGCAGGCGGTTGGCGACCCAGCCGGAGGCACGGGTGATACGGTGCATGAAGGGTTGGGACTTGAGGTCCAGCGCGGTGAGCATCGAGCACTTCAGCGGCCGGCGGAACCAGCCGTGGGCTTGGTAGAGGAAGGCGAACACGTTGATCTTGGTGACCGCGTTGGGCGCGCCTTGCATCAGCGCGTTGCGCCGGCGCAGCACGGCGAACAGGCGGGAGAATTCCTTCCAACTGGCGAAAGTGGAGGGCAGCGGGCTGGACCAGGCGCGGTCGCCGTCCATCTTGTCCAGGCGCGTGGTCATCACCGACAGGCCGAAACAGCCGGCATCCAGAGCCTGCTCCAGCAGCTCTTCCATGCGTTGCAGCTCGGCTTCGGTGGGCTTGGCGCCGCTGATGGCGCGCTCAAGCCCCATGACTGTCACGCGCAGCTCGGAGTGGCCGAGGAAGGAGCAGAGGTTCGGTCCCAGTGGTTGCTGGTCGTAGAAGGCGCGATAGCCCTTGGCGTCCTTCCAGGTGCGCTTGTCACGCAGGATCGGCAGCACCTGCTCGCGCGGCACGGCCTCGACGCGGGTGAACAGGTCGGAACAGTCCTCGGCCTCGCCCAGCACCATGCTGATGGAGCAGGAACCAACGGAGACGGTGGTCACACCGTGGCGTACCGACTCCTTCAGCGCCGGGGCGGCGATGGCTTCGGCGTCGTAGTGCGAGTGGATTTCCAGGAAGCCTGGGGTGACCCAGCGGCCGCTGGCGTCGATGACCTCTGGGCAGCCGCCTTCGTCGAGCGGGCTGACGCTCAGGGTGTCGATGCGCCCATCCTTGATGCCGACGTGGCGCAGGCTGCCGGGGGCGTCGCTGCCGTCGAAGTAGAGGCCGTTCTTGATGATGATGTCGTAGCTCACAGGAGACTCCAGGGCGACAGCAGCAGGATGCCGCTGACCAGCAGCAGGCAGTGGATGGCGAGACGGAAATGGTGTTCCTCGAAGCGCTGGTGTAGGTGTTCACCGAGCCACACGCCGAGCAGCAGCAAGGGTGCGTAGGCGAGCACCTGCGGCAGCGCCGGGCGCAGGCGGCCATCGAGGAGGAAGGCCAGGGTCAGCAGGCCGTTGAGGGTGAACCAGACGCAGACCAGGGTGGCGCGCAGACGAGTTTTATCCAGCGGTCGGGTGGCCAGTGCGTAGACCAGCAAGGGCCCACCCGATGCGAACAGGCCGTGGCAGACACCGGCGGTCCCGGTCGCCAGGCGTACCACCCAGCTCGGTGTGTGGCCGCGTGCCGGTGCACTGGCGCGCAGGCGCCACAGTTCGCGGCCGGCGAACCAGAGAATCAGCACGCCCAGGCCGCGCTTGAGCGGTTGCGGGTCCAGATGCGGCAGCAACAGGTAGCCGATCACCATGCCCACCAGCATGCCCGGCAACACGGTACGCAGCAGCAGGCGGGTATCGATCAGACGCCGGTGACGCCAGCACAGATAGCCGGTCATGCCGATGTTCAGCGGCACCAGGATCGGCAGCAGCGTTTCGATGGGCATCAGCAGCGCACCGAGGGACAGGGCGATCACCACGCTGCCGAAGCCGGTGATGGCTTCCAGTGTGTAGGCCAGCAGGATGAAACCGCCAAGGGCGATGGCCGGAGCGTTCATGACGCGCTCACCGCGGTGCCTCGTGGTTCGCGGCGCGCCCACCATTGCGCCAGTAGCAACCCGGAAAACAACTGCCAGCAGCCCCAGAAGGCGGCGATCAGCAGCATGCCGCCGGCCTGCGGGAAGAAGGTGAGGATCAGCGCCATGCCCAGCGCCGAATTGTGGATGCCGCTCTCCAGGGTGACGGCGCGCACGTCGGCGTCCGGCAGCTTCCACAGCCGTGCGCAGGTATAGCCCAGGATCAGCGCCGTGCCGTTGAGCAGCAGGACGAGCCAGAAGAACAGGTGGAAGTAGGCCATGAACTGCTGGAAGTTCTTGGCGAAGGCCATGCCGACGAAGCCCAGCATCACCAGCAGCGACAACTGTCGCATGGGCTTCTCCAGGCGCCGCGCGAGCTGTGGCTTGTGCTTGCCCAGGGCCATGCCCAGCAGCATTGGCAGGATCAGCACCGATAGCACCACACCGACCAGTTCCAGCGGGTCGATGTGGATCTGCGTGAGGCGGTCGCGGGTGGCCGGGTTGATGCCGGCATACAGGGCGAAGTTCAGCGGTGTGAAGATACCCGCGCTGAGGCCGGAAACCGCCGTGACGCTGGCCGACACGGCGACGTTGCCCCGCGCCATCCAGGTCATGATGTTGGAGAAGGTGCCACTGGGGCAGGTGGCGACCAGGATCATCCCCAGCGCCAGTTCCGGGTCGATGGGCAGGGCGATGGTCAGCAGGCAGGTGGCGGCCGGCAGCAGCAGGAACTGCACCAGCATGCCGATCACCGGCGCCTTGGGCTGGCGCAGGATGCGGGCGAAATCGTCGCGGCGCAGTTCCAGCGATACGCCGAACATCATCAGGGCGATGATCGCGTTCAAGGCGATCATCGAACCGCCGGAGAATTCGAGGTGGACTTCAGGCATCGCCGTTCTCCCACAGAGGGAGGGCGGGGACTGGCGAATGGACTGCAGCCGGCGGCACGGGCGCGGCTCCGGTGGGATTGGGCATGCAAGGCGACTCTTGTTTGTATTTATCGTTGTAATTGGCAAGCATAGGGCAGCGTTACCGCCCGGTAACGGCTCAATCGGGACCTTTACCGGTTAATTCGAGACCATGCCGCACACCATTACTGTCCATTACGCCCAGGGCATCCTGCAGGCCGCCGAGCGCCTGGGGCTGCCGGTGCCTGCCGATCTGCAGGCGGCCAGCCTGGAGCCGCGCATTCCGTTGCAGCGCCAGGACGCTTTCTGGGAAGCCATTTGTGCCGCTTCGGGCGATCCGTTGCTGGGCCTGCGCCTGGGCAGTGCGCTGCAAGTGGGGCACCTGGACATGGTCGGTGCGCTGCTGATGAGCTGTGACCACTATGGCGAGGCGCTGGACGCCTTGCTGGAGTATTACCCGATCATCGCCGAGGGCAGCGAGTTCCAGCGTGAGCAGGATGCAACGCAGGTACGCCTGGTCTATCGGCCGAGCTACGCCGTGCGCCGCGAGGAGCGAGTGGAGGCCGCGCTGGCCAGCCTGGTGCACCTGACTCGCTGGATCACCGGCGATCGCGTCAATCCGCAGCGACTGATCCTCAGCCATGCCGCCCGGGGCGAGCCGACGCGGTATGTCGAGGTGCTGGGATGCCCGGTTATCTTCGAGGGTGCCGAGAATGCCCTGAGCTTTGCCGTGGCTGATCTCGACGTGCCGCTGATCCAGGCCAACGCCCTGATGCGCGAGCACCTGCGGGCGCTGGCCGACGCCCAGCTCGAACGTCTGGGAGCGCAGAGCCTGGCCGCGCGCGTGCAGCAGCTGCTGCGGCAGAACCCACGCTGGGGCAAGGAGAAGGTCGCCGAGCAACTGGAGCTCAGCGGGCGCCACCTCAACCGCAAACTGGCGGAGGAAGGCACCAGCTTCAAGCTGCTGCGCGAACAGGTGTTGCATGGCATGGCCGAACAACTGCTGCGCGAGTCCTCGCGACTGGGCGAGGTGGCCGAGCGCCTGGGGTTCTCCGACGAGAGCGCTTTCGCCAAGGCTTTCCGCCGCTGGAGCGGGATGACGCCGGGGCAATTCCGTCAGGGCAACTGAGCCACCTATTGGCGGTCGCGGTCCAGCGACGCCAGCGCATGGGCGGCGGGCAGGTCAACGCGTTGGGGAATGCTGCGCGGGTGTTCGATGGCACCGGTGCCGGGCAGCTTCGACACGAAGAACTGGTCGACGCCGAAGAACAGTAGGACCAGGGCGATAGCGCCTATCCAGCAGAGGACGTCGTAGTCCAGCGGCCAGCCACGGTGCTGGCGCTGGGAATGGAGGGGAGGCTGGCTTTTCTTCATGGCGGTCACCGCGATCGGGTTGAGGATCGGCGAAGCCAGGGGAGTGCCTGGATTCGCCGACCATTGTCCGGTTGGCGGTGATGTCGGGAACTCAGGGAGCTCTGTAGGATGAGTAGGAATTTCCTCTGTCTGAAAATTCCAGGCTCTTAGGGCGTACAGGGTTCGACGTTACACGCCGTTTCGCTCAGGTGCCCGGCAGTGACTTGTCCTTTGGCCAGAGCAGCCACAACTGGCCGTCCTGCTTCATGTGCCCGGCGAGCTCCCCGGCGGCATCGCCAGTGCCCCAGAACAGGTCCGCGCGCACTTCGCCGACGATGGCGCCGCCGGTGTCCTGCGCTGCGACCGGGCGCACCACCGGCGCACCATCCGGGCGGGTGGTGGAGAGCCACATCAGGCTCCCCAACGGGATCACCTTGCGATCGATGGCCACGCTGTAGCCGGGCGTCAGCGGCACGTTCAGCGAGCCTCGCGGGCCTTCGTTGCTGTCCGGGCGCTGGCTGAAGAACACGTAGCTGGGATTGCTCGCCAGCAGTTCGTCGACGCGCTGCGGGTGGGCGCGGGCCCAGTCGCGGATGCGCGCCATGCTGACTTCTTCCTTGCTCAGCTCGCCCTGTTCCACCAGCCAGCGGCCCACCGGCTTGTACGGGCGGCCATTCTGCTCGGCGTAGCCCAGACGCAGTTGGCGACCGGAGGCCAGCTGCACACGGCCGGAGCCCTGGATCTGCAGGAACTGCAGGTCCATCGGGTCGGGCAGCCAGGCCAGCACGGGCGCATTGACCCCATCGCGGCGGATACCGGCGGCGTCAGCGTAGGGTACGAGGGTGTTGCCTTCGAGCTTGCCGCGCAGGCGCTTGCCCTTCAGCTCCGGGTAGACACTGTCCAGCGCGACGGTGATCAGGTCTTTCGGCACGCCATAGATCGGTACGGTGTGCGTGGCGTCGCGCTGCTGGCTGCCACGGTAGACGGGCTCGTAGTAGCCGGTGATCAGGCCGTTCCTGCTGCCTTCGCCGGAACGCAGCTGGTAGGGCTGCAACTGGGCCTGCATGAACTGGCGGATCGCCGGGGCGGAAGCCGGCACATTCGCCGCTTCGGCGCAGGTCGCGGCCCAGATGTCATCTTTCTTCAGGCGTACCGCGCAGGCCGAGCGCCAGGCGCTGAAACCTTGCAGTACGTCGCTGTCGGCGGTCTGGGGCAGGTCCGACCAGGCGACCTTGGAATAGGTGGGTGCCTGGGCTTCTTCGGGCTTTTTGCCGAACAGGCCGCAGCCTGAAAGCAGGGTGGCGAAACACAGGGTGGCGAGGAGAGGGGGGGTCCAGTGGCGGGACGAATCGGTCACGGGCGAGTCCTGGCAGGCAAACGAAAGCCCGCTAGCTTGGGCAGACGCGGGGCGTGCGTCAAACGCATCGGTCGGATTTACACGCCTTGCAACGAATCCGCGGGCGGACCGGTAGAATGGCGTTCTGATTCGACAGACGGGTGGTTAGAGCGTGGAGGCAAGGCAGGGTTTCGTCCTGACCCGACATTGGCGGGATACGCCCGAAGGCACCGAGGTGGGCTTCTGGCTGGCCACCGATGAAGGGCCCCGGCATGTGCTGCTGCCGCCGCAGACCTCGGTGGCCTTCCTGCCGGCCGAGCAGCGCGCCCGCGCCGAGAAACTGCTGGCCGGCGAGCGTGGTGCCGAACTGCGCCCGCTGGGCCTGCGTGACTTCCAGCAGCGTCCGGTGCTGGGCTTGTACTGCCAGCAGCACCGCCAGTTGATGAACCTCGAGAAAAAGCTGCGCGAAGCGGGCGTCGAAGTATTCGAGGCAGACATTCGTCCACCCGAACGCTACCTCATGGAACGCTTCATCACCGCTCCGGTGACCTTCCAGGGCGAGCCAGGCGAGGGCGGCAGTATCCTCACGGCGCAACTGCGGCCCGCGCCGGATTATCGGCCAAGGCTGAAGCTGGCCTCGCTGGACATCGAGACCAACATCCGTGGCGACCTCTATTCCATTGCCCTGGAGGGCTGCGGCCAGCGCCAGGTGTACATGCTCGGCCCCGCCAATGGCATCGACGGCGAACGCGATTTTGAGCTGGAATACTGCGAGAGCCGCGCGCAGTTGCTGGAGCGTCTGAACCAGTGGCTGGCCGAGCACGATCCCGACGCGATCATCGGCTGGAACCTGGTGCAGTTCGACCTGCGCGTCCTGCAGGAGCATGCCAAGCGCCTGGAGGTCCCGCTGCGCCTGGGGCGTGGCGGCGACGAGATGGGCTGGCGGCAGCATGCCTCGTCCAATCACTTCTTTGCCGCGGCAGCCGGGCGGCTGATCATCGACGGCATCGAGGCGTTGCGCTCGGCATTCTGGAGTTTCCCCTCGTTCAGCCTGGAAAGCGTCTCGCAGACTCTGCTGGGCGAGGGCAAGGCCATCGACAACCCCTACGACCGCATGGCCGAGATCGACCGCCGTTTCGCCGAAGACAAGCCGGCGCTGGCGAAATACAATCTCAAGGACTGCGAGCTGGTCACGCGCATCTTCGAGAAGACCCGCATCCTCGACTTCCTGCTGGAACGCGCCAGTGTCACCGGGCTGCCGGCCGACCGCAGTGGCGGCTCGGTGGCAGCTTTCACCCACCTGTACCTGCCGCCAATGCACCGGCTGGGCTACGTCGCGCCGAATCTCGGTGGCAAGGCGCCGGAAGCGAGCCCCGGCGGATTCGTCATGGATTCGCGGCCGGGGCTCTACGAATCGGTGCTGGTGCTGGATTACAAGAGCCTGTATCCGTCGATCATCCGCACCTTCCTGATTGACCCCGTCGGGCTGGTCGAAGGGCTGAGCGACCCGTCCGACGAGGCATCGATCCCCGGCTTCCGCGGCGGACGCTTTTCGCGCACGCAGCATTGCCTGCCGGCCATCGTCGAGCGCGTCTGGCAGGGCCGCGACGCCGCCAAGCGCGACGGCAACGCGCCGCTGTCCCAGGCGTTGAAGATCATCATGAACGCCTTCTACGGCGTGCTCGGTTCCAGCGGCTGCCGCTTCTTCGACCCACGCCTGGCATCATCGATCACCATGCGTGGCCACGAAATCATGCGTCGCACCCGCGAGCTGATCGAAGGGCAGGGGCATCGGGTGATCTATGGCGACACAGACTCCACCTTCGTCTGGCTTGGCCGTGCCCATGGCGAAGAAGAGGCAGCACGGATCGGGCGCGATCTGGTACACCACGTCAACCAGTGGTGGGCGCAGCACCTGCGCGAGGAATATGGCCTGGAGTGCGCGCTGGAGATCCAGTTCGAGCGGCACTTCCGACGCTTCCTGATGCCGACCATCCGTGGCGCGGAAGAGGGCAGCAAGAAGCGCTATGCCGGCCTGGTACGGCGTGAGGACGGCAGCGACGAAATGGTCTTCAAGGGCCTGGAAACCGTGCGCACCGACTGGTCGCCGCTGGCCCAGCAGTTTCAGCAGGAACTCTACCTGCGCATCTTCCAGCGTCAGCCGTATCGCGATTACGTGCGCGACTACGTGAACCGTACCCTCGCCGGCGAGCAGGACGAGCTGCTGATTTTCCGCAAGCGCCTGCGCCGCCAGCTCGGTGACTACGAACGTAACGTGCCGCCTCACGTGCGCGCGGCGCGTATCGCCGACGACTACAACGAGCGCCAGGGTCGGCCGCGGCAGTACCAGCGCGGTGGCTGGATCAGCTACGTCATCACCGTCAACGGCCCGGAGCCGCTGGAAACGCTCAGCTCGCCCATCGACTACGACCACTACGTCAGCCGCCAGCTGCAGCCGATCGCCGACGCCATCCTGCCGTTCGTGGACGACGACTTCGGCGCGTTGATCGACAAGCAGATGGGCCTGTTCTGAGTCCCGGGCTGATATGAACAAGGCCGGCGATTGCCGGCCTTGTTCATGGCTTCGGGCGGATCAGTCGCCGCGATATTCGCAACCGCTGGTGCAGGTCTCGTGCACGCGCACCTTGGACAGCTCTGGCAGCAGCGGCTTGAGCTGTTGCCAGATCCAGCGGCAGAGATTTTCGCTGGTGGGGTTGTCCAGGCCGGGGATGTCGTTCAGGTAGTTGTGGTCGAGCTGATCGTAGATCGGCTTGAAGATCTGCTTGATCTCGGCGAAATCACGAATCCAGCCGGTATGCGGATCGACCTCGCCCTCGATGTAGATGGCGGCTCGGAAGGAGTGGCCATGCAGGCGGCCGCACTGATGCCCGGCGGGAACGTGGGGTAGGCGGTGGGCGGATTCGAAGGTGAATTCTTTGAACAATTCCACGTGGTGCACTCTGTGACGAATGCCGGCCCGAGAGCGGGCCGGCCGGAAAATGGCTGCATAGTTTATCACCATCGTGCCGCCGGCCCTGCCAGCGGTTCATCCGATTTTCAGCCTCAGGATCCGGTATTCGAGATTGAGCTCAGCATCTGCTGGTCCATGCGACGGAGAAGCGCTGTCCAGCCTGTTGCCTCGCGGTATTTCCTTTGCTCCTACGGCACCAGCAATAGCCGGCCACAAGGCGTCCGTTTGCTCTGTAGTCCACTGCGATCGCAGTTGCGGCGAATCCGCATTGATCTGCCGAATTGTCCTACAAATGACTCAATGACTCCCGCCTTAAGCTGGCCACCGCAGTTTTATTTCTGTGGCTGGATAAGGAAAATGCAGATGTCCGCTGAAAAAGTCCAATTGGTAGAAGTCTCCGAAAATGCAGCCCAGCGGGTTACGTTCAAGGATGGCGGCAAGGTCAAGGCAAAGATCGGTACCAAGTACCTTCTTAAACTCGATAATAATGAAGTGGCACCGGAGAACGTCACGGTCAAGCGGGACGGCAAGGATCTGCTGGTGTTTTTCCAGGGCAGCGACAAGCCTGATCTGGTCATCCAGGACTTCTTCGCAGACGGCATGGACAGCCAACTCTATGGCGTATCCGAAGACGGCCAGATGTACGCGTATGTGCGTACCGATGGTGAGGGCTTCTACAGCCAGCTGTTGCTGGCCGATGGCGAGATGACCCCCATTGCCCTTGGGGGTGAACCGCTGGGCGCCGCGCCGGTGGTCCATGGCGAGATCGACGAATCTGCCGGTTTCCTGCTATGGCCGCTTCTGGCTGGTGCTGGCCTGATAGGTGGCGTGGCTGCCGCGACAAAGAAAGATCACCATCACAATGGCGGCGACACGACGCCGCCAAATCCCCCAACGGTGAATATTTCCGATAAGGGTACGGGTACAGTCACTATCGATGGCAATACCGAGCCGAATGCCACCGTTATTGTCACGCTGCCGGACGGCACCACCGCCACTACCACCGCGGATGCCAAGGGTGACTACAGTATTGACGTGCCAGCGCCACATGGCGACGGCAAGATTGAGGTCAGGGCTGAAGACGCAGCAGGGAATATAAGTGAGCCCACTGTTGTCGATTACCACGACATCACGCCGCCGCCCGCGCCCACTGCGGAAATCACCGACCCGGGCACCGGCACCATCACCATCGATGGCAAGTCCGAGCCGGGCAGCAAAGTGATCGTTGAACTGCCGGATGGTACCACTGCCTCAACCACCGCCGATGCCAAGGGCGACTACAGCATCAGTATCCCGGCGCCGGTAGAAAGCTGTGAGATTGAGGTCCGAGCTGAAGATGCTGCGGGTAACATCAGCCCACCTACACCCGTTGCTTACACCGATATCATTCCTCCCACGGCGACAGCTGCGATCGTCAGCTACACCGACGATGTAGCGCCGCAGACGGGTGACTTCCTGAGTGGTTCGACCACCAACGACCCACATCCGAAGCTCAACGGCACGGTAGGTGGTGCGCTGGGTACAGGCGAAGTGGTGGCGGTGTACCGCGATGGGGTACGTCTGGGTGCCGCGAGCCTGAGTGCCGATGGCAAGATCTGGAGCTTCCAGGATGCCGGTCTGGTGGATGGTCATACCTACACCTACACCGTTCGCGTGGAAGATCAGGCAGGTAACCAGGGCCCGGTCAGCGGCAACTTCAGCCTCATCGTGGACACCAGCGCACCGACCGACGCGCCGACGCTGGACAGCGTGATTGACGACGTGGCCCCGATCACCGGTGCGATCACCAATGGTGGCAGCACCAACGATCCGAAGCCGGACTTCAGCGGTTCGGGCGCCGAGCCCAACAGCAAAGTCAACATCTACGACAACGGTGTGCTGGTAGACACCGTGGCGGCGGATGCGGACGGCAAGTGGAAGTACACGCCGACCAGCAACTTGGACGACAAGGAGCACAGCTTCCAGTTCTCCGACGTCGATGCGGCGGGTAACGAAGGACCGAAGTCGAATCCGTTCGTGTTCACCGTGGACACCATTGCTCCGACGCAGTCGACGACGATCCTGGATGTGGACGACAACGTGGCGCCGGTGATTGGCAAGATTGCCAACAACGGCTACACCAACGACACCACGCCGAAGCTGGAGGGCACGATTTCCGAYGTGCTCAAGGCGGGCGAGAAAGTCGTGGTGCTGCGCGATGGCGCGGTGATTGGCACAGCCACGGTCGATGGYACAGGCACCCACTGGAGCTACGCAGATAGCGGYCTGSWGGAYGGCAAGGCTTACACCTACACCGCTCGTGTGGAAGATGCCGCGGGCAACCGTGGTGCGATYTCAGCGGACTTCACGCTGAACATCGACACCTCGGCGCCGACGCAAACGGTGGTCATCAGCACCATCTACGATGATGTTGCCCCGGGTATTGGTGATGTGGCCAACGGCGGTAGCACCAACGACTCGCAGCCGGAACTGAAAGGCTCACTGTCGGCAGGTCTGGCACAGAATGAAGTGCTGGTGGTGTACCGCGATGGCCAGAAGGTCGGTAACGCCTCGGTCAATGGCACCAGCTGGAGCTTCACCGACAAATCGGGTTTGGAAGACCAGCACACCTACAAGTACGAAGCGCGGGTAGAGGATGCCGCTGGCAACACCGGCAGCTACTCCAATGCCTACAGTATGACCCTGGAGCTGGTTGGTCCGCCGATCAAGGTGGTGATCAGCGAGGTCATGGACGATGTCGAGCCGGTGGTGGGCAAGGTGGACAATGGTGGTTACACCAACGACACCCACCCGTCGCTGGATGGCACCCTGTCGCAAGCGCTGAGCGCTGGTCAGAGCGTGGAGATTCTGCGCGATGGTCAGGTGATTGGTACGGCGGTCGTGACCGGTACCACCTGGAGCTACCAGGATACCGGCCTGCAGGATGGCAAGGCTTACACCTACACTGCGCAGGTAGTGGACGGTGCGGGTAATCCGGGCGCTCTGTCCAACGCCTACGTAATCAACGTAGACCTGACGGCACCGCCGCAAGTGGTAGTGCTAACCGAGATCATCGACGACAAGGGTGACGTAACCGGTCCGATTGCTAACAACGGGGTTACCGATGACGACACGCCGACGCTGCACGGCACGATCTCGTCCGCGCTGAGCGCCAACGAGCAGGTGCACATCTTCCGTAATGGTGCGGACATTGGCACGGCTACGGTCGAGCTCAAAGGTGGTGTCTGGTCCTGGACGTATCAGGATGCAGGGCTGTCCAACCTGTCAATGTACAGTTACTACGCCCAGGTCGTGGACGCTGCCGGTAACGGCAGCGCCCAGTCCAATAGTCTGAGCTTCACGCTGAACACCAACATCGTCGCGCAGGCTATCCAGATCCTCTCGATCGAAGATGCTGTGTTGCCGGTGGTGGGCAAGGTCGACAATGGTGGCTACACCAACGACACCCACCCGACGGTGACGGGCTCGATCTCGATGGCG
>NZ_MACM02000027.1:0-17536 GCF_001675465.2 Pseudomonas sp. AU12215
ATGTACATCATGAGCATGCTCAGCCTGTTCAAGCTGCGCCGCAGCGAGCCGCACCTGGAACGCAGCTTCCGCGCGCCGGGCTTCCCCGTGGTGCCGGGCATCGCCCTGGCGCTGGCCGTGCTGTGCCTGGCGGCGATGGTCTGGTTCAACCTGCAGATCGCCGGGATCTTCCTGGCCTTCATGGCGGCGGGCTTCGTCTACTTCCAGCTCACCGCCGCCCATCGCGCCAGCGCCCCGGCGGACGCCATGCTCACGGGTGCCTGAGCGCCGTCCGCGCCCTGCCCTCGTGGCGGGGCGCGGGATAATCCGAGCGCCAGGCCATATCCCCACCGACAACCGCGCTCAGTCAATGTGCGCCCGCAGGATCTGTCCTACGCCAGTGGCGTGAAGCTCAAGGGCAATAGCGAGCTCTGCGAGGCGATCAGTCTGAACCGGTCCGCGCCTGACAAGGTCTGAATCACAGCGTATCGTGATATTCCACTGCCACTGTCGGAGACGGGACCATGCCCTGGTATGCCTGGTTGATCATTGCCCTAGCTCTGGGCTCCATCGTCGGCGCGCTGATGATGCTGCGCGACACCGCGAAAAAGCTCCCGCTCACCGAGGAACAGCTCAAGCGCATCCATGAGCGCAACGCCGAAATGGATGCCAAGGAAGCCGAAGATAAGCGCTGAAATGTCCTAACTGACTGACGTTTCAGTAAAAACTGGCCACAGCGATGGCCAGTGGCAGTCGAAATTGCCTAGACTGCGCCTCCCTGGATGGAGGAAAGAATGCTCAGGAAACTCCTGCCGCTGCTGCCAGTCGTGTTGTTGCTCTGCGGTTTTGCGCTCGGATTCGTCCAGCCAGTGGGGTTGCTGATCGGCGCGTTCTATGTCGCCTGGACTCTCTGCGGCGAGACCCGCCTGCCCCGCCTGCTGTGGTGGCTGGTCTGCCTCGTGCTCAGTATTGCCCTCGCCGCGCACCTGTTGCCGGGCACTACCTCGTGGACACTCTGGCCAGTGCGCCAGCTCAGCCCCGACGCTCCCGTCTATGCCCTCCACCTGTCCTGGGACAAGGCCCTGGTCGGTGCGACCCTGCTCGCCTGGTGGCTGCGCCGCGAACCGGTGCCCGAGGAAAGGCGCTCGCCGGACTTCGCTGCCATCGTCATCGTCACCACGCTGTTCGCCGTGCCCCTGGTTGCAGTGGCCGGCGGCCTGGTGGTGTGGAACCCGAAATGGCCGCCGGGCTTCTGGCTATGGATGCTGGTCAACATCTGCGTGATCTCGCTGACCGAGGAAGCGTTCTTCCGCGGCCTGCTGCAGAGCGAACTGGTGCGCCGGTTCGGCGCCTTTGCCGGTGTGGCGGTCGCCAGCGTGCTGTTCGGCATGGTGCACTGGCCGATCAACCCGTTGTTCGCCGTCGTCGCCGGTATCGCCGGCCTGGGCTACGGCCTGGCCTTCCACTTCAGCGGCCGCCTGGCAGTACCCGTGTTGCTGCACGCGGCGGTGAACTGCCTGCACCTGCTGCTGTTCAGTTATCCGTTGCGAATTATCTAAGCCAGTAGCAGTCATGTAGGAGCGAGCTCGCTCCTACAAGAGCCTCAATCGCGCATCACCAGCAGCAACGCCTGCTCGGCCAGCTCGTCCAGCGTCAGGCTGCCCTCGGGGCGGAACCAGGTGATGGACCAGGACAGCGCCCCGGTGAGGAAGCGCCGCAGAATGAACGGATCGGCCTGAGTGAATCCGGCCACGCGTGCCTCCTCCAGCACTTCCAGCCACATCTGCTCGTAGATGTCGCGCAGGCTGAGGATGTAGGCCTGGCCTTCTTCCGACAGCGAGCGCCACTCGTAGACCAGCACTGCCATCGCCTCGCCGGTACCGCCGGTGATCGACTGCAGCTCGCAGCGGATCAGCGCCAGCAGGCGCTCGCGCAGGTTCGTGGCATCGGCCAGGGCGGCGCGCATCAGGGCGGTGTTGTAGAGGATGGTTTCCTCCATCACCGAGCGCAGGATTTCGTCCTTGCTCTTGAAGTGATGGAAGATGCTGCCGGACTGGATGCCGACCGCGCCGGCCAGGTCGCGCACCGTGGTGCGCTCGTAGCCCTTGCTGCGGAACAGGTGCGCGGCAGTCTGCAGCAACTTGCCACGGGCGCTCTCCGGGTCGGTGATCTGCCCGGTCCCGACCAGCTCCAGCATGACTTCGCGGGCTTTGCGGTCATCCACGCTTTCTCTCCCCATGGGTCCCATCTGGCCACCTTGCTCAGGGCAATTCATCGAATCGCCCCGCAAGTGCTTGTGTTGTCTGACGAAATGTAAGCCCGCGAGTGCCAACCAAGCAAGCGCTTGGCCATCCAATGGTTGGGGTAGTCATCGACTCGGGGCTTTTCAACCAAGCGCTTGCTTGGTAATGTCGATGCATCACTCAGCGTCACGGGCAGAACAATGACTAGAACCGTACGTATCGGCTGCGCCTCCGCCTTCTGGGGCGATACCTCCACCGCCGCCGCTCAACTGGTGCGCGGCGCGCAGCTGGATTATCTGGTGTTCGACTATCTCGCCGAGATCACCATGTCGATCATGGCCGGTGCGCGCCTGAAGAACCCCGAGGCCGGCTACGCCACCGATTTCGTCGAGGTGATGACACCCCTGCTGGGCGATATCGCTTCGAAGAAGGTGCGCGTGATCAGCAACGCCGGCGGGGTGAATCCCAGCGCCTGCGCCAACGCCCTGGCCACCGCCTGCGAAAAGGCCGGCGTGGCGCTGAAGATCGCTGTGGTGCACGGCGACAACCTGCAGCCGCGCCAGGGTGAACTGGCCAAGGCCGGTATCCGCGAGATGTTCAGCGATGCACCGATGCCGCCGATGTGCGTGTCGGTCAACGCCTACCTCGGCGCTCCCGGCATAGTGGAGGCGCTGAAAGCCGGCGCCGATATCGTCATCACCGGTCGCGTGGTGGACAGCGCGGTGGTCAGCGCCGCGCTGGTCCACGAATTCGGCTGGGCCTGGAACAACTACGACAAGCTGGCCCAGGCCGCACTGGCCGGGCACATCATCGAATGCGGCGCGCAGTGCACCGGCGGCAACTTCACCGACTGGGAAAGCGTGCCGGACTACGAGCATATCGGCTTCCCCATCGTCGAAGTGCAGGCCGGCGGCGAATTCGTCGTTACCAAGCCGCAGGGCACCGGCGGGCTGGTCACGCCACTGTCGGTGGGCGAGCAGATGCTCTACGAGATCGGCGACCCGCGCGCCTACCTGCTGCCCGATGTGATCTGCGATTTCACCCAGGTCCAGCTGGCCCAGGTCGGCGAGAACCGAGTAGCCGTCAGTGGCGCGCGCGGCCTGCCGCCGACCGGCCAGTACAAGGTCAGCGCCACCTACCCGGACGGTTTCCGCTGCACCGCCAGTTGCCTGATCGCCGGTATCGACGCGGTGAAGAAGGCCGAACGGGTCAGCCAGGCGATTATCGCCAAGACCGAGGAAATCCTCATGGAACGCGGCTGGGGGCCGTATCGCGAAGTGAGTGTCGAACTGCTCGGCAGCGAGGCCACCTATGGCCCGCACGGGCGCCGCGAGGACAGCCGCGAAATCGTGGTGAAGCTCGCCGTGCGCCACAGCCGCAAGGAAGCCCTGGTGCTGTTCTCCCGCGAGATCGCCCAGGCCGCCACCGGCATGGCGCCGGGCCTGACCGGCATCGTCGGTGGCCGCCCGACCGTGTACCCGGTGATCCGCCTGTTCTCCTTCCTGATCGACAAGAACGCCTGCGAGCTGGCCGTGGAGATCGACGGCGAGCGCCCCCCAGTCGCCCTGCCCGCCATCGACCACTTCGACCCGGCCGCGCTGGCCGACGACATTCCCGTGCCGGCGGCCATTGGCCCGGCGCAGGCCAGCGTGCCCCTGGTGAAACTAGCGGTGGCGCGCTCCGGCGACAAGGGCAACCACAGCAACATCGGCGTGATGGCGCGCCAGCCCGAATACCTGCCGTGGATCGCCGAGGCCCTGAGCGAAGGCGCGGTGGCCGAGTGGATGCAGCATGTGCTCGACCCGCAGCTTGGCCGCGTCAGTCGCTGGCACCTGCCAGGCACACACAGCCTGAACTTCCTGCTGGAAAACGCCCTGGGCGGCGGCGGTGTCGCCAGCCTGCGTATCGACCCGCAGGGCAAGGCCTTCGCCCAGCAGTTGCTGGAATTCCCGGTGGCGGTGCCGCAAGCCCTCGCCGATTCGCTGCAAACGTAGGGCGAATAACGCCACCGGCGTTATCCACCCATCGACAACGGCGGATGAAGCGTTCCGCTTCATTCGCCCTACGGGATACCTCGGAGTCAGAACAACAATGAGCTACGACTCGATCTTCAAACCCGGCCTATTCGACGGCCAGACCATCATCGTCACCGGCGGCGGCAGCGGTATCGGCCGCTGCACCGCCCATGAGCTGGCAGCCCTCGGCGCCCACGTGGTGCTGGTGGGGCGCAAGGCCGAGAAGCTGGAGAAAACCACCGGCGAAATCATCGAGGACGGCGGCAGCGCCAGCTGGCACAGCTGCGACATCCGCGACGAGGAGGCGGTGAAGGCGCTGGTCGCTCAGGTCATCGCCGAGCGCGGGCCGATCCATCACCTGGTCAACAACGCCGGCGGCCAGTACCCCGCGCCACTGGCGTCGATCAACCTGAAGGGCTTCGAGGCCGTGGTGCGCACCAACCTGGTGGGCGGTTTCCTGATGGCCCGCGAAGTGTTCAACCAGAGCCTGAGCAAGACCGGCGGCAGCATCGTCAATATGCTCGCCGACATGTGGGGCGGCATGCCCGGCATGGGCCACTCCGGCGCCGCCCGCGCGGGCATGGAGAACTTCACCAAGACCGCCGCCATCGAGTGGGGCCACGCTGGCGTGCGGGTCAACGCCGTGGCGCCGGGCTGGGTCGCCTCCAGCGGCATGGACACCTACGAAGGCGCGTTCAAGGCCGTGATCCCGACCCTGCGCGAGCACGTACCGCTCAAGCGCATCGGCACCGAGTCGGAAGTGGCGTCGGCCATCGTCTTCCTGCTCTCCCCCGGCGCGGCCTTCATCAGCGGCAACACCATCCGCATCGACGGCGCCGCCAGCCAGGGCAGCCGCGCCTTCCCGCTGTCGAAGGTGAAGCCGGGGCAGAGCCGCTCCTATAACGGCTTCCACCGCGCCTACCTGCCGGACGTCCTCAAGGATCAGGAGTAAGCGATGCCCGTCATCCAATCCGAACTCGATCCCCAGGGCGAAGACTTCGCCCGCAACCGCGAGGCCATGCTGGCCGCCGTGGCGAGCTTCCGCGAGGTCGAACAGAAGGTGCTGGACAAGGCCGCCGAGGCCAAGCCGAAGTTCGACAAGCGCGGCCAGCTGCTGCCGCGCGAACGCCTGAACCTGCTACTGGATGCCGGCGCGCCTTTCCTCGAGATCGGTTCGCTGGCCGGCTACAAGCTGCACGACGACAAGGACGGCACCCAGGCCGGCGGCGGCATCATCTCCGGCATCGGCTATATCGCCGGGGTGCGCTGCCTGGTCACTGCCAGCAACAGCGCAATCAAGGGCGGCACCATCTCCCCCACCGGCCTGAAGAAGACCTTGCGCCTGCAGCAGATCGCTTTCGAGAACAAGTTGCCGGTGGTGGCGCTGACCGAGAGCGGCGGCGCCAACCTGAACTACGCGGCGGACATCTTCGTCGAGGGCGCACGCGGCTTCGCCAACCAGGCGCGCCTGTCGGCGGCGGGCATTCCGCAGGTCACCGTGGTGCACGGCTCGTCTACCGCCGGCGGTGCCTACCAGCCGGGGCTGTCGGACTATGTGGTGGTAGTGCGCGGCAAGGCCAAGATGTTCCTCGCCGGCCCGCCGCTGCTCAAGGCCGCCACCGGCGAAATCGCCACCGACGAGGAACTGGGCGGTGCCGAGCTGCACGCCCAGGTCGCCGGCACCGCCGAGTACCTGGCGGAGAACGACGCCGACGGCGTGCGCCTGGCACGGGAAATCCTCGCCGCGCTGCCATGGAACAACCAACTGCCAGCCCGCGCGAAACTGACGTGGGAGGAGCCGCTGTACCCGGCGCAGGAACTGCTCGGCGTGGTCCCGGCGGACGCGAAGAAGCCCTACGACGTGCGCGAGATCGTTGCGCGCATCGCCGACGGTTCGCGTTTTCTCGACTTCAAGCACTCATTCGACAGCCAGACCGTCTGCGGCCACCTTCACATCGAAGGCCACGCCTGTGGCCTGATCGGCAACAACGGCCCGATCACCCCGCAGGGTGCGGCCAAGGCGGCGCAGTTCATCCAGCTGTGCGAGCAGAGCAACACGCCGATCCTGTTCCTGCACAACACCACCGGCTTCATGGTCGGCACCGAGTCCGAACGCCTGGGCGTGATCAAGCACGGCTCGAAGATGATCCAGGCGGTGGCCAACGCCACGGTGCCCAAGCTCACCCTCGTCGTCGGCGGCTCCTACGGCGCCGGCAACTACGCCATGTGCGGCCGCGGGCTGGACCCGCGCTTCATCTTCGCCTGGCCCAACAGCCGCACCGCCGTGATGGGCGGCGCCCAGGCCGGCAAGGTGCTGCGCATCGTCACCGAGGAAAAGCACGCCAAGGAGGGCAAGGAAGCCGACCCGAAGATGCTCGATATGCTCGAACAGATGACCGCGCAGAAACTCGACGCCCAGTCCACCGCGCTCTACGGCACGGCGAGCCTGTGGGACGACGGGCTGATCGATCCGCGCGACACGCGGCAATTGCTCGGTTATCTGCTGGATATCTGTGCGGAAGCGGCCGTGCGACCGCTGAAGGGTAATAGTTTTGGGGTAGCGAGGTTCTGATCGGGAATTGGGAGAGTGGGCAGAAGACCCTCTCCCCCCGCCCTCTCCCGCAAGCGGGAGAGGGAGCCAAAGCGACCCGGCGTAATGCGAACCGTCCAGCCACTCCGGACAGCCCCTCTCCCTTCAGGGAGAGGGTTGGGGAGAGGGCCAGAGGCGGGAAACCAGACCAGGCATCAGGAGAACAACAACAATGATCTTCACCCAGGAACACGAAGAACTCCGCCGCACCGTGCGCAACTTCGTCGAGCGCGAGATCAACCCTTACGTCGACGAGTGGGAAAAGGCCGGTCGCTTCCCCATCCACGAAGTCTTCAAGAAAGCTGGCGACCTGGGCCTGCTGGGCATCTCCAAGCCGGAGAAATTCGGCGGCATGGGCCTGGACTACAGCTACTCGGTGGTCGCCGCCGAGGAGTTCGGCACCATCCATTGCGGCGGCGTGCCGATGGCCCTGGGCGTGCAGACCGACATGTGCACCCCGGCCCTGGCGCGCTTCGGCTCCGATGAGCTGCGCGAGGAATTCCTCCGCCCGGCCATCGCCGGCGAGATGGTCGGCTGCATCGGCGTCTCCGAAGTGGGCGCCGGCTCCGACGTCGCCGGGCTGAAGACCACCGCGCGCAAGGATGGCGACGACTACGTCATCAACGGCAGCAAGATGTGGATCACCAACTCGCCGTCCGCCGACTTCATCTGCCTGCTGGCCAACACCTCCGACGACAAGCCCCACGTCAACAAGTCGCTGATCATGGTGCCGATGAAGTCCAAGGGCATCAGCATCAGCCCGCACCTGGACAAGCTCGGCATGCGCAGCTCGGAGACCGCCCAGGTGTTCTTCGACGACGTGCGCGTGCCGCAGCGCTACCGCATCGGCGCCGAGGGTTCGGGCTTCATGATGCAGATGCTGCAGTTCCAGGAGGAACGCCTGTTCGGCGCCGCCAGCGGGATCAAGGGCATGGAGTACTGCGTCAACGCCACCATCGACTACTGCAAGGAGCGCAAGACCTTCGGCCAGGCGCTGATCGACAATCAGGTCATCCACTTCCGCATGGCCGAGCTGATGACCGAGATCGAGTGCCTGCGCGCCCTCACCTACCAGGCCACCGAACAGTACATCCGCGGCAAGGACGTCACCCGCCTGGCCTCCATGGCCAAGCTCAAGGTCGGCCGGCTGTCCCGCGAGGTCACCGACGCCTGCCTGCAGTACTGGGGCGGCCAGGGCTTCATGTGGGAAAACCCGATCGCCCGCGCCTACCGCGACACCCGCCTGGTCTCCATCGGCGGCGGCGCAGACGAAATCATGCTGGGCATCATCTGCAAGCTGATGGGCACCCTGCCGGGCAAGAAGAAGGGCTAAGGGCCTGGGCCCTTTGTAGGAGCGAGCTTGCTCGCGAACGCTGTTTCGCTTGGCACCCCGGTGCCATGCGGTTCGCGAGCAAGCTCGCTCCTACGAAAAGACGACGAATCAACGAGGAATTGCGGCATGAGTGAACTGCCGAACTGCGAAACCCTCCTGCTGGAACGTGAAGGCGGCGTACTGCACGTAACCCTCAATCGCCCGGACAGCCGCAACGCCATGAGCCTGGCGATGGTCAGCGAACTGCGCGCGGTGCTCGCCGCTGTACGCGACGACCGCGCCGTGCGCGCCATTGTCCTGCGCGGCGCCGGCGGGCACTTCTGCGCTGGCGGCGACATCAAGGACATGGCCAGCGCCCGCGCCACCGGTCCCGATGCCTATGCCGCGCTGAACCGCGCCTTCGGCGGCCTGCTGGAAGAAGCCCAGGCACAGCCGCAGGTGCTGGTCGCCGCGCTGGAAGGTGCGGTGCTCGGCGGTGGCTTCGGCCTGGCCTGCGTCTCGGACATCGCCATCGCGGCGGCCGACGCGCAGTTCGGCCTGCCGGAAACCAGCCTCGGCATCCTGCCGGCGCAGATCGCGCCCTTCGTGGTGAAACGCATCGGCCTGACCCAGGCCCGCCGCCTGGCCTTGACTGCCGCGCGCTTCGATGGCCGTGAGGCGCTGCGCCTCGGGCTCGTGCATCACTGCGCCGACAACGCTGAAAACCTCGGCGAGCAACTGGCGGAAACCCTTGACCAGGTCCGTCGCTGCGCGCCGGGCGCCAATGCCGCCACCAAGGCACTGCTGTTGGCCACCGAGACCGAAGCCCTCGGCCCGTTGCTGGACGGCGCTGCCCGCCAGTTCGCCGACGCGGTGACCGGCGCGGAAGGCGCCGAAGGCACCATGGCCTTCGTGCAGAAACGCAAACCGAACTGGGCGCAGTGACCCAACGCGCGCACCGAACAACCCCCTCTCCCTTCAGGGAGAGGGCTGGGGAGAGGGAAACAGCCAGCATGCCCAGCTTCGACAAGATCCTGATTGCCAACCGCGGCGAGATCGCCTGCCGGGTGATCCGCACCGCCCACGACCTGGGCTACCGGACCGTCGCCGTGTACAGCGAGGCCGACGCCGACGCCCGCCACGTGCAACTGGCCGACGAGGCCGTGTGCATCGGCCCGGCGCCGGTCGGCCAGTCCTACCTGAAAGCCGAGGCGATCCTCGACGCCGCGAAACGCACCGGCGCTGGCGCCGTCCACCCCGGCTACGGCTTCCTCTCGGAGAACGCCGACTTCGCCCGCGCCTGCGAGGCTGCCGGCATCGTCTTCATCGGCCCCGGCGTGGAAGCCATCCACCTGATGGGCAGCAAGCGCCTGTCGAAGATCGCCATGCTCGAAGCCGGTGTGCCCTGCATTCCCGGCTACGAAGGTGCCGATCAGGACGACGCCACGCTCAGCCGCGAGGCCGAGCGCATCGGCTACCCGCTGATGATCAAGGCCAGTGCCGGCGGCGGCGGGCGCGGCATGCGCCTGGTGACGCGCAGCGAGGACCTCGCCGAACAGCTGCGCACGGCGCGCTCGGAAGCGCAGAACGCCTTCGGCAGCGGCGAGCTGATCCTGGAGAAAGCCGTGGTGCAACCGCGGCACGTGGAAATCCAGGTATTCGGCGACAGCCACGGCCATATCGTCTATCTCGGCGAGCGCGACTGCTCGGTGCAGCGCCGCCACCAGAAGGTCATCGAGGAAGCGCCCTGCCCGGTGCTGACCGAGGACCTGCGCGCCGCCATGGGCAGCGCTGCGGTGAAGGCCGCCGCCTCCGTGAACTATCTGGGCGCCGGCACCGTGGAGTTCCTGCTGGATGCCAGCGGCGCCTTCTACTTCCTGGAAATGAACACCCGCCTGCAGGTGGAGCACCCGGTCACCGAACTGATCACCGGCCAGGACCTGGTGGCCTGGCAGATTCGCGTCGCCGAGGGCCATCCGCTGCCGCTGACCCAGGAGCAGATCCAGCTCAAGGGCCATGCCATCGAGGTGCGCCTGTACGCTGAGGATGCTGGCAACGGTTTCCTCCCGCAGACCGGCCAGGTGCTGCGCTGGACGCCGCCGCAGCTGGACGGCATCCGCATCGATCACGGCCTGCGCGAAGGCCAGCCGGTGACGCCCTTCTACGACCCGATGCTGGCCAAGGTCATCGCCTACGGCGCCACCCGCGACGAGGCCCGGCGCAAGCTGGTGCGCGCCGTCGAGGATTGCATCCTGCTGGGTGTGACCGGCAACCAGCGCTTCCTCGCCAACCTGCTCAGGCACCCGGAGTTCGCCGCCGGCAATGCCACCACGGCGTTCATCGGCGAGCAATTCGCCGGCGACCCGAGTCTGGCCCCGCGCCAGCCGCAGCCGCTGGAACTGGCCTGCGCCGCCGCCCTGCTCTACCAGGCTTCGGCCAGCGACCGAGCGCACCAGCCTGGTCTGTCCGGTTGGCGTAGCGCGGGCAGCGCGCCCTGGCGTTTTGCGCTCAAGCATGGCGAGGAGAAATTCGTCATCGAGCTGGAAGTCCGCGAACACGGCACCCAGCCGACGCTGCTGGCCCACATCGGTGAATCCGCCATCAAGCTGCGCCTGCTCGGCGAGGAGAACGGTGACGCGATCATCGAAGCCGACGGCGTTCGCCGCCGCCTGCCCTTCCACCGCGACGGCGCGCGCCTCTGGCTGTATGGCGCGGACGGCAACCTGGAACTGCTGGACGTCACCCACGAGCCCGTCAGCGCGGCTGGCGGCGCAGGCTCCGGCACGGTGAAGGCACCGATGGATGGCGCCATCGTCGACGTGCTGGTGAGCGAAGGTACGCGGGTCAGCAAGGGCCAACTGCTGCTGGTACTGGAAGCGATGAAGATGGAGCACCCGCTTAAGGCCGGCGTCGACGGCGTGATCCGCCGCGTGCAGGTATCCAAGGGCGAGCAGGTCAAATCGCGGCAGTTGCTGGTGGAGGTCGAGGCGCTGGAGTCAGTCTGAATCTCCTTTCCCCTCACCCCAGCCCTCTCCCCCAGGCGAGGGGGCAGTTCGGAGCGGAAGGAAGGCACCGCATTCATCCTCGCAGCAGACAGTCCCCTCTCCCTCTGGAGCGGGGCGCGCAGCCAGGGTCAGGGTGAGGGCAGGTCCAAACGCACCGAATACCAGGAAGCACTTTTCGTAGGAGCGGATACATCCGCGATGCCGTCCGACAAAGACAACAAGAACACGGAGCACCCCATGTCCCTCAAAGGCAAAACCCTCTTCATCACCGGCGCCAGCCGTGGCATCGGCCGCGAGATCGCCCTGCGCGCCGCACGCGATGGCGCCAACATCGTCATCGCCGCCAAGAGCGCCGAGCCCCACCCGAAACTCGAAGGCACCATCTTCAGCGTGGCC
This sequence comes from Pseudomonas sp. AU12215, assembly GCF_001675465.2. Taxonomy (NCBI): domain Bacteria; kingdom Pseudomonadati; phylum Pseudomonadota; class Gammaproteobacteria; order Pseudomonadales; family Pseudomonadaceae; genus Pseudomonas; species Pseudomonas sp. AU12215. The sequence continues at coordinate 11,541 of NZ_MACM02000027.1, forward strand.
GAGGAAGTCGAGGCCGTGGGCGGCAAGGCGCTGGCCCTGCAACTGGACGTGCGCGACGAGAACGCCGTGCGCGAGGCCATGGCCCGCGCCGCCGAGCACTTCGGCGGCATCGACGCCGTGGTGAACAACGCCGGCGCCATCAAGCTGGTGGGCGTGGAACGCCTGGAACCCAAGCGCTTCGACCTGATGTACCAGATCAACACCCGCGCCGTGATGGTCTGCAGCCAGGCCGCGCTGCCCTACCTGAAGCAGAGCAAGGGCCACATCCTCAGCCTCTCGCCACCGATCAACCTGGCCGGCAAGTGGTTCGCCCAGCACGGCCCCTACACTGTCACCAAGTACGGCATGAGCATGCTCACCCTGGGGATGCACGAGGAGTTCAAGAAGTACGGTATCAGCGTCAACGCGCTGTGGCCGAAAACCATGATCGCCACCGCCGCCATCGAGTTCGAGCTGGGCAGCCGCGACGCCTTCAAGCGTGCGCGCACTCCCGCGATCATGGCGGACGCCGCCTACGCCATCCTCTCCAGCAGCGAACGCGCCATCAGCGGTCGGCTGCTGATCGACGAGGACATCCTGCGCGAACAGGGCCAGAGCGACTTCGAGCAGTACCGTTTCGACCCGAACGGCGGCAGCCTGGTGCCCGACCTGTTCCTCGACTGAGCCTGCTCGCGCACCTCTTCGTAGGGCGCATGACGCAGAACCCGTTATCCGCCGTTCACTCCCCACGGACTGACGGCGGATAACCGCAAGCGGTTATCCGCCCTGCGGCGCCCTCTCCTGGCATCGTTCGCGACGTTTACCAATCGACACAATCCCGCCCTGGCCGTCCGGCCATCGCTCTCTAGACTGCGATGAACGCCTAGCCGATGCGTTTGCCGATCTGCCCTGCGCCACGCGCGCAACAGCCATAGGCGCACGTCGGACGACGACCTAGAGTCGCTCGCAAGCGTCTGCACGCCACAGACAACAATGACAATAAGGGCACGCGTCAATGAGCCACGCCGATATCATCACCCCGACCCGCTTCCTCGCCCACCTGCCGGCCACACTCGGCCGCGTGCCACGCATGCTCCGCGGGCTCTACTACACCGGCATCCGCAACCGCGAGAAGAACCTGTCCCTGGGCTGGGCCCTGGAGCGCGCCGCGCGCCTCTATCCGGACAGCCCGGCGCTGATCGACGAACGCCGGCGCCTGTCCTACGCCTTGTTCAACGGCTGGGCCAACCGCCTGGCGCGGGCCTTCCAGGCCGAAGGCGTGCAACACGGCAGCGTGGTGGCGGTGATGCTGGAGAATCGCGCCGAATTGATGGTGGTGCTCGCCGCCCTGGCCAAGCTCGGCGCCATCGGCGCGCTGGTGAACACTACCCAGCGCGGCCAGGTACTCAGCCACAGCCTCAACCTGGTCAAGCCCAGCCATTTCGTGGTCGGCGAAGAGTTGCGCGAAGCCTTCGAGGACGTCCGCCCGGCCCTGGAGAACAGCGGCGGCCGCTGCTACTGGATCGCCGATGGCGATGAAGCGGCACAAGCGCCCGCGGGCTGGCACAGCCTGATGCGCCTGGCGCAGGAACAGGACTCGAACAACCTCGCCGACACCGCCAAGGTGCGCCTGAAGGACGCCTGCTTCTACATCTACACCTCCGGTACCACCGGCCTGCCCAAAGCCTCGATCATGAGCCACGGCAAGTGGATCAAGGCCTACGGCGGCTTCGGCCACTCGGGCCTGGCGCTGACCAACAGCGACGTGCTTTACCTGACCCTGCCCTGCTACCACAACAATGCCGTGACCGTGTGCTGGAGCGCCGTGCTGGCCGGCGGCGCGGCGATCGCCCTGCGCCGCAAGTTTTCCGCCAGCTCGTTCTGGAAAGACGTCCAGACCTACCAGGCCACCTGCTTCGGCTACATCGGCGAACTCTGTCGCTACCTGCTCAACCAGCCCGAGTGCGCCGAAGAGCGCGGCAATACCTTGACCTGCATGATCGGCAATGGCCTGCGCCCCTCGATCTGGAACGAGTTCAAGGAGCGCTTCGGCATCGAGCGGATCACCGAATTCTATGCCTCCAGCGAAGGCAATATCGGCTTCACCAATGTGTTCAACTTCGACAATACGGTGGGATTCTCCCCAGCAACTTACGCCATCGTCCGCTATGACCTGGAAAACGACCAGCCGGTACGGGGCGCCAAGGGGTTCATGGAAAAGGTCGACAAGGGCGAAGCCGGCCTGCTGATCAGTGAGATCAGCGACAAGTGGCCGTTCGATGGCTACACCGACCCGGCCAAGAGCGAGGCGGTGATCTACCGCAACGTGTTCAAGGAAGGCGATACCTGGTTCAACACCGGCGATCTGATGCGCGACATCGGCTTCAAGCACACCCAGTTCGTCGATCGCCTGGGCGACACCTTCCGCTGGAAGGGCGAGAACGTCTCCACCACCGAGGTGGAAAACGCCCTGGGGGCCTTCCCCGGCGTGGAAGACGCGGTGGTCTACGGCGTGGAGATTCCCGGCACCAACGGCCGCTGCGGCATGGCTGCACTGCGCCTCGCCGACGGCGTCAGCCTGGATACGACAGAGCTGGCGGCCCACCTGGACCGCGAGCTGCCGGCTTATGCCGTGCCGCTGTTCCTGCGCCTGCTGGCCCAGGTAGAGACCACCGGGACCTTCAAATACAAGAAGACCGACCTCAAGCGCAACGCCTACGACCCCTCAGCCGTAACCGAGGCACTGTTCGTTCGGCTACCAGGGGAGACAGCCTATCGAGGGCTGGATGGCGCGCTGTTCGAAGCGATTCGCGGCGGCGCTCACCGTTTCTAAGGGCCACCATAACGAACTGCCTCGCGAAGTCTCCCCGATCTCCCGTCCCGGCTGTGCGCCCCGTTCGGAAGGGAGAGGGCAAAACGCAGGCACGGCATCGCACAAGAAAACAGTCGGTCCTGGAGGGAAATCGAGCGATCAGTTGCGGAACTTGAACTGCAACTCGGCGCCACGGATGTCCGAGTGCCAACTGTCGTCGTTGGGTTCACGCTCGTTGGGCTCGCGCTGGATCAGCCGGCCACCGACCTCGAAGGGGCTCTGTCCGGCTTTTTCGCCGAACATCGGCGGCAGGATCGGCTTCTCCTCGATCACGGTGATCGTATCGTCCGGCTCCAACTGATGGACCAGGTCCTTGGGCAGACGCAGGTCCAGCTTCACCGCCGGCAGCGGCTGCTTGACCACCGGATCCAGCGGTTTCTTCACCTGCGCCGGCGTCTTCGAGGGCGCCTTGGCATCTGGCTTGATGGCGGCCTCGACCGCGGCGGACTTGGACGACGCCACGACTTTGGCAGCAGCAGGCTTGGCCTCTTCCTCACGCGGCTGCTCGGCGGCAGGTTCCGGCGCAGGCGTGCTGGCAGGCGCAGTCACGGCTGGGGCAACAGCCGGGGCCGGAGCCACAGCCTTGTCCTTGTGCTCATCGCCACAGGCAGCGAGCAGCAGGGACAGACTGGCGACAACGAGGATTCGAGACTTCTTCATGGAGCGGACCGTGGGAAAAACCGCGCAATGCTGGCGCGAGTTGCCTTGCGGAGCAAGAGTCTTGCCATGACAAACCGTTACGTCATGCAGTCTGACAGACGCAGGCTGAACCCGGCCTGTCATTGATCAAGGGTTGTCAGGTAATTCCTTCAGAGCCTTGTCGATGTCCAAGTCGGGGAAACGCTGCCGGAGGCTCTCACGCACTTGTTCAGCCTCTTCCTTGCGCCCCTTGCCTTGCAAGTCGCGCAGGTGCAGCAGACTGGTACGTGGCTCGTCGGCCTCCTCGGCGAATGCCTGGAGCTTCCCCTCGGCCGCTACACCTGACCGCGCCTGTGCATCGGCAGATGCGCGGACTTCGTCCCTTGCCGCCGCAGCCGCCATTTTCTTGCTCATCGGCGCAGGCTTGGCGAGCTCCTGGACCGATGCCCAGGCAGCGGCACTGTCCATCTGCGGCGCGGCCATCCGCGGCTCCGCCACTGAAGGCGCAGCGGCCGGAGCCGCCGGTGGCGCCATGGCCGGTGCGGGCGCTGGCGCGCGCATCATTGCCGGGGATACCGGCGCGTCAAAGCGCTCTGGCGCGTCCTCAAAGGTCCGCAGAGTCAAGCTCAGGCCGATGCCCAGGGTCGCCAGGCCCGCCACGGCAACGCCCCAGCGCTGGCGGCTGCCGGCGCCCAGCAACCATTGGTGCAGGCGCTGGGCGAAACTCGGGGGCTTCTGCTGTACGGCGGCGCGAGCGGCGGCCAGGATGCGCGCGTCCAGCTGCGCCGGCGGCTGCGCTTCGCTATGCCGACGGTAGAGTTCGAGCAGCTCCTGCTCGTGCGGATCGCGGTTCATGGGTTCACCTCCTCGGCCACCGACGGGTCGGACAACAACCGACGCAGTTTCTGCATCGCATAGCGAAGTCGGCTCTTCACGGTTTCCGCCGGAGTCTTCGTGAGCTCGGCAATTTCGTTCAGTTCCAGATCGCCATGGGTGCGCAGCAGGAACACTTCGCGCTGCTCCACCGGCAAAGACTCCAGTGCGCCCTGCAGGCGCTGCTGGTCGCGGGCAAGGCTCAGCTCGCGCTCGGGGTCGGTGCTTTCGCCGCCCAATGCATCGCCATGCAATTGTTCGTCGAAGCTTTCCTGGCGCCCCAGGTGCCGACCCAGCTTGCGCCAATGGTCGATCAGGCGGTTGCGGCCGATCTGGTACAGCCAGGTCTTGAAGCTGGCCGCGCCCAGTGGCTGGCTATCGCTGCGGATCAGGCTCAGCCAGGTTTCCTGGAACACTTCCTCGGCCTGGGCATTGTCGCCGCACAGGCCGCAGAGGAAGCGGAACAGGCCAAGGCGATGACGAGCGTAAAGCTCGCCGAACGCTTCGGCGTCGCCTTGTCGGTAACGCCGCAGCAGGGCGACGTCGTTTTCATCCGTGAGGGGTCTCTTCAACTCTCTCGATCCGTAGCGGTGCGGGTGGTGGCTGGCTTCTCGCCAGCGACCGAGTATCACCGATGGCGCAGGCACGGGTGTAACGCAGTGGTCATCCGGCAGCGTGGCGATCGGCACGGCAGCGGTCTCGTCGAGGGATTCAACTTGCTTTGACGAGATCGTCTGAAGAAATGGGTTAGGCGGACACAGAAACAAACAGGTGTTTTCGCAGGAGCCGACTCCGCCCGCGATGTCCTGCGGCGCGGTGCGGAGTTATCGCGGACGGAGCCCGCTCCTGCGACGGTACGATCACGCCGCGATCAGTTCCTCCTGGCACAGCTGGCAGGCCAGCATGCCGAGGGTCATGATCGCCCGCTCCGCCTCGCGGTCCCACGGGATGCCGCAGGTCAGGCGCAGGCAGTTGTTGAACTGCTCGGTGTTACTGAAGATCAGCCCCGGCGCGATGCTGATGCCCTGCTCCAGCGCGCGCACGTGCAGCTCCTTGGTGTTGACCTTGGCCGGCAGGCTGACCCAGAGGATGAAGCCGCCCTTGGGCCGGGTCATCTGTGTGCCTTCGGGGAAGTACTGCTGCACCGCCAGCTGGTAGGCCGTCATGTTCTTGCGGTACTCCTGGCGGATGTAGCGCAGGTGCCGGTCGTAGCCGCCGTTCTCCAGGTAGGCCGCCACGCCCATCTGGGTGACGGTGCACGCCGAATGCGTGGTGAAGGTCTGCAGGCGGCGAATTTCCTCCTGGTAGCGCTCGGCGATGATCCAGCCGATGCGCACTCCCGGGGAAATGGTCTTGGAGAAGCTCGAGCAGTACACCACGCGACCGTCACGGTCGTGGGCCTTGAGCGCCTTGGTCTGGCCCTGGTCGAACATCAGCTCGCCGTAGATATCGTCCTCGATCACCCCGATGTTGTGCTCGGCGGTGAGCTTGAGCAGTGCCTTCTGGCGATCCTCGGGGATGGTGCCGCCCAGCGGGTTGCTCAGGCGCGCGGTCAGCACCAGCGCCTTGATCGGCCACTGGTTGGCCGCCAGCTGCAGGGCTTCCAGGCTGATGCCGGTCAGCKTCGACGCCT
>NZ_MACM02000028.1:0-1432 GCF_001675465.2 Pseudomonas sp. AU12215
CACCGAGCGTGAATGTCGTAGCCAATGCCGATGGCGGTCTGACCGTGAACGGCAGTGCTGAGCCGGGCACGACCGTTACCGTCACCTTCCCGGATGGCTCGACCGGCAGCGCCACTTCTGGCAGCGATGGCAGCTACAGGGTCACCACCACGGTTCCGCAGACCAGCGGTGACGTCAGCGCTAACGCGACCGACGCGGCTGGCAACACCGGTGACGCCACCACCCAGAGCTACACCGACAGCACCGCGCCGCAAGCGCCGATTCTCGACCCCATCGTCACCAACGACGACGGCAGCATCACCGTGGGCGGCAGCGCCGAGCCAGGCAGCACCGTGACTGTCACTTATCCGGATGGCAGCACGGGCTCCGTGGTTGTCGGTGAGGATGGTTCCTGGTCGATCACTTCGCCGGAAAACCAGCCCACCGGGGAAGTCAGCGTCAATGCCACGGATGAAGCCGGTAATACCGGTGCTTCGGTGACCGAGAGCTACGCCGATACCACGGCGCCGGATGCCCCGAGTGTGAATGTCGTGGCCAATACCGATGGCGGTCTGACCGTGAGCGGCAGTGCCGAGCCGGGCACGACCGTTACCGTCACCTTCCCGGATGGCTCCAGTTCCACGGCGACTGCGGGTAGCGATGGCAGCTACGAGATYACCACCCATGTCCCGCAGACCAGCGGTGAGGTARCKGCARCGGCGACAGACGCCGCTGGCAACACCGGTGACGCCACCACCCAGAGCTACACCGACAGCACCGCGCCGCAAGCGCCGGTWCTCGAYCCYATCGTCACCAACGACGACGGCAGCATCACCCTTGGCGGTTCGGCAGAGCCGGGCAGCACCGTGACTGTCACCTATCCGGACGGCAACACCGGCTCCGTGGTAGCGGGGGAGGATGGTTCCTGGTCGATCACCTCGCCGGAGAACCAACCCACCGGTGAGRTCAGCGTCAACGCCACCGACGAAGCCGGCAACACCGGCGCCTCGGTGACCGAGAACTACAGCGACACCACCGCCCCGGAGGCGCCGAGTGTCAACGTCACGGCCAATGCCGATGGCGGCCTGACCGTGAGCGGCAGTGCCGAGCCGGGCACGACCGTGACCGTCACCTTCCCGGACGGCTCCACCGGCAGCGCCACTGCTGGCAGCGATGGCAGCTACGAGATCACCACCCATGTCCCGCAGACCAGCGGCGATGTCAGTGCGACTGCGACTGACTCGGCTGGCAATACCGGCGATTCGACCACCTTCAGCTATATCGACAGCACCGCGCCGCAAGCGCCGGTCCTCGATCCCATCGTCACCAACGACGACGGCAGCATCACCCTTGGCGGTTCGGCCGAGCCGGGCAGCACCGTGACTGTCACTTATCCGGATGGCAGCACGGGCTCCGTGGTTGTCGGTGAGGATGGTTCCTGGTCGATCACTTC
>NZ_MACM02000029.1:0-130400 GCF_001675465.2 Pseudomonas sp. AU12215
GGAAATGCCCGATTGAGGTCATGACAGAGGTAGTGGCGTTGCAGCATGATGCACCTGCTTCAATCCAGTAACCGTGTTGCACTCAGCTTCTGCAACCGCCCAACTATAAAGAGCTATGCTCTCAAGAAGCGGTTGCGCTAACCGATACAGTATAAATTAGGCCCCAAGTATTATTTTATTTGCACAAAGGTAATGATTATGTTTTTCAATAAAAACAAACAACTGCTGGACACAGAAAATAAGCTCTCAGAACTACAGTGGCAGCTTGATTCAATAAATCGAAATGTCGCGGAAATCAGATTCAGGCCAGACGGGAGCGTAATCTATGCGAGCAATATCTTTCTAGAGATGCTTGGTTACAAACTCGAAGAAATAGCAGGGCAGCACCACAGAATTTTCTGCGAAAAGAATTATGCTAGCACAGCTGATTATTCGCGCTTCTGGCAGAAATTGGCTGACGGCCATCCTCTATCAGGTTTATTTAGGCGGCTGCGCAAAGACGGTAACTTAATATTGATTGAGGCTACTTATATTCCAGTTCAAAATCAAGATGGAAAAGTTATTGAAATCATTAAGATTGGCTCAGATGTCACTCAGAGAGAAAACGAGTTACTCTCACTAAGAGCCGTCCATGCAGCCATCTCCCGCTCGATGGCGGAGATCGAGTTCACACCTAACGGTGACATTCTGCATGCAAATGAGAATTTCCTCCGTGCTATGGGTTATCGCCTCAGCGATATCAAGGGTCGACACCACCGAATGTTCTGTTTCGATAATTTTTATCAAGAAAATACAAATTTTTGGCAGAGTTTAAAGGGAGGAACTTTTTTCAGCGGGCAATTTGAGCGCAAGACCGCATCGGGAGAGACCATCTATCTTGAGGCCACCTACAACCCCGTCGTTGATGAAGCCGGCCAGGTTGTGAAAGTGTTAAAATTTGCCACCGACGTCAGCTCGCAGAAGCATAAGGCTGATGAAATCCGTCAAGCCGCAGAGCTTTCCTTCACCACCGCCGAGGAGACATCTCAAATTTCCGTGCGGGGCATGGAGTCCCTTGCTAGTTCAATTGAATTATCTCAGAGCACACTTAATTTAATAAACGGTGCGGTTATTTTGATTACACAGCTAAATGCTCAGGCTAAAGATATCGAGAAAATTGTTACCACCATCCAAGGCGTGGCAGAACAAACTAACTTACTAGCACTTAACGCCGCAATTGAAGCTGCCCGAGCGGGTGAAATGGGCCGAGGCTTTGCTGTAGTAGCCGACGAGGTTCGTCAGTTGGCAGCTCGAACTAGCAGTGCCACCGTGGAAATCCAGAATGTGGTAACTGCTAACGGAAAGCTTACTCAGCAACTGAATATAGATATGAACAGCATCGCTAGAAGCGCCGAAGAAAACAACGATCAGATCGCAACTGTAACAACTATTATGCGTGAAATCAGTGACGGTGCAGACCATGTTGCCCGTACCGTATCGACGTTGTTCAAAGACAATAGCTAGTGTCCAGTTTTAGGCAAAATCAGGATCGGAACTTCGAGCCGCAGCGCTACAGAGCCAGAAGCCCAAACTTGGTGACGGCCATCGTGCTATGGAACACGATGTATCTGGAGCGCATCACTTGGGGCTGGTCGAGGCAAGTCGGTGGGCGGCGAGCTGCTGCAATACCTGTTGCCGCTGGGCTGGGAGCACATCAACCTGACTGGCGATTACGTCTGGCGGCAGAGCCGCAGGCTGGAGGTCGGGAAGTTCAGGCCGCTACGATTGCCCGGAAAACCTTAGCGTACGATTTTTTCCGAATTCTGCGGGCACCCCCTGCTGCAAGGCCGCCAAATCCTGCTGGCGTTGCTGACGCTGCTGATCCAGTGCGTAGTGCCGCTGTGCCGACTGGGCCAAATGGGTGCCGAGTTCTGCGAGCCTGTCCTCCAGTGTCTGCAGCCGCGTCTTGCGCTCGGCCTCGCTCTGCTGCAGATCCTGCATTTGCGCGTAGTCTCGCAGTTCGGCATCCATCTGTGTCAGTTGCTGCTCCAATGCCTGGCGCTGTTGCTTGACCCTCTCCAGGGCTTGGGCGGTGGCCAATTGTTCTTGCAGCTGAGCCTGCTGTTGCTGCAGCTCCTGCTGCAATTCGCCCAGTTCCGTCAGAGTGCGTTGCTGATACTGCGCGGGCAGGGCTTCCAGCCGCAGTTGCAGGCCAGGCAAGTTGAGTTGCCGGGCATCAGCATCGGCCAAGGCTGCAATCAGCGCCTTGCCATCGAGATGGAAGTCTTCGCTGCCCAAAGTCAGTACCGGCTTGGCCAGCATCTTGTTCAGCGCACTGAGTTGTTCCGCAGATACGACACCGGCCAGTTGCTGATAGAGGTTCTGCCCCTGGGTGCGCAACTCCTGAGCCAGCTGCGCGGATTCCCGTTCGATCCGGGCCAGCTCGCGCTCGATGGCCGCAGGCGTGCGGCTCTGGGCCTGGCCGATCCGTACCACCAGCGCATCCCGTTGTTCCTGCAGCTCGCGGCGGCGCGCCTCCAACAGGGCGCGTTCAGGGATCAAGGCAAAACGCTGCTGCAACGCGCGCAACTGTTCGCTTTGTTGGCGGAGCTGCTTTTGTTCCAGTTCGCACTCTTTTTTCTCGCCAGCCGACCGCATATCCTCTTCGCGCAGGCGCTGCAGCTCGACATCGCACTGCGCCAACTCATGCTGCAAGGTTTGCTGGCGGGTCTCGTAATGCTGTTGCCACTGACCCAGTGCCGCGTCGATCAAGGGGCGCCAGCACAGCAATTTGCCGCGCAACACCAGGCGGGCCTCCTGCTTCCGTTCCAGTTCGCCAAGGGTGGCTTGCAGCCGCACGGCGGCCAGGTACTGGCTGCGTTCGGCGTTGAGATCGGCGAATGCCTTGTCCCATTCCGCCTTGAAGTCGATGCTGGCATCCGGCAGATCGCGCCGGAAAATCTGCAGCAGATAGTCTTTCACCTCGCTGGAGCGCAGTTTGTCCAGGCGCAGCGTGCGGGTCAGCACCCGCTGAAAAACGCTGGCATCGCTGGCGTGCTCCAGGCGGAAAACGCAGAAATCCTGCTGGCTGGCGAGCTTGCGGCTGCGCCCGCCATAGACCATGTCGGCGAATTCGCTGCTGCTGTAGCTGAACACCCGGCGCCCAAAGCTCGCCAGATGGCTGGCCAGTTGCGGTTGGGGCACCAGGGTGCCATCCGGCAGGCAGAACTCCTCGACCTTCAGCGGCCCGGCATAGGCGAAATACTCGTACTCGAAGCTCACCCCTTTGCCCACGCAACCCAGCACGACGGTGCCGGACTCCGGCAGCGACACCTCCAGCAGCACATAGGCGCTGTTGTTGGGGAAATAGAAGCGCCGGCTCTTGTCTACGTCATGCGCGCCGAAATCCATGCGGCGGCGGTCGATGATCAGCAGAAACTGCAGGGCATTGATCAGGCTGGTCTTGCCGGTATTGTTGGGCGCTACCAGAGAGACCGCACCATCGAGCGGCAGCTCGGCACGCGAGTAGCCGGCGCTGCCCAGCAGGACCAGACGTTGGAACCCGTACTGCATCAGGTGTTCTCCTCGTCGTCTGGTGCATCCGCAGTCCAGTCTTCCGCTGCAGGCGTGCTCTCTTCGTCGCCATCGGTCTTGGCCGTCAACGCCAGGCTTTCGAAATGATCGAGGTAACGGCATACAGCGGGCAGCAGTCGCCAGCCCGCCGGCTCTGGCACTGCAAAGCCGAGGTTGCAGGCGCGGCCCATCAGCTCCACCAGGGCGTCGGGGTTGAGGCCCTCGGCATCCAGCAGGTCTTGCTGTTGCTTGTAGACCTCGGCCAGCCAGGCGCTGTCGATCAGCCAATCGGTAAAGCGCTGCAGGGCCTTGCCGGCGTTGGCCTGGGCATCGAAGATCACCATGAACAGCAAGGCCAGCTGGCGGCTGATCTTGCCGATGTTGCTGTTGGCGTCACTGTTGTGAAACCAGGCAAAGCCCCTGGCATCCAGGCGCAGCTCGAACCCCAGCGCGGCAAACAAGCCGACATAGCTGGCCTCGTGCTGTTCCAGCTCCGCCCACAGCGCGGGCTCGGCCATTCGATTCAGGTGTTTGCCGGAGAGAAACAGGCGGAACAGCTCGGCCAATGCCGGCATTTGCGACAGGGCGGCTGCCAGAGCGTGTGGGATCGTCATTGCGGGATACTCACGCGGTGAGGGTGATGCAGGACGCGAATCGTCTGCAGCGTGGTTTTTTCAGGCTGGCTGGCTGCCTCGAACTGCCAGCCGGGCTCATGTTGCAGGTCATGGAACAGGCGCAGCAGGGTGGCATCCTGCAGGTGGGTGTAATGGCGGTGCAGCCAATCGAGCAGATTTTCCACCGGCAGGCTGCGGGCCAGATGCGCACGAATAGCGGCTTCGTCCACCTGCTCCAGCAAGGGAGCGTCATCGCCAGGCTCATCCTGCGGAAAGGCCACCGCCTGCGGCTGGTATTGGCGCGCGGCAGCCATGATCGCCCGTACCTCATCGCCCAATTGCAATTTGAAACCGCGCTCATTGCGCCAGACGGGGAGTGCGGTCTCATCCGCCGGGCGCGACAGCGCGCGACGCAGACCGCGTTTGCGCACCTGCCCCAACAGCAAGCTGATGGCACTGGTCAGTGCGTTGTGCTGACGCAGCTCTTCGCGTAAGGGCAGCAGTGTATCGGCGCACTGTTGCGCAACCAGCCGCCCAAAGCGCCGCAGTTCCTTGGCCTGGTGCGCCACCTGACGCAACTGCAGGCGATGCGAGTAGAGCGCACCCTGTACCGACAATTGCTCTAGGCTCAAGTCGAGCGCACGCTCCGCTTCTTCCAGATAGCGATAGAAGGTGCCCTGCGAGCCGCTGTCCATCATCTGGTTCATCGGCTCCACATAATGATCGTAGGCTTCCAGCACCTCGCGGTAGCGCTGGCTGATCGGCATGCTGCTGTCGGCGCTTTTGGCGTTTTCCGCCAGCTCAAAGAGCGCGTGCCGGTCCTGATCGAGCTGCAGACTGATCTGGCGGAAGAGTTCTGCCAGCTTGTTGGCGGCTCCGCGCACGCGATCCATGTCGGCCCCGAGCATCCCCTCATTGAGTGCTTCGGTGGCTTCACGGATGGCCGCAACACGCGCCTGCAGTACGGCAGCCAGGCCCAGCTCATGTTCACGGGTGAGGCCGCGCACGAACTCCAGCACATAGGCATTGAGCTGCAGATCGCTGCTGCGCGGCAAGGTTTGCAGGATGTCCGCATTGACCAAGGCACGTAGCACCGCGCCCTGCGTTTCGGCATCCCGTTGCCCGGATACCTTGGCAATGCCGTTCAACACCTGATCGCTGGTCAGCACGGCAAACTCGCGCGACAGCCGCACCAAAAGCTCCACGGTGTCCCAATGGGTGTAAAGCGCGTAGACCAGAGAGCGAGGGTTGGCCATGTCAGTTCAGTCTCCCACCACCGAGCAGGCATGCCCTGTGCGGCATGCTCTCACCCGCCAGCCGCACAGGGCGGCAACCCGGCGCATGGCCGCAGCGGGGTTTCATAAGGTTCAGGCTGGACGCATCGACCATTCGTTGTCCCCACGCCGCCGCGCCCGATTTCTGGCGAAATCGAGCCCAGCGGCCACATTCTTTGTGCTCTCGCGAGCCAGCACAAAGAATGTGCTCATCGCGCCGGGGACAAGCGACTCTCGGCCTGCGTCCCACCCGGAATGTGTCAGGCATGGTGGCAACACTGTGTGCACAAAGTGGCGTCAATGTGGTGAACAGCGTGGCAACATTGTGTTGAACATGGCGGCAGCATTGTGGCGACATGTGGGTCACAGTGTGGCAACAAGGTGGCGCTGACAGCTCAAGCGGTCGCATGGATGAAAGCATTCAGTGCCGCCGCGATGCGTTTACGGCGCTCTTGCAAGAACGCCTTGTAGTGATCCAGTGCCAACAGTTCCTCCTCCACCGGGATGCACTGTGCTGCGAATGGTGTTTCACCGTGCTGCGTCACCAGCGGCAACAGGTAGGTCACAGGCGCTTTGTCGCTGATCGCGCGATTAGTTTTGCCGCCGATGAATGCCAGATTGGCGATGTCGTCGGCCTCGCGAGGGGTGTAGCTGCCGCGCAGCAATGCCTTGGGGAAAATGTGATGAAACTGCAAGCGGTGCTGACTGCCCGAGTGGTCCAGGGCAATGGCCAGGTGGCTGCGCCAATCCTTAGCGCCTGCCGCACGAAACGCCAGGAACATGGTCTTGAACAGCGCGCTGCGCTGGTTGCGCCCCTCCAGCTCTTCCGGCGTGATGTCAAGGCGGCCGAACTGGAGACGCAGCCGGTCGATCAATTCATTGACGCCGCCGCCATTACGGATGGTCGCCAAATCCTGATCCAGAATGGTCTCACTGGAACCCCGGGAGAAACGGCCTTTGGCATTGGCAGCCAAGGCCCAGTAACGTAGCTGCTGCGCCTCTTCCGTGCTGAGGGCATAGTCGCGGCGATGCCCAAAGTAGGCCAGTACCACGAGTAAGAAGGGCGATGACAGCAAGGCAGGGCTGTCGATACCCAGATTGCTGCGTGCGAAATTGAGGGCAAATTCCATCCCCTCGCAGGCTTCTTTCCACGCTTGCTGCAGTACCTCCAGGGTCAGGCTGCCGACGGTCAGAAAACGGGATTGCCCGGTGGCAAAGGCCATCAAATTCTTCAGGTGCAAACCCAGATCCAGCTCGAAACCGTTCTGGGCGCAAGCATTCTGGAAATCCAGGAAGGTCTGCAGCGAGTGCCGCCATTTGGCCGTGATCTGCGCCAGAGCCAGATCGGAGCTGCGCAGCTTGGCGCCCAGCGAGTTGACCCGCACGAAGATTTCCGTGACCTCGTCGTAGGACAGTGTTCGCTCCAGCACGTCCATGCGATACACGTACTTGCGAATGCCGCGTAGCCGGGCCAGGCGCTGACTGTATTTCTCGTAACGCGGATCATCAAAGCCACTGATGCCCGCACGTTTGAGGAAAGGCGCATCGCTGTCGGTCTTGAAGACTTCGGATACCTTCACCCACTGCGGCAACTGCTCCAGCTTCCGGGTCGCCACCACGAAGGTCATTTTGTTGAAGCGCGTCAGCAGTTCGTCCTCGCTGGCGTCGGCCTCGTCGCCGCCCAGCTCGCCTTCCTCATCGACCTCAGCGTCATCGCCGTTCTCATCCACTTCGGTCACGACGGCCAGTTGGTCGGGATGCTCCAGATTGAACAGCAAATCGATGGGCCGACGGCGACCGCGTACCGACACCGGCTCGCCACGAATGACGGCAGATAACGAAGTCAGACGCTGTTGTCCATCGAGCAGCAGGCGGGTGCTCTGATAAGGGTTATTGCTTTGGCTGACGGCAAAGCTTTGCAGGGGCACGGCCTCATCGGTTTCCCATAGAAGGATCGCCCCCGAGGGATAGCCCCGATACAGGGAGTCGAGCAAGTCGCGCACGCGCGTGGAGCGCCAGACATACTGCCGCTGCATTTCCGGCAAGCGCAGCTCACCGCGCTCGATCATGGAGACCAGTTCTTCAACGCTGGCTTCAGCCTTGGCCATGCTTCGTTCCTCTCTATCCTTGATGATGGTTGCCGGCGACACCGGGCCAACCGATCCGCAACACCGTTTCCGAACCCATTTTCATGCTGGCCGCTCAGTAATACTGCCGGATGTAGCTGTAGGCCTTCTCGAACAGCTCCTCATCCGCATGCAGCTTGTACTTGAACAGCGCTTTCCTGAGCGCTTTCTTGACCTCACGCTCGCCGGCCTGCGTACCTTGCCACCCCGGGAACCGGACGAGGCGCACGATCTCGTCGATGTCCGCGACCACGCGTTCGACCATGATGGGCGTCTCGGCCGTCTTGACCTCGTTGAACAGCTCGGTCAGCGCAGCCTTGCCACGATCCTCGTCCTCTTCGGGCGGGACCTCCTTCTCGGCTTGCAGCGTCTCCTTGGCGATCTCCAGTAACTGCTTCAGAAATTCGACGCTGTTGATCTGCCCGGATTCGAAGCGGTCCTTCAGCGCATCGAGCCGCTCCGACAGCTTCTTGAACTTGGGGTTGCCGCCATGCCCACGCAGTCGGCGCTTGAGCTTGATCTCGATCTCCTTGGCCTTCTTCGGGTCGGGGTTCGACAGCACGGCCTCCAGCAGATCAGCGTCCAGCACCAGGGTGTCAAGGTCATCCCGCACGGCGTCCACATGCACGTTCTGGTGGATCAGCTCGATGGTCTTTGCGCCCAGCGAATGCCAGATCAGCTTGCCGTGGCCACTGGAGGGCTGCACCGACTGGTACACCTGCGACAACCACTTGTAGTCCTTCTCGAAGGGGCCCAGAACGGTGTCCGGTGACAGCGCCTCCCAGATCTTGTTGAGCACGCTGTACTCGGCGGCGAAGTTGTCTCGCACCTCGTTATTGGGCAGACACTGCTGCGCAGCGATCAGGCCCTCGTAGCCTTGCAAACTGCGGTCGCAGCCAGCAAAGAAGGCCAGGCATTTCTGCATCGCCTCAGGCAGCTTGTCCTTCAGCTCCTGGATGTTGCTGACCACCTGCTTGACGCTCTGGTCGTCGAATTCCAGCGCTGCTGCCACGTCATCGAAGATGCCGAGGTAGTCGACGATCAGGCCGTGGGTCTTCTGCTCGGAGTAGGTGCGGTTCACCCGGCAGATGGCCTGCAGCAGCGTGTGGTCGCGCAACGGCTTGTCCAGGTACATGGCCTGCAGGATGGGCGCGTCGAAGCCGGTCAGCAGTTTGGCCGTGACGATGATCAGCTTCAGCGGATCGGCCGGGTCGCGGAAGCGATCGAGCAGCCGTTCTTCCTCATCGCGTGAACGGTCATAGGGCGCGTACTCTGGATGTTCCTTCTTGTCCGCCGCCTGCACCGACATCACGATGTCTGTGGCCTCGGGCGGCAAAAGCTTGTCCAACTCGGCCTTAAACAGCAGGCAGGACTCCCGGTCGAAGGTGACGATCTGGCCCTTGAAGCCGTTGGGCTCCACCTTGGTCTGGAAATGCTCGACGATGTCCTCACAGACCTTGCGGATGCGCTCGGGCGTCTTCACCAGCACGGCCATCTTGGCGGCGGTCTTGGCGAGGTTGTCCTTGTCCAGATCCGACAGGCCGCCGGTCAGGTCTTTGTAGGCGGCGTCCAGCGCGGCCTTGTCGATGTGCAGATCGATCAAGCGCGGTTCGAAGTGCAGTTTCAGCGTGGCACCGTCGCGGATCGACTCCTCGAAGCCGTACCGGCTCATGTAGCCCTTCTCATCCTCGTCGGCTCCGAAGGCGTAGAAGGTGTTGCGGTCGGCACGGTTGATCGGCGTGCCGGTCAGGCCGAACAGGAACGCATTTGGCAGCGCCTCGCGCATCTTGCGACCGAGGTCGCCTTCCTGCGTGCGGTGGGCTTCATCTACCAGTGCGATGATGTTGCTGCGGTCGTTCAGGCTGCCCCCTTTTGTTGAATTGGGGCCCTCGCCAAACTTGAAGATCGTGGTGATGATGATCTTGCGCACGTCCTGCGCCAGCAGCTGCTGCAGCTTCTCGCGGCTGTCGGCTTTTTCCAGGTTGGGAATGTCCGCGCCGGTGAAGGTGCCGGTGATCTGAGTATCCAGGTCGATCCGATCCACCACGATCAGCACGGTGGGATTCTTCAGGCCGGCGTGCATGCGCAGCTTCTGGGCGGCAAAGACCATCAGCAGCGACTTGCCCGAGCCCTGGAAGTGCCAGATCAGCCCTTTCCTGGGGTAACCCGCCAGCACGCGCTCGACGATCTTGTTGGCCGCTTCAAACTGCTGGTAGCGGCAGATGATCTTGATGCGCTGCTTTTTCTTGTTGGTGGCGAAGAGGGTGAAGCTGCCGAGGATGTCCAGCACCACATGCGGGCGCAACATGCTTTCAGCGGACAGCTTGAGCGACTTCAGCGGGTGGTGCTGACCATCGTCACCGTCGCCATCCAGATGCCACGGCCCCCAATCCTTGACCGGCAGGCCGATGGACCCGTAGTGGTAGGCCTTGCCCTCGGTCGCCACCGAGAACACGTTGCAGACGAAGAGCTCAGGCACGAACTTCTCGTAGTCGTCGTGCACCTGCACCGCGCCATCGACCCAGCTGATGCACTTCTTGACCGGCGTCTTGGCCTCGATCAGCACCAGCGGCAGCCCGTTGACCAACAACACCAGATCGGCGCGGCGCTCGGTGGGGCCTGCGCGGTAGATGAACTGCTGGGTGACGATGTACTGGTTCTGCGCCAGGTCATCCAAGTCGATCAGCCGCACCGGCACATGCTCGTTGTTGGGGCCGAAGGGCATCGAGCGCTCACCGCGCATCCAGGCGGTCATTTCCTCGTTGGCGCGGATCAGCCCATCCGATCGCACCGACAGCACGATGGCGCGCAGCTTGTAGAGCACCTCGTCGGCGCGGTCGGGCTGGGCGGCAATCTCGGGGTTTAGGCGGATCAGCGCATCCCGTAGCCAAGGTTCGACCAGCACTTCCTGAATCTGGCGCGGCACCTCAGACGGAGCAGCGTAGCGCCAGCCGATGCCTTTGGGGCTGGGACCGTAGCTGGCTTGAGGTTCCTGGGCGGTGTTGGCCGGGACAGCCTTGACTGGGCCGGCGAGCAGATCGCGGACGTAGGCTTCGACGGTGTTGGATTCGTTGAAAGAGCTCACTCTGCGTCCCCCGCAATTTCTGCCAGCAACTGCTTCTTCATCTCCTCTGCGGAAGAGCGGCGCACCATCGCTGCTCTTTCCGCGGACTTCGCGCACGCAATCTCCTCCAGCAGCTGCTTCTGCACCTCCAAGGGCGGTAAAGGCAGACGAACACGGAGTAAGTTACTGGCGTTCACGTTCGCCTGGCTTACCGCTTTCGTCGCATATGCAAGAACTTGTCGACGCCCGAAATCAGAGTTCAGGTAAAGCGTGAGGAACTTCGGTTCCAGCTTTTCAGGGATAGTCTTGATCCGTACCAGGTACGAAGCAAAGACGTGATCGCCCTCGAGCTCGTACACTCCTGTTCGGCCAACTAGCTCATAGCTGTTTGTCCGGTTGAAAAGCACATCGCCGTCGACCAGCCGATAGGCTTCGAAGTCTTTCTCGCTGAGGTCTACATACTTGATGTCATTTTCGACGCAGAGCCCATCTTCAATATTCATCATTCGCAGCATCGGATATTGACCGTCCGATCCGGCGTTGATTGAGAGGCCGTACTGGGTCCCCTGAACGACTGAGCCAAGGTCGACAACTGGCCATTCCCGATTCAGCACGTCGGACAGCAATGAACGAACAAGCTTGTCGGCGGAGCCGCCTATCTTCCGATGCGACTCAGTCGTGCGCTCTATCGCTTGAAGCAGATCAACAAGCCTTACTTGTTCATCAATTGGCGGTAGCGCGAACTCCTGAATGGCCATCGTTTTCCAATTGATTGTGGGCGACAGTGAGCCAACAGATATTTCCACTGCTCGCTTCATAAACAGATCGCTCTGCATGAAGAAGGGCAGGAACTCCGGCAGCACGACTTCGGGCTTGGCACGCAGTACCATCGCATGGGCCGAGCAGATGCCATCAAATTCTGCAACACCGAGCTTGCGCTGGTAGGCGCGACGGCGTCCGAAAATGATGTCGCCCTTCTTGAACATCAGCTTGGTGGCTTCCACATCGTCCGGCGAACCCCAACGGCGAATCTTCAGTGAGTCGGAATCCAGATGTTCCAGGCCAACGTAGTGCTCCATGCCCGACTCGGACGGGTTGTCGATGCGGACATTGACGTTCGTCGCCATCTGCTCGAAGCGCCAGACTTTCCAGCCGGGTTTCAAATCCCTTTCAATCATTACGCTTGTCCTCTGGGGCAACATACGCCTGGTGTGGATGTTTGGCGCTTTCCGGGTAGCGGAAACGTAATTGGCCGTCACGCACCATGGGGATCAGATGCTTGTTACGCAGATAGTCACGGTCTTTACCCAGCAAGGTTGCAAGTTGATCACCGCTCTGGGGCGCCCACTGGCACAGGCGGCGGATACCGTTACGCAAGGCTTCGCTGCTGATCCGGCCCTGCAAGGTTGCAAGTAAGGTTGCAAGCTCAGGCGGCAAGGTTGCAAGCTGAGAGTTGCATGCTTGCTGGCCCGCTACCGCCTCTGCAGGCTGAGGCTGGCCAACAGGAGGGGTGTCTGCGGGGACATCCAACGGCAGCTCTGACTGTGCGCTCTCCAGAGTCGGCCGAGGCTCATTACCGGCCAGGGTGTAATAGGTGCGACTGCCTGCACCCCGCTTCTCAAGCAGGCCCCGGTCGCGCAGCCGGCGCAGTACCATGCTGGCGGCCAGGGTATCCGAGCCACAGAAGTCGCGGCAGGCGGTGTTATCCACCGCGCCGGTTGCCCGCACATAGATCAGCACCTTGGCTTCGTCGGGGCCCTGTGTGCTGCCCGCATAATTGCGCAGCCAGGTGTGGTCTTCTTCGGTGAGCAGGTTGTGCAGAAACAGGGTGAGCTTAAATTCATTGGCCTGCCGGTCTGAGTGGAACTCTGGCAGCGGCAAGCCTGCATCCGCAGCCAGGCGCCGCATGGCACGAATCCCCGTACCCTTGGCTTCGGCCAGATGCAGATCATGCAGCACTGCTGCAATGGCTGGGTTGCGCAGACGTGAACCTGGCAAGCCCAGCTGCGCTGGCTCCTTGAGGGAGTAGCCGACGTTACGAATTTCGATGCGGTTGCTGTAGCGAATGATCTGCGTTGGGCTGTGTAGGGTGTAGTTGCGGTGCATGGCGGCATTGGCCAGCGCCTCGCGGATCACCTTGCGCGGCAGAATGGGCTCTTGCACGCTCTGTAGCTGGCCCTCTGGCAGGCGAAAGCCTTTAGGCAGCTCATCAATAATGCTGGCTTCGGCGAGCGGCAATGCCAGTATCAGGGGCTTGCGGATGTCGATGGATTGGAAGCGATTTTCTGGATCTTCGACCCATTCGTTGCCCGGTACACGTATGTAGTCAATACGCACCATGGGCAGCAATCTGCGCAAAGCTAGCGGTTTACCGAACAAAACGATGCCAGCCAATGTGGGTTGCAAAACACCATCCACACGCCTTAGTGCCCCCAGGGCTTCGAGCATGTCTTCGTCGCCATAGTCCAGCTCTTCGGCCTGGGGGTTGATGCGGGCACGCTCACGCCGATACGCGGCAATGGCGGTCGGGTCAAAGTCGTCGGCGCGGGCATCAGAAAGAATGCTTGAATCAGGGCCATGCAAGGGCTGGCTTTCACCACGCAACACCCAGAGGTCTTCATCGACGCAGCGCTGGTCGCTTGAGCCGATGCGGCGGTAAGCGCCGCCTGGTAGGCCCGTAGCTTTTTTGTAGATGGGTTTGTGAGTGACGTCAGCCTCGGGCACATACACCACCAGCAGCGTCTTGCCACCCACCTGCTCCAACTGCATCTCTGGCCGCAGAGCGACGTTGAGCATGCTGGCACACTGGCTGGCGAGATCACGCTGCACCTTGTCCGGATCGGGCAACCCCACCGGCCGGTACACGGTATCGCCCTTGTCGTTGATCGCCCAGTCCACGCCCAGTAGCAGGTAGCCGCCATCCAGGCTGGGCTCGTTGGCAAAGGCGATGACCGTTTCCATCACCGATTTACCCATGTCGCTGGCACGCTTGGCTTCGATGCGGGCGGACTCGTCCACCGCATTGAGTTCATCCAGTAGATCGGTAGCGCTACGCATCGGCAGCCTCCTGAGCGACGAGACCATCGAGCGTTTCGACCAGCGCATCCATCTGTTGCCAGAACGCGCGGCCATCGGTTTGCCATTGGTCCCAGGCAGAGCGCAGCGATACCGCGTCACCATTGCTGTCGGTGGCGATGGCGGCAGCAATGCGCTTCACGTACAGCGGGATCGAGAGGTTGCCGGCATTGGCACCGATTTCGGCCAGAGTGGCGACCTTGGCGAAACCGGGCACATCGGCAAACGTCTTGTAAGCGGTCAGGATGCGCTGCTGGTGCTCGGGCTTCAGAAAGCTCTGCGCCCGCTCCCGGGTGACCTCATTCACCGCGTCGATGAAGATCACCTTGCCCTTGCGAGCGGCGGCCTTCTTGCGGTTGCAGATGAGGATGCACGACTCCATCGGGGAGTTGTAGAACAGGTTGGGGCCCAAGCCGATGACGGCCTCGACCCAGTCCTGCTCGACCATCTTGGCGCGCATGGACTGTTCTTCGTTACGGAACAGCACGCCGTGGGGCCAGAGCACGGCGCAGCGCCCCTTGGCGGTGAGGCTGGTCAGGATGTGCTGCTGGAAGGCGTAATCGGCGCGGCCCTGCGGCGGCGTACCCAGCGAGTTACGGCCCCACTTGTCACTGCTCCAGGCCTCGCGATTCCACTGCTTGATGGAGTACGGGGGGTTGGCCAGGATCACGTCGAACTGGCGCAGGCGATCGCCTTCGATGTGTTTGGGTTCGGCCAGGGTGTCACCCCGAATGATCTCGAAGTCCTCCACGCCATGCAGGAACAGGTTCATGCGGGCAATGGATGAGGTGATGAGATTGCGCTCTTGCCCGTAGAGCTTGAGCGTGCGGTACTCGCCGCCCGAGCGCTTCACTTCGTCCAAGGCCGAGATCAGCATGCCGCCGGTGCCACAGGTAGGATCGTAGATCGACTCACCCGCCTGCGGTGCCAGGAGTTGCGTCATCAGGTGGACGACGGTGCGGTTGGTATAGAACTCGGCTGCCGTGTGGCCTGAGTCGTCCGCGAACTTCTTGATCAGGTACTCGTAGGCGTTGCCGAGCTCGTCTTCGGGCACGTTGGCCACTGAGAGTGTCTGGGTCGAAAAATGCTCGATCAGGTTTTTCAGCGTTTCATCGGGCAGGCGCTCGCGGTTGGTCCACGGCGCATCGCCGAAGATGCCGTCGAGCAGATCCGGGTTGGCGCTTTCGATGGCGCGCATGGCCTTCTGGATGGCGGCACCGACGTTCTTCGGGGTCTGGCGTATATCGTTCCAGTGCGCGCCCTCGGGAATCTGGAAGCGGTGGTTCTCCGCGAACTGCGCGTAAGAGAGGTCACCGCCTGAGTTGGCCAGCGCCGCCTGGTATTCCTCGTCCCAGACATCCGAGACCCGCTTGTAAAACAGCAGCGGGAAGATGAACTGCTTGTAGTCACCCGCGTCGATGAGGCCGCGCAGCAGCACGGCGGCGCCCCACAGGTAGCTTTCGAGTTCCTGTTGGCTGATGCGTTTGGTGCTACGAGCTTTCTCTTGTTCCATCTGGGCAAACTTTTCCTTCAGTCGAGCGCGCGCAGCATTAGCCAGTTCTTCAGTAAATATCTTGTTGTCTTTGAATGGGCGGTCCGAACTCATTGCAGCCATCCCCCTTCAGTCATGACCTGCGCGAGCCGCTCTTCGGCTTCACGGCAGCGGGTGAGCGCGTCCTTGAATGCCGCGATGGCAGCGGGCAGCGGCGGGATGTCTTCCTGCAATGGCGGAAGAACATAGCGCGAGATGTTCAGCGTCCAGTCCTCGGCTTTGATCTCGTCGAGACTGACTACCCGGGCCGCGTCCTGCACGTCAGCAAAGCCGCGATACCAGCTGAGGATTTCGGTGGCGTGCTCGGGCTCCAGATAGTTTTGCGCGCGGCCCCGGCGGAACAGGCGCGACGCATCGGCGATCAGCACCTTCTTCTTGTGCTTGGCCGGCTTGCGCTTGCGCAGAACCAGGATGCACGCGGCGAGCCCGGTGCCGTAGAAAAGGTTGGGCGCCAAGCCGATCACCGCCTCGACCAGATCCATCTCCAGCAGCTTCTGGCGGATGTTGCCTTCCACACCTTTGCGGAACAGGGCGCCCTGGGGCAGCACCACAGCCATGCGGCCGCTGACGTCGGCCATCGACTTGACCATGTGCTGCACCCACGCGAAGTCACCGCTGGATGAAGGCGGCAGACCGGCAAAATTGCGGCCGAAGGGATCGTTCAGCCACAGGTCCTCGCCCCACTTTTCCAGCGAAAACGGCGGATTGGCGATGACGCAGTCGAAGGTGGCCAGCCGATCGACCTCGAAGAAGGCCGGGTTGCGCAGCGTGTCGCCGCGCACCACCTGGAAATCTTCAATGCCGTGAAGGAACAGGTTCATCCGCGCGATGGATGAGGTGGTGAGGTTTTTCTCTTGTCCGTACAGCTTGCCCCACAGCCGCTTCACGTCGCCATGCTGTTCCTTCACGTGCTGCACGGCGGCCAGCAACATGCCGCCGGTACCGCAGGCCGGGTCGTAGATGGTTTCGGCTTCCTTGGGATCGAGCATGTCGATCATCAGCCGAACGACGCTGCGCGGGGTGTAGAACTCGCCGGCCTTCTTGTTGGTGGCGTCGGCGAACTTCTTGATCAGGTATTCGTAGGCGTCGCCGAGCAGGTCCGAGTTGACGTTCTTGTTGCCAAGCGGCAGCTTGGAGAAATGCTCGATCAGGTCCTTGAGCAAGGCATCGGACAGCCGCTCCTTGTTTGACCACTGGGCATCGCCGAACACGCCGTACAGGGTGTCGGGGTTGGCTTTCTCAATCTCGCGCATCGCGCGCTGAAGGGCCGTCCCGACATTGCTGGCCTTGGTGCGAACGTCGTTCCAGTGGCAGTCTTCCGGGATCTGGAAGCGGTGCGACTCCGGAAACCAGGCCAGTTGCTCGTCGCCGGTCTCATCGACGATCTCCTGGTACTCCTCGTCCCAGACGTCGCAGATGCGCTTGAAGAACAGCAGCGGGAAGATGTAGGTCTTAAAGTCAGCCGCATCCACCGGGCCGCGCAGGATGTTGGCGGATTCCCAGAGGTGGCTTTCAAGCTGGTTGAGTGTGATTGTCGAAGCTGCTTGCGTCATTTGGATGGCGTGCTCCTGACTGGCGTTTTCGCGAGGCCATCGGCGTGCAGATCGTGCGCGCGGGCATACTCCAGCACCAGGATTTCGATCATCGAAGCCACCGAGCGGCGCTCGCGCTCAGCCGCCAAGCGCAAAAGCTGCTTGATCTCAGCGGAGGTGCGGATGGATAGGGTTTCGTCCTTCAGGCGTGACATGGCAGCGTCTCGTCAGTAATGTCATGCAAATGTACTGCATTTTGCTCCACCTCGCCACGATTCTCGTCAGGGCGTAGATTCCGTGCTTGAGGCTGCTCGATAACACGGCACCTTAGCGGCGGTCGGCTTTACAGGGCGCTCAGCCTCGATGACGATGGGTTGCAGTGCATGCCGGCTGCTGGCCTGATTGGCTTGGCCGTAGTGTCGCCGTGTCTTGGCGCTGGCATGTCCCAGCCCCTGGCTGACTGAGTCCGCAGCCGCGTGCCGTTTCAGGTCGGCTGCCCATTGGTGGCGCAGGCAGTAAGCCGTGATAGCGTGCTTGTGCTTCGGCCAGAGGCTATGTGCTAGCCGACGGACTTCGACGGTGAAGTTGACCGGGCTGTCAATGCAAACGAGCAATTCCCGCCGCCCCGCTAGCCGGATGCGCAGCGCCTCCAGCAATGGATGGGGATCGTGTGCGCCATAGGCGATCAAGCGGTGCGGCTGGCCTTGATGCGCCTTGACCTTGGCGCCATCGATCTCGAATCTGATCTCGCCCATGCCGCTGCGCGGATTGTCCACCCGGCGAATGTACACGCCTTGCCGGAGCTCTTCCGGGCGGCAGCCGGTCAGCGCGGCGACCAGAGTCGCATCGGCATACTTGCCTTTCGCAGCGCGCCGATACAGTTGCTCGCGCCAGTCGCCGGGGAGGCCGCGCAAGGCTTGCCGCTTGCTGGCACGCTTGCGGCGCTCACCGGCAGAGCCGCTTTGCCGGGCCATATCGAACTCGCGCAGAAATGCACGCTGTTGTTGCAATTGGGCTTGGATGGCCATGACTTGCAACTCGTCCACAGGTTGAGCAGAGAGCGCGGAATGCAGGCTTTTCAGGCGCTCGACAAGATCGGCGTACAGGCAGTAGCGAAGCGCTGCGACGCGCTTGTAGTAGGTTGTCGGACGCTGGGTGGCCGTGATGACTTCGGCCATTCCACCTTCGGCGTAGCGGGCACGCAACAGCAGCGTTCGGCCGAGCTGGCGATAGTCTTGCCTGGTCTTGCTACTCAAGCTGGCAAACTCATCGGCCGGGAGCATGGCTTGCATCTCGCGCCGGCACGATTCGATCAGCGTAAGCATCTCATCCGCGTCGATCATTGCTTCCGGCCATGAAACATCGCTTTCAAATCGGCGATGGCCTTTGCGCGTTCAGCCTTAGCTTTTTGACGCTCGGCTTCTGACTGTTGCACAGTGGGGCGCGATGCCGCTACTTCCATCGCCTCCTGTCGGTTCTTTCGCCAGCGAGCGATATTCGGCGCGAACTCAGCGATGAATTCTCCCGCGACAGCGCTATTCATCACGGCCAGCAACCATGAGCGGACGGAGCGGATGCCCGCATGCTTGCCACTGCCGGCCGCCGATAGCACGCCAGCCAGCTCGTCGGCGACAAGCTGTATCTGTTCTGCCGTGAGCGAGGGCCCGAAGCGGCGGGTTACGTCGCCTATGACGCGCAGGTAGGGTAGAAGGGAAGGGTGCGACAAGTCCAAGGGCGCGGAAGCCTCGCCAATTTTCTGAGAGTTATCCACAGCCCCGGTCTGTAGTAGTGGTTTTATATTTTTAACTACTACTTCTTCCTTGTATTCACCTACACCTATATCACCGCCCTGACCGGCGACGGATGTGCCGTCCACGGTTTCTCCGTCGCCGGCCAAGCCGGCCATGGATGTCTGTGGCGCCTTTTGCGAAACGGGTGTCAACACGGACTCCCATCGCCAAAGCCCTTCCTCGTCCTGAAACTTCCTCCGCGCCAGGTAGCCGGCATCTTCAAGCTCGCGCAGGATGCGGCGGCAAAGGTCTCGCCCAAGATGGCCTTTCGCTCGCGACTGATCGTGCAGCACGCGCGGCAGTGCGACAGCGCGCAACTGCCAGTTACGGCCTAGCGAGAGCAAGTGGCAAGCCACGCCTCGGGCTTCATAGCTCAACCGGGAGTCGCGTAACAGGCTGCAAGGCAGAGACCACCAGTATTCGGCGGAGTCGTCAATGCGGATGCGGCTCATGACTTCGCCCTCTGGCGAGCCAGACAACCGGCGTGCTCACGCTCCGCCGCCTGGGTCTCAAGCCACGCCTCGATCTCGTGGGCAAAAAAGCCAATCGAACGGCCGCCAGGGCCTAGCCGAACTGGCTTTGGAAAATCTTCAGTCTGGCAAAGTCGCCATAGGGTTGTCCGGCTGACCGAGATCTTCGTGCAGACATCCTGCGTCTTGATGATTTGCATGCTGTTCCTCTTAACGTGTTGAAACACGAAGGGATCATGCAAAAGATCTGGTTATGAAGTCAGGGAGCACGGTTGTCACCTGCACTCCCTATTCTCGGGCCTGAAATCACCCAGCATGCAAACCGGTGTCGAGCAGTGGCCTCAGCTGTGCCAGTCGAATGTTTCACAAAATGGCCGAGACAATCCAAGCTCGTATCCTTGGCAAGATGCCGTAAGGATGCTGCTTGTGGGCAGGGTTGGTTCACGTCCCTCGGAGACGGCTTTCATTATCTGGGACATGTAAAGATTGGGCTCTATCACTGTTTTCTTCAGCAGCACCCTGACTACAACTCCATCGATAGCGACGGTAAATCCTTTGCTGAAACGCCCCAGATAGTGATTGGCGCGATGAGCAGGCGTGGTTTCAGCATCGGCCTTCATGCCGCCTGCAGCATAGATGGCGCCGAGGAGATAGGCGGATGGCTCGTTCTTGCTGTTCACCGAGTGGTACTCGAACTCCTTGCTCCACTTGATCGGAATTCTGAATTGCTGGCAGGTGACGATAAATTGCTTCGCGATCAGTTCCTTGGCCTCATGTTCTCTGCTTGCTCCGGACGCTGATAGTTGCCTGCTCACGGAGTGTAGCGACTCGCAGAACAGCTTATGGGTAGGCAGGTCCTTCCTCAGAAATTCGGGTAATAGCGCTGCCGACTCTTCGTCCAGGCTTCGAAGCGCCTTGCTTAACCGGGACGCCGCATCTCGGAGTCTTTTTAGTTGCTCAAGTGTGCCTTCTTCAATTTCAGGGGGCGGCATCGTACGCCAACGAAAACTTTCTGCCAGCCGCAGAAAAGCATTTACACATTGCTCGCGGCGCTGAACGCCATATCGGTCGCAGGTTGCCTCTGCTCTGGTGCGCAGCTCGGCGACGGCATCGGAGTTGGGAATATCTGGAGCCATGATCTTTGTGGTCATGCCTGTGCTTGCTCTTTCCATTCGTCCAATCTGTCCGCCCATTCCTGCATCATGGTGCGGCGCTCATCGAAATAGGTGGCGTGGTTGTAGGTACGACGCACATTGTTCTGGTCGGCATGGGCAAGCTGCGCCTCGATGGCATCGGGGCGGTAGCCCATCTCGTTAAGACGGGTACTGCCGCTGGTCCGCGTGGCGTGTGGGCTATAAGCGCCACTCCACCCCAAAACCTTGAGCGCCTGGCGAAGCGATGCGGCGGACATAGGGGCGTTGCGATCATCCCGGCCAGGAAACAGGTGCTTGCGGTTGCCGGTAATGGCATGCAGTCCTTTGAGCATCTCCACTGCCTGTCGTGGCAGAGGCACGACGTGCTCCTTGCGCGCTTTCATGCGCTGCGCCGGGATACGCCAAACAGCCTTCTCAAGGTCAAACTCATCCCAAGCCGCTTCGGCCACTTCGCTCGGTCGCGCCAAGGTCCACCACATCAGTTGCATGCAATGACTTACCTGAAAGCTGCAACGGTGGTTTGCGACGTCACTCAGCAGTTTGCCGATCTGCTCTTTACTCAGCGCCGGTTTGTGCTGGGTCTTGTTTGCTGGTAGCGCCTTGCGTACCGGCCAAACCGGGTCGCTGTCCGCTCGCAGGGTGGCGACGGCGAACTCGAATACGGCGGACATGGTGCGCCGCGCCTCGGCGGCGACCGTGGGGGCGCCACGCTTTGCTGTTTTCTGCAGGATGTCCAGGACATGGGCTGGCGTTATTTCGCGAGCCGGCATATTGCCGATACTGGGGAACACCACGCGCTCCAGCATATCCAGACGCCGGTTCTTGGTGACATCTTCCCAGTCCTTTGTCTGCAGCCACTCCTTGGCGACGATCTCGAAGGTGTTCTTTGCTTCGCTGGCTTGCCGGATGCGGTCGAGCTGCCTTTGCTGGGCGGGATTGATGCCTTGCTTGACCAGTTTGCGTGCGGCCTCGCTGCGTTCCCTGGCTTCAGAGAGCGTAACGGCAGGGTATTCGCCAAGCGCAAACATGCTGGCCTTGCCATCCAGTGTGAAGCGGTATCGCCAAGCCTTGACTCCGTT
The DNA here is from genome assembly GCF_001675465.2 of Pseudomonas sp. AU12215. Classification (NCBI taxonomy): domain Bacteria; kingdom Pseudomonadati; phylum Pseudomonadota; class Gammaproteobacteria; order Pseudomonadales; family Pseudomonadaceae; genus Pseudomonas; species Pseudomonas sp. AU12215. Next base: position 21,283 of record NZ_MACM02000029.1, read on the forward strand.
GGGCTTGACTTCGAGGTAGAGCCCGCGCTGATCATTCAAGCGGTAGAGCTTCTCCTTGGGCTTGGCGTTGCGGCAGTGCGCGTCGGTAAGCATGGTGGCTGACTCCTTGTCATGGCGACAGCGTCACTATACTCATTTATTCGCACGCCATCCAAAAACTGTACTCACCATCGTACTCAGGCATGCTTTGACTGCTCGGGAAACTTGGAGCAGCACTATGAAACAATAAAACCGCGCAACTGCGCGGTTTTATTGGGATTTACATACCTTCCCGGTGTTTCATGAAACATCAGGAAAACGGCTGGGCGACTCAGACGTTGAAGCGGAAGTGCATCACGTCACCGTCCTTGACGATGTACTCCTTGCCTTCCAAGCGCCATTTGCCGGCTTCTTTCGCACCCTGTTCGCCCTTGAACTGGATGAAATCGTCGTAGGCGACGACTTCGGCCCGGATGAAGCCTTTTTCGAAGTCGGTGTGGATCACAGCCGCAGCCTGCGGGGCGGTGGCGCCGACGCGCACGGTCCAGGCGCGGACTTCCTTCACGCCAGCGGTGAAGTAGGTCTGCAGGTGCAGCAGTTCGTAGCCGGCGCGGATCACGCGGTTCAGGCCGGGTTCTTCGAGGCCGAGGGCTTCGAGGAACATGTCCTTCTCTTCGCCGTCGTCGAGTTCGGCGATCTCGGCTTCGATCTTGTTGCACACCGGTACGACCATGGCGCCTTCTTCTTCGGCGATGGCGCGGACGACGTCCAGGTGCGGGTTGTTCTCGAAGCCGTCTTCGGCGACGTTGGCGATGTACATCACCGGCTTGCTGGTCAGCAGGTGGAAGCTGCGCACGACGCGCTTCTCGTCATCGCCCATGTTCTTCATCAGCGAGCGGGCGGGTTTGCCTTCGCTGAAGTGGGGGATGAGCTTTTCCAGCAGGGCTTTCTGGACCAAGGCGTCCTTGTCGCCGCCCTTGGCGTTGCGCGCGACCTTCTGCAGTTGCTTCTCGCAGCTGTCGAGGTCGGCGAAGATCAGTTCGAGGTCGATGATTTCGATGTCGCGCTTGGGGTCGACGCTGTTGGAGACGTGGATGACGTTCTCGTCTTCGAAGCAGCGCACGACGTGGGCAATGGCGTCGGTCTCGCGGATGTTGGCGAGGAACTTGTTGCCCAGGCCTTCACCCTTGGACGCGCCGGCTACCAGGCCGGCGATGTCGACAAACTCCATGGTGGTCGGGATCACGCGCTCGGGCTTGACGATCTCGGCCAGCGCATCGAGGCGGGCGTCGGGCATCGGCACGATGCCGCTGTTCGGCTCGATGGTGCAGAAGGGGAAGTTTTCCGCCGCGATGCCGGATTTGGTCAGGGCGTTGAACAGGGTGGACTTGCCGACGTTGGGCAGGCCGACGATGCCGCAGTTGAATCCCATGCTAGGTCCCTCGCGCCACGTGGCGGAAATAGAGGTGTAATCAGGCCTTCTGGCTGTGCAGCTTCTGCATCGCGCGGGTCCAATCCCCGTCGAGCATTTCCGGCAGCACGCCGAGGGCGAAGTCGATGCTGGTATCGAGCAGTTCCTGTTCGGCGCGCGGGGCGCGGCCGAGAACGAAACCGGAAACCAGGCTGCTGTGCCCCGGATGGCCGATGCCAAGCCGCAGGCGATGGAAACCGTTCTGGTTGCCGAGCTGGGCGATGATGTCGCGCAGTCCGTTGTGCCCGCCGTGTCCGCCGCCCTTCTTGAGCTTGGCGACGCCGGGAGGCATGTCGAGTTCGTCGTGGGCCACCAGGATGGCTTCGACCGGAATGCGGAAGAATCCGGCGAGCGCCGCCACGGCCTGGCCGCTGCGGTTCATGTAGGTGGTGGGAATCAGTAGACGAACGTCGCGGCCCTTGTGGCTGAACTTGCCGACCAGGCCGAAGTACTTCTTGTCGAGAGACAGGTTCGCGCGTTGCGCGTCCGCCAGTCGCTCAACGAAAAGGGCCCCCGCGTTATGCCGGGTCTGGTCGTATTCAGGGCCTGGATTTCCCAGGCCAACGATCAGTTGTACGGCAGTCACGACGGGGGCCCCTTCCTTAAAGGCAATGGTGCGCGCGATTACTCGGCAGCAGCTTCGCCTTCACCTTCTTCTTTCACTACGCGGGAAGCGTGGATGTTGGCGACGGCCAGGTCGTTACCGTGGGCCAGTTGCACCAGCTCTACGCCTTTGGGCAGTTTCAGGTCGGACAGGTGAACGATCTGACCCAGTTCTACTTTGGCCAGGTCGACTTCGATGAATTCCGGCAGGTCTTTCGGCAGGCAGGAAACTTCGACTTCGGAGATCACGTGGGAGATCTCGCCGCCGCCAGTCTTGACGCCAGCAGCAGTGGCTTCGTTCAGGAAGTGCAGCGGAACGTGAGCGGTCAGCTTCTGGCCGGCAACGACGCGCTGGAAGTCAGCGTGCATGACAAAGCCTTTGGACGGATGGCGCTGCAGGGCCTTGATCAGTACGGTTTCCTTGGCGGAACCGACGTTCAGGCTGATCACGTGGCTGAAGGCAGCCTCGTTTTCCAGCAGTTTGGAAATCTCGCGCAGTTCCAGGGTGACGGATTGCGGGGCTTTTTCGCCACCGTAGATCACAGCCGGGATCAGGCCAGCATTACGACGCAGGCGGCGGCTCGCACCTTTCCCCAGGTCGGAACGCTCTTGGGCATTCAGTACAAAATCAACCATTTGACTATCTCCAAAATGACAAGATCGCCCGGACGCTTGCGACCAGCGTTCGGGCGATTTTGCTGATGCTCCGCCGACATGGCGAAGCGCTTTACGTCAGGCCTGTCCCGCCTTAGCGGAACATGGCACTGATCGATTCTTCATTGCTGATGCGGCGCATGGCTTCAGCGACAACCGGAGCGATGTCCAGCTGGCGGATGCGGCCACAGGCTTGTGCAGCAGCGGACAGCGGGATGGTGTTGGTCACCACCAACTCGTCCAGTACGGAGTTCTCGATATTCTCGATGGCGCGGCCGGACAGCACCGGGTGGGTGCAGTAGGCGATGACCTTGGCGGCGCCGTGCTCTTTCAGAGCCTTGGCGGCGTGGCCGAGGGTGCCGGCGGTATCGACCATGTCGTCGACCAGTACGCAGGTACGGCCTTCGACATCACCGATGATGTGCATGACTTCGGACTGGTTGGCCTTCGGACGACGTTTGTCGATGATGGCCAGGTCGACGCCCAGGGACTTGGCGACGGCGCGCGCACGCACCACACCACCGATGTCCGGGGAGACGATCATCAGGTTCTCGAAGCGCTGGTCTTCGATGTCGTCGACCAGTACGGGCGAGCCGTAGATGTTGTCGACGGGGATATCGAAGAAGCCCTGGATCTGGTCGGCGTGCAGGTCAACGGTGAGTACGCGGTTGACGCCTACGACGGTCAGCATGTCGGCAACGACTTTGGCGCTGATGGCCACGCGAGCGGAACGCGGGCGGCGATCCTGGCGGGCGTAACCGAAGTAGGGGATGACTGCCGTGATACGAGTCGCCGAGGAGCGGCGGAAGGCATCGGCCATCACCACCAGTTCCATCAGGTTGTCGTTGGTCGGTGCGCAGGTCGGTTGAATCAGGAAGACGTCCTTACCACGAACGTTTTCGTTGATTTCAACGCTGATCTCGCCGTCGGAGAACTTGCCGACAGAAACGTCACCGAGGGGGATGTGCAGCTGCCGTACGACACGGCGTGCCAGATCGGGGTTGGCGTTCCCCGTGAAAACCATCATTTTGGACACGCTGCGGTACCTGTGTCGGCTTGAGGGTAGGCCCGGTTGAGCCAGAAGAAAATGGCAGGGGCGGCTGGATTCGAACCAACGCATGGCAGGATCAAAACCTGCTGCCTTACCGCTTGGCGACGCCCCTGTAGCTTACAACTTGCGGAGCAATGTGTTCGTTGACGCTGTACGTATAACCCCTTGGGTTAATGGCAGGGGCGGCTGGATTCGAACCAACGCATGGCAGGATCAAAACCTGCTGCCTTACCGCTTGGCGACGCCCCTGTATCGTACAACCGATTACATTACTGCTTCTCAGGCCTGGCCTTGCAGCTTTCGGTGCAACATCGAGATGTTACGGCCCTGGGCAACAAAACTCGGCAGAGTGGCCGGAAGTTGGCGGCGAACTTTATCAGCATCGCCCTTGTTTGGGAAGCTCCCAAACACACAAGCTCCGGTGCCGGTCAATCTCGCTTCGGTAAATTTACCTAGCTGGATCAGTGCGTTACGTACATCCGGGTAACGCTTCTCGACGACCGGCTGGCAGTCGTTATGACCGTCCACCCCGAGAAGGCTGCGAACTTTAATGGGCGGAGTATCCCGTGTCAACTCGGGATCGGAGAAAACTTCTGCTGTGGAGACAAAGACTTGCGGCACAACGACGAGGAACCAGGGCTCGTCGAGTTCCACTGGCGTAAGTCGCTCGCCGACGCCTTCGGCAAATGCCGCTCGGCCGCGTACGAATACCGGGACGTCTGCGCCCAGGCTCAGGCCCAGTGCGGCAAGGCGGTCTTCGTCCCAGCCCAGTGACCACAAATGATTCAGCGCCAGCAGGGCAGTGGCGGCATCGGAACTGCCGCCGCCAATGCCGCCGCCCATGGGCAGGCGCTTGTCCAGCCAGACATCGGCGCCCAGCTTCGTGCCGGATTGTTCCTGCAGCCGGCGTGCGGCTTTCACGATCAGGTTGCTGTCGTGGGGCACGCCTGCGATGTCGGTGTTCAGGCGGATTTCGCCGTCCTCGCGCACAGCGAACTGGAGTTCGTCGCCATGATCGAGAAATTGGAACAGGGTCTGCAACTCGTGGTAGCCGTCGGCGCGGCGACCGGTGATGTGCAGGAACAGGTTGAGCTTGGCCGGTGCCGGCAGGGTCAGGCGGTCTTGCATGTCACTGCTGGCTCGCCTGGCCCAGCTGGCGCGGTTGCCAGGTTTTCACCACCAGGGTGACGTCCAGGTCCTGGCCGTGCAGCTTCAGGCGCTCGGGCAGCCAGTAGCCGTTCTGTTCGCTGTAGCGGATGTATTCCACGTCCCAGCCGTCCTGTTGCAGCCTGGCCAGGCGGCTGTCGCTGTCGAGGGTCAGGCGACTCTTGCTGTCCGGGGCGGGCAGGCCGCGAATCCACCAGAGCAGGTGGGAAACCGGCAGGCGCCAGCCCATCTGCTGTTCCAGCAGCTCTTCGGGGGAGGCGGCTTCATAGCGGCCCTGGCCGGCGACTTCGAGGGTCACGGCGCCTTCGCGGCCGGTCAGCCGCGCGGCGCCGCGGCCGAGCGGGCCGGACAGGCGGATGTCGTAGTAGTCCTGGCGCTGCAGCCAGAACAGGGTGCCGCTGCCCGAATCCTTGGGCGCGCGGATGCCGACCTTGCCGTCGATCTGCCAGCCGTCGAGGGTGGCGATACGGGCCTTGTGGGCATTCCAGGCGGTGGCGTTGCCCTGGCCTTCCAGGGCTTCGTGGGGGCCGAAGCTGGAGCAGCCGGCCAGCAGGGCCAGCGCGGCAGCGCCGATCAGGTGACGTAAACGCATAAATCAGAGGGTTCCGGAGCCGGTCAGGCGCAACATGGTGTCGCGCAGGACGGCGCTGTCAGGCTGGCTTTGCAGGGCGGTGGCCCAGACCTTGCGGGCTTCGCTCTGCTTGCCCTGGGCCCAGAGTACTTCGCCCAGGTGTGCGGCCACTTCGTGGTCGGGGAAGCGTTCCAGCGCCTTGCGCAGGTAAGTTTCCGCTTCGCTGAGGTTGCCCAGGCGATAATTCACCCAGCCCAGGCTGTCGAGGATCGCCGGGTCGTCCGGGTTCAGCGAGTGGGCCTTCTGGATCAGGTCGCGGGCTTCGCTGTAGCGGGTGGTGCGGTCGGCCAGGGTGTAGCCCAGCGCGTTGAGCGCCATGGCGTTGTCCGGCTCGCGCTGGATGATCAGGCGCAGGTCCTGCTCCATCTGTGCGAGATCGTTGCGCTTCTCGGCGAGCATGGAACGGGTGTAGAGCAGGTTGAGGTCGTCCGGGAACTGCTTGAGGCCTTGCTGGATGACGCTCCAGGCGCGATCGACCTGGTCGCGGTTGGACAGGCCTTCCGCTTCGATCAGGTACAGCTGGATGGCGTAGTCCGGTTGGCGGTCGCGGGTTTCGGCGAGGCGGCGCGAGGCATCGTCATAGCGTTTCTGGTCCAGCAGGATCTCGGTGGAGCGCAGCTGGGCCGGGAGGAAGTCGTTGCCCGGTCCGACCAGGGCGTACTCCTTGAGCGCGGTTTCCGGGTCCTTCTGCTCCTCGGCCAGGCGGCCCAGGTTGAAGTGGGCGGAGTCGACGTGGCTGTCGCGCTCCACCAGTTCCTGCAGGTAGACCTTGGCCTCGTCCCAGGCCTGGGCTTCGAGGCAGACCAGGGCCAGGGAGAAGCGCAGGTCGTCGTCATCGGGGAATTGCTCGACCAGCGCGGAGAACTCGGCCTTGGCGTCTTCCAGGCGGTTCTGCTCCACCAGCAGGCGGGCGTAGGCGAGGTGGACGCGCTTGTCGTCCGGGTGTTCCTTGATGCCGGCCTTGAGCAGTGGCAGCGCTTCATCGCTGCGCTTCATGCTCTGCAGCAGGCGGGCGCGCAGCAGCAGCGGGGCGACGTCGTGCTTGCTGGCGGAATTGTCTTCGAGCAGGTGCAGGGCTTCCTGCGGGCGGCCGTCCTGTTGCAGCAGCAGGGCCTTGCCGAACAGCAACTGGCCGTTGTCCGGGTACTTCTTCAACAGGCGATCGAAGCTCTGCAATAGGCCTGCGCGGGTATCCGGGTCGGTCTCGGCGGCGGACAGCGCGAGGAAGTCGAAGTGGGTGTCGCCCTGGCCATTGAGGACTTTCTCCATGTACACCATGGATTCGTCGTACTGCCCGGTGCGCGCCAGCTGGATGGCGGCGGCGCGCTGGGCGTCGAGGTTGTCCGGCGCGGCCTTGGCCCAGATCAGCGAGGTGTCCAGGGCTTCCTGGTCGGCGCCCAGGTATTCGGCGATGCGGAACGCGCGCTCGGCGACGCCCGGATCGCGGGTTTCCTTGGCCTGCTCGACATAGTTGGCGAGGGCGATGTCGAAGCGGTTGCGCTGGCCGGCCAGTTCGGCGGTCAGCAGCGAGAACATCGTGTCCTCGCTGAAGGAGCCGTACTTCTGGTCCTTCTGGGCAGCCGCGGCCTTGTCCTTCTCCGCGGAAGCACTGTCGGAATTTTTCTGTGTAAGAGACTGGCAGCCGCCGAGCAGCAGCAGAGCAGTCAGCAGCGCAAGAGACTTGTTCATAGAGGAAGGACGAGGGCCTGACCTGCGAAATGGGACCATCATGACATAAGGAAAGTGCCAATCCCATGGGCAAGCGCCGCTGGATGGCCTGTATACGATTTGCAGTGTGCGATACGTCGCGGGTGGTTGTCCTTCACTGGCCTAAGTAGGACAATTGCGGGCTTTCCGATCAGCATCAGCGATTCTGCATGGCCTTCATTGCCCTCGGCATCAACCACAAGACCGCGTCCGTGGCCGTGCGCGAGCGCGTGGCTTTTACTCCCGAGCAGATGGTCGAGGCCCTGCAGCTGCTGTGCAGGCTGACCTCCAGCCGCGAGGCCGCGATCCTCTCCACCTGCAACCGCAGCGAGCTCTACCTGGAGATCGAACACCCGGATGCCGGCGACGTGCTGGCCTGGCTGGCCGATTACCACAACCTGGGCATCGATGACCTGCGCGCCTGCGCCTACGTCCACCAGGATGAGGAAGCCGTGCGCCACATGATGCGCGTGGCGGCCGGCCTGGATTCCATGGTACTGGGCGAGCCGCAGATCCTCGGGCAGATGAAGTCCGCCTACGCGGTGGCCCGCGAGGCCGGCACCGTCGGGCCGATGCTCGGGCGCCTGTTCCAGGCTACCTTCAGCACCGCCAAGACCGTGCGCACCGACACGGCCATCGGCGAGAACCCGGTGTCGGTCGCATTCGCCGCTGTAAGCCTGGCCCGGCAGATATTCAGCGACCTGAGCCGCAGCCAGGCGTTGCTGATCGGCGCCGGCGAGACCATCACGCTGGTCGCCCGCCACCTGCACGAGCAGGGCGTGAAGCGCATCGTGGTCGCCAACCGCACCCTGGAGCGCGCCAGCCAACTGGCCGAGCAGTTCGGCGCCCGCGCCATCCTGCTGGCAGACATGCCGGACGAGCTGGTCAACAGCGACATCGTCATCAGTTCCACCGCCAGCCAGTTGCCCATCCTCGGCAAGGGCGCGGTGGAGCGAGCCTTGAAGCAGCGCCGGCACAAGCCGATGTTCATGGTCGATATCGCCGTGCCGCGCGATATCGAGCCGGAAGTCGGCGAGCTGGAAGACGTCTACCTCTATAGCGTCGACGACCTCCACGAAGTGGTCGCCGAGAACCTCAAGAGCCGCCAGGGCGCCGCCCAGGCCGCTGAGGAGCTTGTCGGCGATGGCGTCGTCGAGTTCATGCAGCGCCTGCGCGAACTGGCCGCGGTCGACGTGCTGCGCGCCTATCGCCAGCAGGCCGAGCGCCTGCGCGACGAGGAAACCCAGAAGGCCCAGCGTCTGCTGGCCAATGGCGCCGACCCGATGGAAGTCATCGCCCAGCTCAGCCGTGGCCTGACCAATAAATTGCTGCATGCTCCCAGCGTGCAGATGAAGAAACTCTCCGCCGAGGGCCGCATCGATGCGCTGGCCGTCGCGCAGGAACTGTTCGCCCTCGAGGAGGGCACTGACAAGCGATGAAAGCGTCCCTCCTGAAAAAGCTGGATATCCTCAGCGATCGCTTCGAAGAGCTCACTGCGCTCCTGGGCGACGCCGAGGTGATCAGCGACCAGACCAAGTTCCGCGCCTACTCCCGTGAGTACGCCGAGGTGGAGCCGGTGATCCTTGCCTTCCGCGAGTTCCGCAAGGTGCAGTCCGATCTTGAAGGCGCCCAGGCGCTGCTCAAGGACAGCGACCCGGACCTGCGCGAGATGGCCGAGGAGGAGGTCGCCGAAGCGAAGACTGCGCTGGTTGGCCTGGAGGACCGCCTGCAGCGCATGCTGCTGCCCAAGGACCCCAACGACGGCCGCAACGTCTTCCTGGAAATCCGCGCCGGCACCGGCGGCGACGAAGCCGCGATCTTCTCCGGCGACCTGTTCCGCATGTACTCGCGCTACGCCGAGAAGCAGGGCTGGCGTGTGGAAGTCATGTCCGAGAACGAGGGAGAGCATGGCGGCTATAAGGAAGTGATTGCCCGCGTCGAGGGCGAAAGCGTCTTCGCCAAGCTCAAGTTCGAGTCCGGCGCACACCGCGTGCAGCGTGTGCCGGCGACCGAGTCCCAGGGTCGTATCCACACCTCGGCGTGCACCGTCGCGGTGCTGCCCGAGCCGGACGAACAGGCGGCCATCGAGATCAACCCGGCCGACCTGCGCGTGGACACCTACCGCTCCTCCGGTGCCGGCGGCCAGCACGTGAACAAGACCGACTCGGCGGTGCGCATCACGCACATTCCGTCGGGCATTGTGGTCGAGTGCCAGGAAGAGCGTTCGCAGCACAAGAACCGCGCCAAGGCCATGGCCTGGCTGGCGGCCAAGCTCAACGACCAGCAGCAGGCTGCGGCCCAGCAGGCGATCGCCAGCACGCGCAAGCTGCTGGTCGGTTCGGGTGATCGCTCCGAGCGCATCCGCACCTACAATTTCCCTCAAGGGCGCGTCACCGATCACCGCATCAACCTGACCCTGTATTCCCTGGGCGAAGTGATGGAAGGCGCGGTGGAGCAAGTGATCGAGCCCTTGCTGCAAGAGTTCCAGGCCGACCAGCTGGCCGCGCTCGGCGATTAAGAGAGCGACAGACCATGGCAACCATCATGACTCTGCTCAACGAGGCGCAATTGCCGGACTCGCCCAGTGCGCGCCTGGATGCCGAGCTGTTGCTCGCCGCCGCGTTGGGCAAACCGCGCAGCTTCCTGCGCACCTGGCCCGAACGCGTGGTCAGCCGCGAGGCGCACGACCTCTTCGACCGCTACCTGGCGCGCCGCCTAGCCGGCGAGCCGGTGGCCTACATCCTTGGCCGCCAGGGCTTCTGGAGCCTGGACCTGGAAGTCGCGCCGCATACCCTGATCCCGCGCCCGGACACCGAACTGCTGGTGGAGACCGCGCTGGCGCTGCTGCCGGCCTCGCCTTCCCGCGTGCTCGACCTGGGCACCGGCACTGGCGCCATCGCCCTCGCGCTGGCCTGTGAGCGCCTGAGCTGGCAAGTGCTGGGTGTGGACCGCATTCCCGAGGCCGTGGCCCTGGCCGAGCGCAACCGCGAACGGCTGCGCCTGACCAATGTCGCCTTCCGTGCCAGTCACTGGTTCTCTGCGGTCGATGGCGAGCGCTTCTCGCTGATCGTCAGCAACCCACCCTACATTCCCAGTACCGACCCGCACCTCAAGCTGGGCGACGTGCGCTTCGAGCCTTCGAGCGCGCTGGTCTCCGGGCAGGACGGGCTGGACGATATCCGCCTGATCATCGACCAGGCGCCGGACCACCTGGAAAACGGCGGCTGGCTGATGCTCGAGCACGGCTTCGACCAACCTGACGCCGTGCGCGACCTGCTGCAAGGCCGTGGCTTCACTGCCGTGGAAAGTCGCCGCGACCTGGGTGGCCACGAGCGCATCAGCCTGGGGCGCTGGACATGCTGACCGACAACGAACTGCTGCGTTACAGCCGGCAGATACTGCTGCCACAGATCGACGTGGACGGCCAATTACGCCTGAAAGATAGCCGCGTACTGATCGTCGGCCTCGGCGGCCTCGGCGCTCCGGTGGCGTTGTACCTGGCCGCCGCCGGCGTTGGCGAGCTGCACCTGGCGGACTTCGATACGGTCGACCTGACCAACCTGCAGCGGCAGATCATCCATGACAGCAACAGCGTGGGAGTGAGCAAGGTGGATTCCGCCATTGCCCGCCTCACGGCGATCAATCCGGACGTGAAGCTGGTCGCCCATCGCCAGGCGCTGGACGCCGACTCCCTCAAGGCCGCGGTTGGCGCCGTCGACCTTGTGCTGGATTGCTGCGACAACTTCGGCACCCGGGAGGCGGTCAACGCCGCCTGCGTTGCCGCGAAGAAGCCGCTGGTGAGTGGCGCGGCCATTCGCCTGGAAGGGCAGCTCTCGGTGTTTGACCCGCGCCGTGAGGAAAGCCCCTGCTACCACTGCCTCTATGGCCATGGCAGCGAAGCCGAGCTGACTTGCAGCGAGGCCGGCGTGGTCGGTCCGCTGGTGGGCCTGGTGGGCAGCCTGCAGGCATTGGAAGCGCTGAAGCTGCTGGCTGGTTTCGGCGAGCCGCTGGTGGGCCGCCTGCTGCTGATCGATGCGCTGGGCTCGCGCTTCCGCGAGCTGCGGGTCAAGCGCGATCCGCAGTGCGCCGTGTGCGGAGCGGCGCATGGCTGATGCCGCGCCGGTCGGTGTGTTCGACTCCGGCGTGGGCGGCCTGAGCGTCCTCCACGAAATCCGCGCGCGGCTGCCCCATGAATCGCTGATCTATCTTGCCGACTGCGGCCATGTGCCCTACGGCGAGAAGACTCCCGAGTACATCCGCGCGCGTTGCCGTGCCATCGCCGAATTCCTTCTGGGCCGTGGCGCCAAGGCGTTGGTGCTGGCCTGCAACACTGCAACGGCCGCTGCGGCCGCCGACCTGCGCGAGCTTTATCCACAGCTGCCCATCGTTGCCATGGAGCCGGCGGTGAAGCCCGCCGCCGAGGCGACCCGCAGCGGTGTGGTGGGCGTACTCGCCACCACCGGGACCTTGAAGAGTGCGCGATTCGCCGCGTTGCTGAATCGTTTCGCCAGCGATGTGAGGGTTATCACCCAGCCTTGTCCTGGGTTGGTGGAGCGCATCGAGCTGGGCGATCTGGACGGCCCCCAGACCCGTGAACTGCTGATGAGTTATGTTGCGCCGTTGCTGGCCGAAGGCTGCGACACGCTGATCCTGGGCTGCACGCACTATCCTTTTTTGCGCCCGCTGCTGCGCCAACTGGTGCCGGCCGACGTTTCGCTGATCGACACGGGGGCTGCCGTAGCTCGCCAGCTTGAGCGGGTGCTGCAGGCACGGGGGATGCTGGCTGAAGGCCACGCAAAAAAAATTGAGCTATGGACCAGCGGCGCAGTCGAAGCCTTTGAACCGGTATTGCCAGTGCTCTGGGGAACTGACGAACCTGTCAGTCACTTCCCTGGCTGATGGAAAAATAGCTAGCTATCTACTTTGGTCTGTCAGTAAATGCTGACAAATGGCCTTATAATTGCCAGCTATTCGCGGGGATTTTTCATTCAGCTTTCTAATAAAGGACGTTTCGATGAAGAAACTGCTCTCGCTTGCCACTGTGGCAGCTCTGACTCTCGGATACATGGTCTCTTCGCAGGCAGCCAGCCTGACCGGCGCTGTCGGTTTCACCGGGCAGAACGACATGACCTACCGACTGGGCCTGGGTTTCGACTGGGACAAGAGTTGGTGGGAAACTTCGACGGGCCGCCTCACCGGTTACTGGGACGCCGGCTACACTTACTGGGAAGGCGGTGACCAAGCCAGTGGCCGCCACTCGCTGTCCTTCAGCCCGGTATTCGTCTACGAATTTTCCGGCGAGAAGGTCAAACCCTTCGTTGAGGCAGGTATCGGCGTAGCCGTATTCAGCGGTTCCCGTGTCGGCGACCAGAACCTGGGTGGCGCCTTCAACTTCGAGGATCGCCTGGGCGTCGGCCTGCGTTTCGGCGAGGGCCAGGCCTTGGGTGTCCGGGCCATGCACTACTCCAACGCCGGTATCAGCCAGCCGAACGATGGCATCGAATCCTACAGCCTTTATTACACGCATCCGCTGTAACAGATCGCTGACAAAAAGCCGGGCCCAGCGCCCGGCTTTTTTATGTGCGCCATATCGAGGTTCAGCCGCACCCACGAAGAGGGGGCCTCAGCGGGAGTTTGCGAGGCTTTTGAACGCCTCCAGCGCCCGCTCCCGCGTGGCCGAGAGGTCGCACATCGGCTGTGGATAACCGTCAGGCCCGAACAGGCCCTGCTTCGACGGATCGTGCAGCGCGCGCCCCTGCAGTCCGGCCAGCTCCGGAACCCAGCGGCGGATGAAGCGGCCGTCCGGGTCGAAGCGCTCGGATTGCGAGATCGGGTTGAAGATGCGGAAGTAGGGCGCCGCATCGGTCCCCGTGGAGGCGCTCCACTGCCAGCCGCCGTTGTTCGCCGCCAGGTCGCCGTCGATCAGGTGGCGCATGAACCAGCGTTCCCCCTCGCGCCAGTCGATCAGCAGGTTCTTGGTCAGGAACATCGCCACCACCATGCGCAGGCGGTTGTGCATCCAGCCGGTGGCGAGCAACTGGCGCATGGCGGCGTCGATGATGGGGAAGCCGGTACGACCCTGCTGCCAGTCTTCCAGGTCCTTCTTGTCCTGGCGCCACTTCAGCTTCTCGGTGTCTTCGCGGAATGCGCGGTGCCGGCTCACGCGCGGGAAGCCGACCAGGATGTGCTTGTAGAACTCGCGCCAGAGCAGCTCGTTGATCCAGCTGACTGCGCCACTGTTGCCGGTCTCGAACTCGCCATGGTTATTCGCCAGCGCCGCATGCAGGCATTGCCGGGGCGAGAGCACGCCAGCGGCCAGGTAGGGCGATAGGCGGCTGGTGCCGTCGCGGGCGGGAAGGTCGCGGGTGTCCTGGTAGGTCCTGAGGATCTCGTCGGTGAACAGCACGATGCGCTCGTGCGCGGCGTCTTCGCCGGCGGGCCATTCTTCGCGCAGTTGCGGCGGCGGAGGCTCGAAGCCTTCTATGTATTCGGGCACCTCATCGCTGGCGATATTCAGCTCCTGCTGTGAGCGGGGCGCAGGCACAAGGCTGGGTACGCCCAGGTTGAGGCGTTCGTAGCAGACCTTGCGGAACTGGCTGTAGACCTGGAAGTAGGTGCCGCTCTTGGTGAGGATGGTGCCGGGTGTGAAGAACAGCTGGTCAAGGTGGCTGCGCAAGCGGACACCGCTGTGCACCAGTTCCCTCTCCACGGCGGCGTCGCGGGCCGTTTCGTTGACGCCGTACTCCTCGTTCACGTGCAGCGTCTCGATGTCCAGCTCGCGGCAGAGTTGCGCGATGACCTTCGGTGCCTCGTCCCAGTGGTCCGCTGTGCGGATGAGCAGCGGGATGTGCAGCTCGCCGAGGCCGGTGCGCAGCTCGCGCAGGTTGCGCAGCCAGAAGTCGACCTTGCTCGGTGCATCGTCGTGGCGTTGCCACTGGCTGGGGCTGAGCAGGTAAAGGGCTATCACCGGCCCGCGCTCGGCGGCGGCATGCAGGGCACTGTTGTCGCGCAGGCGCAGGTCGGTGCGCAGCCAGACGAGTTGGCGCTTCATGCAGCCTCCCCGTTGAGCAGGTGCAGCTCGCGCAGCAGGTCGAACGCGGCGACTGGGTCGCTCGCCAGGTGCAGCGGCGGTTCGCCGATGGCCAGTTCCTGCAGCGCATCGGGGTGGATGGCAGTGGCGGGGCCGGCCAGCAGGCGCGGGCAGTCGACGCCAGCCAGCAGTCTGGGCAGTTGCAACAGGTTCTGCGTGTGGCTGGAGTAGAGCAGCACGGCGCGTGGCTGCAGTCGCTCCACCGCCAGTGCCAACTCGCCCGGCGGTAGCGGACAGTCGAATATTTCCAGTGGGCAGCCGGCGCTGCTGGCCAGCCAGGCGGTGAGCCACAGGCCTGGCTCCAGCGGCAAGCCGGACTGGTTGACCAGCAGCAGCGGGGCACCGCGTTGCTGGCGGTTGTGGTGGTACAGGCGGGTGCCGAACTTGGTGCGCAGCCAGGTATGGAAGAACACCCGTTCCAGCTGCGCACCGAACTGGCCCTGCCAGCGCCGTTCCAGTTCGTCCAGCAGCGGCAGCATCAATTGTTCGCAGAGTGTCTGTGCGGGGTAGATCGCCAGCGCGCCATTGAACAGTTCGTCCAACTGGCGCTCGCTGATTCGGCCGATGGCGGCGATGCATTGCTGGCGCAGGTCGTCCCAGGGGGAGGCGGAGGTGTCCACCGGCAGCGGCGCGTTGTCGTCGAGTAGCGCGCGGATCTTGCTCACTGCCACGCCTCGGCCGAGCCAGGTAAGGATGGCCTGGATGCGCGAGATCTGCGCTTCGGAGTAGAGGCGGTGGCCCTTGGGCGTGCGCTGGGGGACGACCAGGCCGTAGCGGCGTTCCCAGGCGCGCAGGGTGACCGGGTTGACGCCGGTGCGCCGGGATACTTCGCGGATCGGCAGCCAGCCGTCGGCCAGGGCCTGGCGGTAGTCGTCGTCCGACTCGCGGTGAGGGTGGTCGGGGTTCATGGGGATCCTGTGGGTACGTCAGATGGCATTGCGCAGGCTCAGGTCTTCCGGGTGCGGTTGCAGGTAAGCCTGAGCGTCGATGTAGGGGTGCGGGTGCAGGCGGAAGTGGTGCTTGAGCAGGGTCAGCGGCACCACCAGCGGTATCACGCCTTCGCGGTACTGATCGATCAGGCGCTGCATCTCGGCCTTCTCGGCGGAGGGCAGGTCGTGCTTGAGATAGCCGGCCAGGTGCTGCAGGACATTGCTGTGGGTACCGCGGGTGGCGCAACTACCCAGGGCCTGCATGAAGTCGCGGAAATAGCCCGGGGCGAAGTCTTCCAGCGGTTGTTCGCCGATCTTCGCCAGACGCTGGCCGAGGGCGCTGTACTGACGCGGGTTGTGTGCCAGCAGCTGGTACTTGTAGCGCGAGTGGAAGGTGATCACTGCATGGCGCGTGAGGCCCTGGGTACAGAGCTTCTGCCATTCGGCGCAGGCGAAGACGCGAGTGAGGAAGTTCTCGCGGATTACCGGATCGTTGAGCCGGCCTTCTTCTTCCACCGGCAGTTCCGGGCGCGCGGCGCAGAAGGTTTCCGTGTACAGCCCGCGCCCGCCCGCTGAGCGCAACTGGCCGTCGAAGCGGTACAGCTTCACCCGGTGCAGGCCGCAGGAGGGCGATTGCTGCATGAAGATGTAGCCACAGATGTCCTGCTGCAGAGTGGCCTGCTGGCGGCCGAAATTGCGCAGGGCTTCGCTGACGTCGCGGCCGCCCTCGCGCTGGATCAGCGCGCGGGGATCATCCTGGTCGCCCACCAGGCGCAGGGTTGGGCGTGGCACGCCGAGGCCGATGGCGACTTCTGGGCACAGCGGGACGAAGTCGAAATAGCGGCTGAGCACGTCCAGGCACAGGCGCGAGGCCTTGTGCCCGCCGTTGTAGCGCACCGGTTCGCCCAGCAGGCAGGCGCTGATGCCGAGCTTGGGACGTGGCGGGATGCTGGACATGGTTTTGACCGATTTCTTGTACATGATGATTTATTTGTACAACTATCGGCCAGGATAGACGCAAGCCTGTACAAGTGCAAAGCTTTGTACAGGGGCGCGACGCCAGCGTGGGGCTTCACGGCCTCTTTGGAAGGTGAGGGCCGTGCGCGATCAGAGGTGTTCGAGCAGGCGGCGGGCGGCTTCCAGGCCGCTCAGCCAGGCGCCTTCGACGCGACCGGAAAGGCACCAGTCGCCGCAGGCGTAGATGCCCAGGTCAGCATCGGCCAGGGCGCCGAACTGATGGGCTTCCATGGGCCGGGCGTAGAGCCAGCGGTGGGCGAGTGCGAAGTCGGGCGCGTGCACGGCGCAGCCGATCAACTCGGCGAAGGCCCCGCGCAGGTGTTCGATCACGCTTTCCTTGGGCAGGTCGATGTGCTGCTTGCTCCAGCCGCTGGCGGCGTGCAGCACCCAGGTGTCCAGTTGTTCGTCGCGCCCCGGCTTGGAGTGGTTGCTGGCCAGCCAGGACAGCGGGCCCTCGTGGACGAAGCAGCCTTGCACCGGCGTATCCAGCGGTTCGCGGAAGGCCAGGGCGACGGCCCAGGTGGGTTCCATGGGAATGCTCGCGGCGGCGGCGGCCAGCTTAGGCGCGCTGGCCAGGAGGGCGGCGGCCTGTGGCGCAGGGGTGGCGACCAGCACGCGGCTGAACGGACCGTGCGTCTGCCCCTCGGAGTCCTGCAGGTGCCAGTGCTCCTCGCCGCGGTATACCTCGGTGATGCGGCACGCGAAGGTGACGACCTGGTCCTGCAGCAGTGCACGAGTAATCGCGCTCATGCGCGGGGTGCCGACCCAGCGTGGCTGCTCGTCGGGAGAGGGGCTGAGCTCGCCGTCGCGGTACTGGTAGAGGGCTGGGTCCCATTCGGCGACCCAGCCATGCTCGCGCCACTGCTGAATGGCGTCGAGGAAGCGCCGGTCGCGGGCGGTGAAGTACTGTGCGCCGAGGTCCAGTGCACCGGCCTCGCTGCGCTTGCTGGCCATCCGGCCGCCGCTGCCGTGGCCCTTGTCGAACAGCTGGACGTCCTGTCCGGCGTCACGCAGGGCGTGGGCCGCCGAGAGTCCGGCGATACCGGTGCCGATAATGGCAATGGGGGCGCTCATGACATGCCTCGTATTCTGTGTCTTTCAGCGTAACGAGCGGGATACTCTTGTACAAACGAAACTATCTGTACAATTGTGTTTCAGCTGTCTGCGCTCGTCATCGATAGGAATCCGATCATCGGAACCTTCGGTGCCGCATCGGTTCATTCAGAGATGAGCCCGGCTCGGGTTCCGGCACTTACAGCGTAGACCTCGCCGCAGAGGGAGTGTCAATGCAATCGCCTCCCTCTCGTCCAGACTGATGGAAGGTGGAACAACGCAACAAGGAGTTCGCCATGCATATTCTCTTGACCGGCGGTACCGGCCTGATCGGCCGCCGCCTCTGCCGCCAGTGGAGCGCCGAGGGGCACCAGCTCACCGTGCTCAGCCGCCAGCCGCAGCGCGTTCCGTCGCTGTGCGGCGAGACGGTGCGCGGCATCGCCGACTTCGAAGGCTATGGCGACGGGCCGCTGGACGCAGTGGTCAACCTGGCCGGCGAGCCGATTGCCGACAAGCCGTGGAGTGCCCGGCGCAAGGCCTTGCTGTGGGACAGCCGGGTGCGCCTGACCGAGCGCCTGGTGGCCTGGCTGGAAAGCCTCAGCCAGCGCCCGGCAGTGCTGATCAACGGCTCGGCGGTCGGCTGGTATGGCGACGCGGGTGAGCGCCCGTTGGAAGAGAACAGCGCAGCGGCCGGCGAAGACTTCGCCAGCGAGCTGTGCCTGGCCTGGGAGCAGATCGCCCGCGAGGCCGAGGCACTGGGCATCCGTGTGGTCCTGGTGCGTACCGGGTTGGTGCTGGCGCCCGAAGGTGGCTTCCTCAAGCGCCTGTTGCCGCCGTTCCGCCTGGGCGCGGGCGGGCGATTGGGGGACGGTCGCCAGTGGATGTCCTGGATCCATATAGAGGACCAGATCGCCCTGATCGATTTTCTTTTGCGCAAGGCCGATGCCGAGGGTCCCTATAATGCTTGCGCGCCGCAGCCGGTGCGCAACCGTGACTTCACCCAGGAGCTGGGCCAGGCACTGCACCGGCCGACGCTGATGCCCATGCCGGGTTTCGCCCTGCGCCTGCTGCTGGGCGAGATGTCGACCCTGCTGCTGGGCGGCCAGCGCATCGTGCCGCGACGCCTGCTGGACGCCGGCTTCGAGTTTCGTTTCCCGGAGCTGAAGGAGGCCCTGGCCGACGTGCTTCGCGAGGCCCGCTGAACCCCGGCCTGCCGAGGCCCTGCGACATCGGTGACAGCCTCGGGGCCTCTTGATGGTGCGAGCTGCGTGTAAACTGCGCAGCCCGCACGATGACCGCCTACCGCACCGGTTTAAGGACACTGCATGACCCAAAACGCCCTCCTGCTGGTCAACCTGGGATCGCCGGCTTCCACCCGGGTCGAGGACGTGCGCCGCTACCTCGATCAATTCCTCATGGACCCCTACGTGATCGATCTGCCCTGGCCGATTCGCCGGCTGCTGGTTTCGCTGGTGCTGCGCAAGCGCCCGGAGGAGTCCGCCCATGCCTATGCATCGATCTGGTGGGACGACGGCTCGCCGCTGGTCGTGCTGAGCCGCCGCCTGCAGGAGGCCGTCCGGCCGTTCTGGTCGCATGGCCCGGTGGAGCTGGGTATGCGCTACGGCGAGCCGTCCATCGAGGGTGCGCTGCTGCGCCTGAGCCAGCAGGGCATCACCCAGGTGACCTTCGCGCCGCTCTACCCGCAGTTCGCCGACAGCACCACCACCACCGCCATCGAGGAAGCCCGCCGTGTAATGCGCGAGCATGGCCTCAAGCTGGAGCTGAAGGTGCTGCCGCCGTTCTACGCGGAGCCCGAGTACCGTCAGGCGCTGGTGGATAGCGTGAAGCCCTATCTGGAGCAGCCCTACGACCATCTGTTGCTGAGCTTCCATGGCTTGCCCGAGTCTCACATCCGCAAGCTGGTGAAGGACAAGAGCCACGACCTCACCGCCAGCTCCAGCCGGGGCGTGCACGAGGATGTCATGGCTGTCTGTTACCGCAGCCAATGCCTGCGCACGGCCGAAGACTTCGCCGCGGGTGCCGGGCTGGAGGACGGGCGCTGGTCGGTGTCCTTCCAGTCGCGTCTGGGACGCAACAAGTGGATCGAGCCCTATACCGAGGCACAGCTGGACAAACTCGGCAAGCAGGGCGTGAAACGGCTGCTGGTGATGTGCCCGGCCTTCGTCGCCGATTGCATCGAGACGCTGGAAGAAATCGGCCAGCGCGGCAACGAGCAGTTCCGCGCGGCAGGTGGCGAGGAGCTGGTGCTGGTGCCTTGCCTGAATGACCAGGAGTTGTGGGCGCGCGCGCTGGCCAAGCTGTGTGAGCGGACGCCTGCCGCGATCTGATCGACTTCGGCGCTCTGGCTTCCCCTCACCCTGACCCTATCCCATAGGGAGAGGGGAGCGTTCGGTACAGGATGAAAGCTCAGCGTCAGCCGGCTCGGATTGCCCCCCCTCCCTTTGGGAGAGGGCTGGGGTGAGAGTATCTCCGGTACTTGCCTGCTCTTCGTAGGAGCGCCCCTGCTGAAACCCGGCGGCCAGCCTCTGACCACCCATTCATCAGCCAACGGCCGACGCACGCATTCAGAGACCTGATAGTGCGCGCGCTGTGTGTTCGCAATGCCTACTCTGCCGGTCTCCCCTTCGCCTTCGCCGCGATTGGCGGCGTATCAGGAGCCCGGCATGAACAACAACAATAACGGCTACCCCTCCAGTGCCGTGGCCTGGTCCACGGTTGCGATCCTCATGGTCGCCTATGTGCTTTCCTTCATCGACCGACAGATTCTCAACCTGCTGGTCGGCCCCATCCGCCGCGACCTGGAAATCAGCGACACGCAGATGAGCCTGCTGATGGGCCTGTCCTTCGCGCTGTTCTACACCCTGTGCGGCATTCCCCTCGGGCGCATGGCGGACAGCCGCAGCCGCCGCGGGCTGATCACCGTCGGCGTGCTGATCTGGAGCGCCATGACCGCCGCCTGCGGCCTGGCCAAGCAGTACTGGCACTTCCTGCTGTTCCGCGTCGGTGTCGGCGTGGGCGAGGCGGCATTGTCGCCGGCAGCCTATTCGCTGATCGCCGACAGCTTTCCGGCCAATCGCCGCGCCACCGCCATCAGCGTCTACTCCATGGGCATCTACCTCGGCTCGGGCCTGGCCTTCCTGCTCGGCGGCCTGGTAATCAAGTTCGCCTCGGCCCAGGGCGACGTGCACCTGCCGGTCCTCGGTGAAGTGCGCCCCTGGCAGCTGATCTTCCTGATTCTCGGCGCGGCCGGTGTGCTGTTCACCCTGCTGATGCTCGCAGTCAAGGAGCCGACCCGTCGTGGCGTGGGGGCCGGCGTGGTGGTGCCAATGAGCGAGGTGGGCGCCTACCTGCGCGCCAACCGCAAGACGGTGATCTGCCACAACTTCGGCTTCGCCTGCATCTCCTTCGCCAGCTACGGCAGCGGCGCCTGGGTGCCGACCTTCTTCGTCCGCACCTATGGCTGGGACGCCGGCCACGTGGGCGTGGTGTACGGCAGCATCGTCGCCGTGTTCGGCTGCCTGGGCATCGTCTGCGGTGGCCGCCTGGCCGACTACTGGGCCAAGCGCGGGCGCACCGACGCCAACATGCGCGTGGGCCTGCTGGCCGCCATCCTGGCCATCCCGCTGAGCCTGGTCTACCCGCTGCTGGACAGTGCCAATGCGGCTGCCGCGATGATGGCGCCCATCGTGTTCTTCCTCAGCATGCCCTTCGGCGTCGCCCCGGCGGCGATCCAGGAAATCATGCCCAACTCCATGCGCGGCCAGGCCTCGGCCATCTACCTGTTCGTGGTCACGCTGCTGGGCCTGGGCGTCGGCCCCACCGCCATCGCCCTGGTCACCGACTACGTGTTTGCCGACGACATGGCGCTGCGCTATTCGCTGCTGATCGTCAGTGCCGTGGCCCTGCTGGCGGGCGCGCTGTTCCTGGCCAACGGCCTGAAGCCGTACCGGGCCAGCCTCGAGCACCTCAAGAGCTGGAGCCTGAAGGGCGAGAGCGGCAGCGGCGCGATGCAACGCCAGCCGGCCTGATACTGCCAGTTCGGCACCGAGCCCCCGAGCAGCGATGCGCGGGGGCTTTTCTTTGTGCGTGGCACAATGCGACGGAACATGGGTTCGAGGGGAGATTTCCAGCATGGAAGGAAAGGGCATTCGTGCAGGGCTGCTTGTCCTGGGGGCACTGGCGCTGTGCGCTCCGGCAGGAGCGAACGAGCCTTGGGTGGCGTTCACGCAGAACGACCTCATCGGCTTCAAGGATGCGCAGGGCACGGTGCAGGTCCCGCCCAGGCTCAGCCCGATGTTCACGATGGCGCGGCGCTTCGAGCACATCATCGCCACCGGGGAGGAAACCGCCGACGGTTACCGCACCTACCACCTGCTGCGCGATGGTCGTCGGGTGGCGCCGGATGCGGTCTACTTCTTCGACAACGCGCCGGTCTGCGAGAGTGAGAACAGCATCCGCTTCCGCGATCGCCAGCGTGACAAGGTGGGGTTCCTCGATGGCCATGGCCGGGTGCTGATCCCGGCCGAGCTGAGCGACGCCAGTGCCATGCGTAACGGCATGGTCGTGGCGCTGACGGGGGCCAGCCGAACCTGCGCCGATCCGGGTATCAGCCTGGAGCATTGTGAACACCGAGGCTGGAAGGGCGGCACCGAGTTGCTGCTCGACCGCCATGGCAAGGCGCTGGTGTCGAACTTCGACAGCACCCGTGCTGGCGCGCTGGACTGGTTCTCGCAGCAGGTGAGCGAACAACCCTCCAACGACCCGCGCCGCGTCTCCTTCCAGGGAGTCGACGGTCGTTACATCAGCTTCGTCGACATCGAGAAGGACTTCGCTCTCTGGTTCAGGGACGTTTTTCTCGCGCAGCTCGATGATGATTCGCTGAAGGCGCACAGCTACTCGCGAGTCTGGCACGGTCAGGGCAGCGAATCGCTGGATGACTGGCAGGCCGCTCCGGTGGGCGATGTTTTGCGCCAACACGTGGCCGAGCTGCGCAAGCGCCTGGAAACCCTGCGTGCGTCAGGTGGCTATGGCGTGCGCCAGGACGACATGGGCTGGCCGTTCGACCCCGAGAGCGACCCGCAATACTTCGACAACTGCGGCGACTTCGCTCAGTGGATGACGCCCAAGGTCTCGGCCATGGAGCACTGGGAGCAGGGCTCATTCGAGCCGGCCAAGCATGCGAGTTTCGATTTCATCCGCACCGCCGACGGGTATCGGCTGGTGGCGTTTTCGATTCCGAAACAGTGAAGTCCCGGTTGTGCAGGAACTCTAGGAGCGAGCTTGCTCGCGAACGCGGTTTAGCCAGGGACATTGGCATCAGGCGGTTCGCGAGCAAGCTCGCTCCTACAGGGGCTGGTCGCACGGATCAAACAGAGAAAAAAGCCCCGTGGATGCGGGGCTTTTTCATTCAGTGCGCCGTGGCTGGCGTGCCGGCTTCAGCAGGCTTCTTGTCCGGCTTGGCCAGCAGCGTGTACACGCAGGGCAGGACGAACAGGGTGAACAGCGTACCGACGCTCATGCCCGTGGCGATCACCACGCCGATGTCGAAGCGGCTGACCGCGCCGGCGCCGCTGGCGAACAGCAGCGGGGTCACGCCCAGCACCATCGCTGCGGTGGTCATCAGTACCGGGCGCAGGCGGATCGCCGCGGCTTCCTCGACCGCCTCGCGCACCGACAGGCCACGCTCATGGCGCAGCTGGTTGGCGAACTCGACGATGAGGATGCCGTGCTTGCTGATCAGGCCGATCAGCGTCACCAGGCCGACCTGGGTGTAGATGTTCAGGCTCGACAGGCCGAGGAACAGCGGGATCAGCGCGCCACAGATCGACAACGGCACGGTGACCATGATCACCAATGGGTCGCGGAAGCTCTCGAACTGTGCCGCCAGCACCAGGAAGATCACTGCCAATGCCAGGGCGAAGGTGATCATCAGCGCGCTGCCTTCCTGCACGAACTGCCGCGAGGCGCCTGCGTAGTCGAAGGAGAAGCCGCGCGGCGATTCCTCTTCGGCGAAACCGCGCACCGTCTCGATGGCCTCGCCCATGCTGACCATGGGCACGCCGGAGATGATTGCCGAGTTCAATTGCTGAAACTGGTTGAGCTGGCGCGGGCGGGCGCGCTCGTGGAAGGTCACCAGGGTGGACAGCGAGATCAGCTGGCCGCTCTGGCTCTTCACGTAGTAATTGTTCAGCCAGCTCGGGTTGTCGCGGTAGGCGCGCTCGACCTGGGCGATCACCTTGTAGCTGCGCCCGTCGATGGTGAAGCGGTTGATCTCGCCTTCACCCAGCAGCGCGCCGAGGGACACGCCCAGGTCCTGCATGCTGACGCCCATCTGCGCGGCCTTGGCGCGGTCGATGTCGACCACCAGTTCGGGCTTGTCGAAGGCCAGGTCGAGGTCGAGGAAGGCGAACTTGCCTGATTCCTCGGCACGCTTCTTCACCCGCTCGGCCACCTGCAGCAGGGACTGGTAGTCGCTGGCGGTGTTGATCACGAACTGGAACGGCAGGCCCTCGCCGGTCCCTGGCAGCGACGGCAGGTTGAAGCCGAAGATCTGCAGGCCGGGAATCTTGTTCAGCTCTTCCTGTACCGCATGCAGCAGCTCCATCTGGCTGCGGTCGCGCTCGTCCCAGGGCTTGAGCAGCATGCCGCCGATGCCGGTCTGCACGCCGTTGTAGCCGTTGATCTGGAACGCCGAATAGTACTCGGGGAACTTGCGGAAGATACCCTCGAACTCGGCGGTGTACTTCGACAGGTAATCCAGGTTCGCCGTCTGCGGTGCGTTGGCCATGATGAAGACGATGCCCTGGTCTTCCTCCGGCGCCAGTTCCTTGTGGGTGAACATCAGCAGCAGCGGGATGATCGCCAGCACCAGCAGGGCGAAGACGATCACCACCGGACGGCTGTTCAGCGTGCCATGCAGGGCGCGCTGATAACGCTGCTTGAGCCCCTCGAAGATCAGGTCCAGGCGATGCGCCAGGCCGCTGGGGTTTTCGTCGTGGCGCAGCAGACGCGAGCACATCATCGGCGACAGCGTCAGGGCGACGATGCCGGAGATGATTACCGCACCGGCGAGGGTGAAGGCGAACTCCTTGAACAGCGCGCCGGTCAGGCCGCTGAGGAAGCCGATGGGCGCATACACGGCGGCCAGGGTGATGGTCATGGTCACCACCGGCACGGCGATTTCCCGCGCGCCCTCGATGGCGCCCTGGAACGGCGACTTGCCCTCCTCGATGTGGCGGTGGATGTTCTCCACCACCACGATGGCGTCGTCCACCACCAGGCCGATGGCGAGCACCATCGCCAGCAGGGTCAGCAGGTTGATCGAGTAGCCCATCATCTGCATGAAGAACAGCACGCCGATCATCGACAGCGGGATGGTCACCACCGGGATGATCACCGAGCGGAACGCGCCTAGGAACAGGAAGACCACGACGATGACGATCAGGATCGCCTCGCCCAGGGTCTTCACCACCTCGTCGATGGAGGCCTGGATAAAGCGCGTGGCGTCGTAGGCGATGGACACCTTCAGGCTCGGCGGCAGCTGTTCTTCCAGCTCCGGCATCTTGGCGCGGACTTCCTTGATCACGTCCAGCGGGTTGGAACTGGGCGTGCCCTTGATGCCGATGTACACCGACGGGATGCCGTTGAACGAGCTGACCGCGTCATAGCTCGCCGCGCCCAGTTCAATGCGCGCCACATCGCCCATCAGTACGCGGCGGTCGCCGGCGGTCTTCAGCGGGATGGCGGCGAAGGCTTCCGGGGATTTCAGGTCGGTGGTGGCGTTCACCGAGGTGACCACCATCTCGCCCTTCACCTCGCCGGCGGCGGAGAGGAAGTTGTATTCGCGTACCGCGCTGGATATATCGCCCGCTGTGATGCCGTAGGCGGCCATTTTCACCGGGTCCAGCCACAGGCGCATGGCGAACACCTGGTTGCCGAGGATTTCGGCTTCGGCGATGCCCGGCAGGGTGGCGAGCTTGGGCTGGATCACCCGCGACAGGTAGTCGGTGATCTGCGGGTTGTTCATCTGCTCGCTGAAGAAGCTGATGTACATCAGCGCCGAGGCGTCGGCCGCTTCCTTGTCGAGGATCGGGTCCTCGGCATCCGGCGGCAGCTGGGTCTTCACCTCGCCGATCTTCGACAGCAACTCGGTGACCAGGCGATCGGTGTTGGCGCCGATGTGCGCGTAGATCGAGATCACCGAGTAGTTCTGCCGGCTCACCGAGGTCATGTAGTCGATGCCTTCGGCGCTGGCGAGGCTCTGCTGCAGCGGCTGGGTGATGTAGCCCTGGATGGTCTCGGCGTTGGCGCCGGCATAGAAGGTGGTGACGGTGATCAGCGCGTTTTCCATCTGCGGATATTCGCGGATCACCAGCTTGCTGAACGCCTGCATGCCGAGCAGGACGATCAGCAGGCTGACCACGGTCGCCAGCACGGGGCGACGGATAAAGGGATCGGTGAACATAGCTCAATCCTTTAATGCGGACCCTGCCGGATGACGGCGGGGTCTGTTGGCGCGCAGCATCGAGCGACGCGCCGGCTATGCGATTACTGCGGGTCCTTGACGATGGCCACGGCGGTACCGTTGTCCAGCTTGAGCTGGCCGGAGGTCACCACTTCTTCGCCGGCCTTCAGGCCCTCGAGGATCACCACGTTGCCTTCGCGGCGTTCGCCGGTCTTCACGAAGCGGCGTTCGACTTCCAGCCTCGGTGCGTCTCCGGCCTTGGCCTCTGCGGCTTTCTCTCCGTCCTTGGGCTTGTGCGGCACCACCACGTATACCGAGTTGCCATACAGGGTGAAGGCCACGGCGGTTTCCGGCACCACGACGCGCGGCGCACTGTCGGGCAATTGCACTTCCAGGTTGGCGAACATCCCCGGCAGCAGCTTGCCCTCCGGGTTGGCCATGCTGGCGCGGACCAGCAGGTTGCGCGTCTGGTTGTCCACGCGCGGGCTGATGGCGTCTATCTGCGCGTCGAAGCTCTGGCCCGGATAGGCTGCCACGCGCACCACCACCTTCTGCCCGCGCTTGAGCAGCGGGAAGTCCTGTTCGGGCAGGAAGAAGTCCACTTGAAGGGTGGAAAGGTCCTGCAGGGTGACGATCTCGGTGCCGGGGGAAACGTAGTCGCCCACGTCCACCTGGCGGATGCCGATGGTACCGGAGAACGGCGCGAGGATGCGCTTCTTCGCCAGCGCCGCCTTGAGCTGCGCGACGGTGGCGGTGGAGCGGTTCAGCTGGGCGGCGAGGCGGTCGTACTCGCTCTTGGAGATAGCCTGGCGGCCCACCAGGCTCTTGCCGCGCTCGTACTCGACCTGGGCCAGCCCGAGGTCCGCCTCGGCGGTGCGCAGGGTGGCCTGCTCGACGTCGGATTCCAGTTGCACGACCGGCTGGCCGACCTTGACCTTGTCGCCGGAGACGAACTGCACGGCGCTCACAGTGCCGGAGACTTCCGCAGTCAGGGTCACGCCCTGGATCGCGCGCAGGGTGCCGATGGCTGCCAGACGGCTCTGCCAGTCGCGTTCTTTAGCGTGGGTCGCGTTCACGCTCACCGGCGGGCGGGGAGCCGAGAACATGGCGATCTGTCGGGTGATGGAGAGGTATTTCGAGCCGGCGAGCACCGCAACGATGACGGCAACTACGCCCAGCATGATCAGCATGCGGCGCAACATCTTCCTGTTCCTTGGTACGTGCCTGGCAGCTATCGAGCGCGATCGCTCGCCCACTATTGGCCGGGCGGCCTTCCGTTCGCGCAGATGTCGATCAGGCTCTGAAGCCTATACGTGGGACGCCCCATTGCGGGGCGCAATTGCGCACCTTATTCCTGAATCGGTGGCGAGTCAAAGGGCCGCGTTTACAAGACGTTTCCCGCTGAAACTGAAGGGTTTACGAGAAATGCGCGCTGAATCGGTGCAAATCTGGATGCAGCGCGCGGGCCGTAATCAAGCCAGGTGCAGGTGGTTGTCCCAGAAGGCCGGCGGCAGGTCCAGCGGCGTGCCGGCGATGCGTTCCTGGCGGCAGTCGTAAATGCGGCAGCGGCCCTGGCCGGAGGTGACGACAAAGCCGTCCTTCACCGCGCCGACGCCGGCGCAATCGGGCAGCGGCGCGTCCAGGCGCACGGCGCCGCTGTCCAGGTCCCAGATGAAGAAGCGGTTGCCGCGCGGCGCGGTGAGGGCGACCAGGCGCAGCTCGTTGTGCACGGCGACGCTGGCGGTGTACTGGGTCATCGCCAGGCGCTGCTCGTCGGCCAGCGGGAAGGGCTGGAAGGCCTCGCCGGGGCGCTTGATGGCGAGCAGGTCGGCGCGGTCGTGAGCATCGCCCATATACTGTTGACCGGCGACGATGGTGCCGTCCCCGGCGATGGCCAGGTGGCGCACGCTGTTCATCTGCTGCGGCAGGGTTTCCTTGGAGATCAGCGAGCCGTCGCGGCGCATCAGCACCAGGCTCGGCTCCATGGCGTCGAGGTTCATTTCCACGCGGCTTTCGGCTTCGGTACGGATACCACCGTTGGCCACCACCAGCGTTTCGCCGTCGGGCATCCAGGACACCTGGTGCGGGCCGAGGCCGTGGGTGGAAATCTCGCCGGTGTGGCTCAGGCGCTCACCGTCGAAGCGGTACACGCCGAGCATCCCGCGGCCCGGATCGGTGGTGTCGTTCTCCGTCGCGTAGAGCCATTCGCCGTCCTTGTGCCACACGCCGTGGCCGTAGAAGTGGCGGTCGGCCTGCGAGTCGAGGGTCTGCAGCAGGCGGCCGTCGTTCAGGTCGATCAGGTAGCTCTGCCGGCCCGGCCGGCGGGCGACGAACAGCGCCAGTGGCAGCTCGGGATGCTGCACCACGTCGTGGCAGCGCAGGCCGACTTCGGTGGCGAAGGCGCAGCTGCCGTCCAGGCGATAGCCCACGGCGTAGTGCTTGCCATCCGCGTCGTCACGGGCGGACAGCACCAGGGGCTCCTTGCCCTTGCGTGACAGCGTCCAGCCGCCGAAGGTCAGGGCACCGAGCAGCAGGCTGCCCAGGCCGATCACGTGACGTCGCAACATGGCGTTCACCTCTATCACTTCTCGTATTCCATCGGTCTTGCGAGCTAGAGCCAGGTTAGGCGGAAAGGTGCGGCGAATGCGGAGTTGGCTTCCAGCCAATGAGCAATTCGACGTATTTTCCAACGACACCTGGCCGACGCGCAGCAGACCGAATCAGTCTCCGTCGTTGGCGTTGAACCCCAGCTGTACGCCGAGAGCTTTCGCCAGGTCGCTTTCATGCAGGCGGTGGACGACGTTGAGGCTGTCGTACAGCTCGTTCAGTTGCTTGATGCCGGCATCGTCCTTCAGCAGTTCGCTCAAGGGTTTATTGATGGCTTTCAGCTTGCCGTGGACATCGGCGTAGGCCGCGTCGATCTTGCCGGCCAGCTCTTTCTGCTCGGCCGGCAGCAGGGCGCGCAGGCCCTTCTTGTCGGTGCCGTCCCACAGCGCCTGGGCGCCGGTCAGGCTGGAGTCCAGGCTCGCCAGCGACATGTCGCTGCGCCAGCCTTCGGCCTGGAACGGCTGCGGGATGCCCTTGCTCTGGCGACCCAGCGGGGTGCCGAGTTTCTTCTTCAGCATGTCCAGCGCGGTGACCTGCACGCGCAGCAGTTCGGCGATGGCCTCGTGAGCGTCAGCGTAGCGGTCGTTGGGGAATTTGGAGAGCTGGGCGAGCATGCCGCCGTCCTGCTTCCACTGCGCCAGGATGTTCTCCGCCAGGGCTTGCTGGTGGCTGCCGATGGCTTCCAGCAGCGGGCAGTAGCGCGCCTTGGTCTCGGCGTTGGCCAGGTCGATCTTGGCGTCGTAGAGGATGTATTCGTAGGCGGTCAGGCCCTGGACCACGACGCTGGATTTATCCAGGGTCGCCGGGGAAATCGCGTTGCCGCTGCTCAGCAGTTGCTCGACCTGGCGCGCCACGAGGTTCTTCTTGTCCGGCCAGAACTGCACCTGCCAGGAACGGTTGCCTTCGGCCAGTGGGCCGACCAGCAGCGGCTGCAGCTCGGCCCAGGCCTTCTGGGCGGCCATGAAGTCGGCGCGGGCCTTGCTCAGGTCTTCCTTGCCCTGGCAGTAGGCCAGGGCGCTGGCGGCCAGCGCGCGGTCGGCGTCGACCCAGCGGCTGTAGGTCGGCAGGATCACCTGCTGGGCCAGCGTGGCGCTGGTGGTCGCCTGCGGATCGGTGGGCGAGCAGGCGCCCAGGGCGATGGCGAGGCTGGTGATCAGAAGTCGGGGGCGGAACATGGTGGGCTCGGCTCCTTAGAGTGAGTTCAGGAACGCCAGCAGGGCGTCGCGCTGCCCGGCGTCGAAGTTCAGTACGCGTTGCTTGGCCGCTTCGGCTTCGCCGCCGTGCCAGAGCACGGCTTCGAGCAGGTTGCGGGCGCGGCCGTCATGCAGGAACTGGGTATGGCCGTTGACCGTTTCGGTCAGGCCGATGCCCCACAACGGCGCGGTGCGCCAATCGCGGCCGCTGGCGAGAAATTCCGGGCGATTGTCCGCTAGTCCCTCGCCCATGTCATGCAGCAGCAGGTCGCTGTACGGGCGGATGACCTGGTTGGCCAGTTCGGGCTCGGCGGCGTTCGGCCCGGTGGTGAACTTGGGCGTGTGGCAGCTGGCGCAACCGGAGTCGAAGAACAGCCCCTTGCCGGTCAGCACCTGCGGGTCGTCGACCTTGCGCCGCGCCGGCACCGCGAGGTTGCGGGCGTAGAAGGCGACCTGGTTGAAGATGTGCTGGCTGACTTCCGGCTTGCCGCCGTCGATGGCGTTCTTGCAGGCGGTCTGCGCTGCCGTGCAGTCGTCGCTGGGCAGCAGGTCGCTGGTCAGGCCCATGTCGCCGGAGAAGGCGTGGGCGTTCTGCTGGGCGACGTTGGGCTGCCCGGCCTTCCAGCCGAAGCGGCCGAGGACGGTCTGTTGCGTGGCATCGTCCCAGACCCGGTTCGGTCGGCCGTGGATGCCGTCGCCATTTTTGGCTTGGCGTTCCGCGTTGGCGAGGATGTCCGCCTCGCTGATGGACTCCAGCAGGCCCAGGCCGATCATCGGCGGGGCGATGCGCGCGGAGAACATCGTGTCCGCGTGCATCGGGCCGTAGCCCAGGTCGCTGATGCGCAGTTTCGGCTTGCGCAGCTCGACCACGGTGCCGTCCTTGAAGGTCACCGGCACCGCGTCGTACTCCACGCGGACCTTGCCTTCGGGCGCCACGCCGGGGATCGCCGAGTCCTGGAACTGGCCGCCGTACACCGGCTCGGGCACCACGCCCAGGCGCTTGATGGTCTCGGCGTCGGCGGAGCCGGCGGGGATCGACAGGCGCACCAGCATCGACACGGCGTTGACGTCGTTCAACTCCGGAGGATGGCCGCGGCCGTCCTTGATGTGGCAGTTCTGGCAGGCGTTGGTGTTGAACAGCGGGCCGAGGCCGTCGCGCGCGGTGGTGGTGGTCGGCGCGATCACCCAGGGATTGCGGAAGAAGCTGTTGCCCACGGCGAAGTCCAGGCGGCGGCTCGGCGTGAGGTTGGCCGAGGGCATGGAATAGGCGTTGCGGTCGCTCTGCTTGACCGTGGTGGCGCCGCCGGAAAGCGCTTCGCCAGGTTCGCTCACGGCGTGCTGGGAGGTCTCCGGCTTGCACGCGGCAAGGGCGAGGGCAGTCAGCAGCGGCACGAGGTGCAGGGCGGTACGGCGGTGGAGCATCGACGGGTTCCAGAGCGGTGACAGGGCAGCGCGCCATGTTATCAGGGGCGTCAAATGCAAATATGAAAAATTTGTATTTGCGAACGACATCGTTTGCCGCCCGGAAACGACAAAGCCCCGCAGTGCGGGGCTTTGCCTTTGCCATTTCAGTAGCTGCGGCCTGGAGCCGCAGTCACTTCAGGACGCGCGGATCAGAACTGGTGATCGGCGTTGTCCGGCTTCAGGTCCTGCACGCCGACCGCGGTAGC
Organism: Pseudomonas sp. AU12215; assembly: GCF_001675465.2. Taxonomy (NCBI): domain Bacteria; kingdom Pseudomonadati; phylum Pseudomonadota; class Gammaproteobacteria; order Pseudomonadales; family Pseudomonadaceae; genus Pseudomonas; species Pseudomonas sp. AU12215. The sequence continues at coordinate 52,590 of NZ_MACM02000029.1, forward strand.
GGCCTTCTCGATGGCGCCGGTCTGCTTGACCAGCGAGGCGATGGCGTCGCGGATCTTCTGCTGATCGTCCTTGTCTTCCGGAGCGATCATCTGGTCGAAGTGCACACCGTCCTTCTCTGCACGGTCGACGATGACCTGCATCTTGGCTTCGGTGTTGGCCAGGTCATTCTTCAGATCGGTATCGGCGGCGGCGTCAGCCTTGGCGACCAGGTCGGACAGGCTCGGGCCCTTCACGACGCTGCCGTCGGTGCGCTTGTATTCGCCCAGGTAGATGTTGCGGATGGACTTGGCGTTGAAGAACAGGGTGTTGTGGGTGTTGTCGCTGAAGCAGTCGTGCTCGTCTTCGGTGGAGTTGGCTTCCAGCGCGACTTTCATGCGCTCGCCGGCCAGCTCGCCGAGGGACAGGGAGCCCATGCCGAAGAACATCTTGCGCAGATTGTTCTCGGCGGTGTCGGCCTCGACCTTGGCGCGGTAGTTGTCGGCGACGCCGGACTTGAAGTTGCCGTGCATTTCTTCCAGGTCGGAGACCAGCAGGTCGGTGACGGCCTTCAGGTAGGCAGCGCGACGGTCGCAATGACCATTGGTGCAGTCCTTGCCCTGGGCGTAGTCGGTGTACTTGCGATCGCCGGCGCCCGGCTTGGTGCCGTTGAGGTCCTGGCCCCAGAGGAGGAATTCGATGGCGTGGTAGCCGGTGGCGACGTTGGCTTCGGAACCGCCCAGCTCGTTCAGGCCCTTGAGCTTCTCGCCGGTGATTTCCTTGACGTCGATCTTGTCTTCGCCGACCTGGATCTCGGTGTTGGCGATGATATTGGCGGTGGCGCCGGCGTTGCCTTCGGCGTGCTGGTAGTCCTTGGCGACGTAGTCGATCAGGCCTTCGTCCAGCGGCCAGGCGTTAACCGCACCTTCCCAGTCGTCGATGATCGAGTTGCCGAAGCGGAAGGCTTCGCTCTGCGAGTAGGACGGGCGGGAAGCGATCCAGGCTTCGCGGGCGGCCTTCAGGGTTTCTTCGCTGGGCTTGGCGATCAGCGCGTCGACGGCGGTCTGCAGGGCCTTGGCGGTGGTCAGGGCGTCGCCGTAGGTGGCTTCGGCGATGTCCAGGTAGTTCTTCACCACGGCCTTGACCGCGGCCTCGTCGACCTTGGCAGCCGCTGCCGGGGCAGTGCTCTGGGTGCTGGCAGCCGGCGCGGCGGCGGGGGCTTCGGCTTTCTTGTCATCGCCGCAGCCGGCGAGGGAAATGGCGATGGCGAGCAGGCTGGCAGTGGCCCAGGGCATACGAGTCATGACGGGTTCCTTTGCATGGAGAGGAGGCGCACGAAAAAGGACTGCGCAAGAAAATCCGCAACATAATGCGAAAGATTTGCATTTTTGAAAAGAGAGATCGCTGGCGCCATTCGCCGCGGGGCCAGTAAGTTGCCACCAGAGCGGCCGCTCGCCGGAGTATCACGTGATTTAAGCGGGAGGCCGTTGTAGGGCGAAAAACACCTCTGGCGTTATCCACCGACATTGGAAGCGCAGGCGCCGGATAAAGCGTTCCGCGTTGTGCGCCCTACGGTAAGGCGGAGTCAGTGACGTTCGACGGAACCGTTGGAGTTGCCGCCGGCAGCCTCGGCCAGGCGCCGCGCCTGCTTGAGGTAGAGGGTCAGCTCGCGCGCCGGCAGCGGCTTGCTGTAGAGGTAGCCCTGACCTTCGTGGCAGCCCTGGGCGATGATGTAGGCCTCCTGCTCGACGGTCTCCACGCCCTCGGCGATCACCTGCATGCCCAGGCTCTTGCCCAGCTGGATGATGGCGCGAACGATGGTGGCGTCGTCGTCGTCCAGCAGCAGGTCCTGGACGAAGCTCTTGTCGATCTTGATCTTGTCCAGCGGCAGGCTCTTCAGGTAGCTCAGCGAGGAGTAGCCGGTGCCGAAGTCGTCGATGGCGATCAGCGCGCCGGCACGGCGCAGGCTGAGCAGGTGTTGGGCGGCAGTGGAGATGTCCTCCATCAGGCCGGTCTCGGTGACCTCCAGTTCCAGCGAGCGCGGCGGCAGGCGGTGCATCTGCAACAGGTTGCTGACCACGCGCGGCAGGGCGTTGTGGCGCAACTGCACGGTGGACAGGTTGACCGCCAGGCGCAGGTCGTCAAAACCCTGGTCGTGCCACTCGCGCAGTTGGCGGCAGGATTGGTCGAGCACCCATTCGCCGATGCTGAAGATGCTGCCGTTCTGTTCCGCCAGCGGGATGAACAGGTCCGGCGCGACCCAGCCCTGGGTCGGATGCTGCCAGCGCAGCAGCGCCTCGACGCCGACCACGCGGTGATCGCGGTAATCCACCTGCGGCTGGTACACGAGGTGCAGTTCGTTGCGCGCCAGGGCTTCGCGCAGGTCCTTCTCCAGTTCGCGGCGGCGGCGCATCTCGCTGTCGACGCTGGCGATGTAGAACTGGTAGCGGTTGCGCGAGCGGCTCTTGGCCAGGGTCATGGTCTGTTCGGCTTTCTGCAGCAGCTTCTCGGTGGTCTCGCCGTCCTCGGGGAACAGGGTGATGCCGATGGTGGCGCGCAGGTGGACCAGGTGCTGGTCCAGCTCGAAGGGCGCTTCGAGGTCGTCGAGGATCTGCTGGGCGAGCTCCGCTGCTTCGTAGGGCTGCTCGATGTCGGCCTGGACCAGGGCGAACTGGTCTCCACCCAGCCGCGCCAGGGCGCCGAGGTGCGCGCTGCGGGTGCGCAGGCGGTCGGCGAGGGCGATCAACAACTGGTCACCGAACTGGTAGCTGTACTGCTCGTTGATGCCCTTGAAGTCATCCAGGCCCAGGCAGAGCACGGCGACGCGGCGCTGCAGGCGCGAGGCGCCTTCGAGTATCTGGTCCAGGCGCTGTTGCAGCAGCTTGCGGTTGGGCAGGCCGGTGAGGAAGTCGTACTGGGAGATGCGCAGCAGGCTGTCTTCGGCCTCGCGGCGCAGGTGGCCGTTGCGCTCGATGGAGGCCAGCAACTGGTTGGCGGTATTCACCCACAGGCCCAGTTCGTCCTTCTCATGGCCGTCGGGCATCGGCAGCTTGTGCTGGCTGGGGCGGTCCGGGTTGATCGAGGCCAGGTGTTCGATGATCTTCGACAGCGGCTTGGTCAGCAGCCAGTGGTAGACCATGAACAGCACCAGGCTCAGGGCCATGGCGCGGAGGATGCCGGAGATGAAGATGATCACCGAAGTGGCGACGAAATCGTTGCCGTAGGGCGCGGTGTCGAGGGTGATCTTCAGGTCGCCGTAGTATTCGTTGGAGCCGCCCCGGCCGGCGAGGCGGATGGAGTAGTTCTGCTCGGCGCCGAGGATCGGGTCGGTCAGCCAGCGGGTATTGGAGTCCAGCAGCGGGCGGGATTTTTCCGCCAGCATGGGTTCGTCCGGGTGGCCGATGGCGGCATAGCGCACGGCTTCGTGCTGGAACAGGCCTTCGAGGACCTGCATCGCCATGTCGCGGTCCAGGCTGTAGACGGCCTGGGTGGAAGGGTCGCGGACCATCGCCAGGATGCGCTGGGCGTCGTTGTGTACGTTCTGGCGCGCCTTGTGGGCGTCATAGACGATCTGGGCACAGCTGAGTACCACCCCGACCACGAGGGCCGCGAGCAATACCATTCGCAGCAGCTTGAGGGAGAGGCTGTGCCGGGGATCCAGTTTCAAGGTCTTTCCTTGTTTCTCGCCAGGGGCGAACGACTGGGGCTGAGTATTGGCAATTGGCGCAATGGCGTCAAAGGGCCATCGTTGTGTTTCGTGACTGTACCGGCCTTTCAGGTTAGCCGACACGAAGGCGTTACGCGCCCATTACGAAAAAACCCGGCACGGGGCCGGGTTTTTTCAGATCAATCGGGGGGCGATCAAGCAGCGAACTGCTCGGCCACGAAATCCCAGTTGACCAGGTTCCAGAATGCCTCGACGTACTTCGGACGCAGGTTGCGGTAGTCGATGTAGTAGGCGTGCTCCCAGACGTCGCAGGTCAGCAGCGGAGTGTCGCCGCTGGTCAGCGGGCAGCCGGCGCCGATGGTGCTGGCCAGGGCCAGGGAGCCGTCGGCTTTCTTCACCAGCCAACCCCAGCCGGAGCCGAAGGTGCCGATGGAGGTCTTGCTGAACTCTTCCTTGAACTTGTCGAAGGAACCGAAGGCAGCGTTGATGGCGTCAGCCAGGGCGCCGGTGGGCTGGCCACCGCCGTTGGGGCTCAGGCAGTTCCAGTAGAAGGTGTGGTTCCACACCTGGGCTGCGTTGTTGAAGATGCCGCCCGACGAGGTCTTGACGATGTCTTCCAGGCTCTTGCCTTCGAACTCGGTACCCGGAACCAGGTTGTTCAGATTCACGACGTAGGTGTTGTGGTGCTTGTCGTGGTGGTATTCCAGGGTTTCCGCGGAAATGTGCGGCTCAAGGGCGTTCTTCGCGTAAGGCAGCGGCGGCAATTCGAAAGCCATGGTCTCTCTCCTATCTCACTCAGTCTGGGCTAGCGCGACGAGCGCGCGACCGGTACACGGGGCCGGTTCGATGTTTGTCGCGGCATCCGGGCGTAGCTGCAATGCGCCCCATCAAGAGGCAGGCAGCGCGCCAGTTGCGTCCGGAAGGCTCAGAGCCCGCCGGCGCCGCGAAGGTCGGATCATAGCACCCGACCTGTGGCATATCCACGCAGCAACTGTAGGGGCAAAGGCCCAAGGTCGCGGGCTGCGTGCAATCACTCCACCTTAGACTGACCGGGACGGCGGATCGTCGTTCGGACTATTTTCCCGCGAAGTGCTGGGATCAGGCGGCAAACACCAGTTGCGCGGCCATGCCCAGCATCATCACGGCGACCATCAGGTCCACCAGGCGCCAGGTGGCAGGGCGCGCCAGCCAGGGCGCGAGCCAGGCGGCACCGAAGGCCAGGGTGAAGAACCACAGCAGGGATGCGCTGGCCGCGCCCATGGCGTAGGCGCCGGGGGCGGCCTGCTGGGCGCCGAGTGAACCGATCAGCAGCACAGTGTCGAGGTAGACGTGGGGATTGAGCAGGGTAACCGCCAGCGCGGCCATCAGCACGGTGCGGCGCGAGCGCGGGCCGGTTTCTCCGGCGTTGGCCATGGCCTCGGGTGCGACTGCACGACGCAGTGCCTTGAGGCCGTACCAGACCAGGAAGGTGACACCGCCCCAGCGGGCGATGGCCAGCAGCGTCGGGTTCTCGGCGAGGATCTTCGCCAGGCCGAACACCCCGGCGCTGACCAGGATGGCGTCACAGGCCACGCACAGCGCGGCGACCGACAGGTGATGCTCGCGGCGCAGGCTCTGGGCGAGGACGAAGGCGTTCTGCGCGCCGATGGCGATGATCAGCCCGGCGGCGACCAGGATGCCGTTGAGATAGCTCTGCCACATGATTCAGATCCCTTCCGGGTCGAGCGTGAGCGCGTGCAAGACGTCCAGCGCGCGCGGGCCGTCGGCGTGGGCGACGAACAGATGGTCGTGGTACCAGGCGGCGACCACGTTGCAGCTGATCCCGGCCTTGGCCAGGGCCGTCGCGACGGCGGCGGTGAGGCCTACCGCCTGCAATGCCGAGTGCACTTCGAGGGTCAGCCACGCGGCGACGTAGTCGAAGGCCAGCCCGGCCTGTTCTGCCTCGGCGCGGGGCAGGATCAGCGTCAACCCTTCGCTTTCACGGAAGCTGCCCAGCGGCTGCAGGCCGGCGGGTATTTGCCCGTCGGGCAAGGTGCAATAGACGTATTCGCCGTCATTGAGCACCGGGGTCATGTCGCGCAGCAGCGCGGCCAGGGAGGTTTCGCCAGCCATGAGGATCAGTCCGTCGAGTAGGGAGTGCTGGCGATTGTCTGGTTTTCGCGGGTATAAGAAAAACCAATACTGCTGATATCTCATTAGGAAAAATGATCATGTTCGACTACAAGCTGCTTGCCGCCCTGGCCGCCGTGGTGGAACAGGGTGGTTTCGAGCGCGGCGCCCAGGTGCTGGGGCTGTCGCAGTCGGCGATTTCCCAGCGCATCAAGCTGCTCGAGGCGCGGGTCGGCCAGCCGGTGCTGGTGCGCGCGGCGCGGCCGCAGCCGACCGATCTCGGCCAGCGCCTGCTCAACCATGTGCAGCAGGTGCGCCTGCTGGAGGGCGACCTGCAGCAATCGGTGCCTGCGCTGGACGACGGCGCTGCGCCCGAGCGCCTGCGCCTGGCGCTGAACGCCGACAGCCTGGCGACCTGGTGGGCGCAGGCGGTCGGGGACTTCTGTGGCGAGCGCCATGTGTTGCTGGACCTTGTCGTCGAGGACCAGGAAGTCGGCCTCAAGCGCATGCGCGCCGGCGAGGTGGCCGGTTGTGTCTGTGCCAGCCCGCGCCCGGTGGCCGGCGGGCGCTGCGAGGCATTGGGCGCCATGCGCTATCGCGGGCTGGCCAGCCCGGAATTCATTGCCCGGCATTTTCCCAAGGGAGTGAAGCCCGAAGGGCTGGTGCGCGCCCCGGCCATCGTCTACGGGCCGGACGATCAACTGCAGCACCGCTACCTGAAGGCCCTGGGCGTCGATGGTCACTTCAGCTACCACCTGTGCCCGTCTTCCGAGGGCTTCGTGCGCATGACCAGCGGCGGCCTCGGCTGGGGGCTGGTGCCCGAGCAGCAGGTGCGCGGCGAGCTGGAACGCGGTGAGCTGATGGACATGCTGCCGGGGCGGGTGATCGACGTTCCGCTTTACTGGCACCACTGGCGCAACGGCGGCGAACTGCTCGCCGCGCTGACCCGGCACCTGCTGGCGAAGGCGCCGGGGCTGATGGTGCCGATCAGCCGCGAATGACGATGCTGCCGCTGCCGGGCAACTGCTCGATGCAGCGCGCGCCGAAGAGCTTCGACGGTGTGAAGTAGCCGACGCTGGTGGGATTGGCCAGCAGATGGCGCACCGCGAAGAGCACGCCGTGGATGGTCACGTCATAGCCGTTGGCCGTTTCCAGGCGCGCCGTGCAGCGTTCGCCACGGGCATTGCGCACTTCGCCCCAGACCCAGGTGCGCAGCTTGCCGCGCGCCACTTCGTCCGGGCCGTGGACGCGCTTCTCCACCTGCTCCTTGAGCCAGTCCTGCACGCGGTCGCGGCCCAGCAGCGGGCGCAAGCTGTCCATCACGCGCATGCCGATGGCGGCGGCGGGCGGCACCGGCAGGTACACCTCGATGTCGCCGATGCCGGTGGAGTAATAGGCTGTCGCCACGTCGCCCCAGGGAATGGTCACGGCATGCTTGAGGCCGCGGCCGAAGTCGATGTCGCGGCGCTTGTAGCCCAACGGCACGTCGCGCAGGCGGCCGGCTTCGCGCACCTTGCCGCCCAGCTTGAGGCCTTCGACGGTGGTCTTGGCGGTACCCGGCGAAAGGCCGCTGCCGCTGTCGAAGCCCAGCGCCAGGGACGTGGCGTCGGGCATGGCTTCCTTGAGGCAGGCGGCGACGCAGTCGGTGGGGATCACGTCGAAGCCGACGCCGGGGCAGATCGCCGCGCCTGCCGTGCGCGCCACTTCGTCGAGGCCGTGGGCGTATTCGAAGACGGATATCTCCCCGGTGATGTCGACGTAATGGGCGCCGCTGGCGATGCACGCTTCGATCATCGGCGCGGCGGTGGCGGAGAAGGGGCCCGCGCAGTTGGCGACCACGGCGATATCTTCCAGCGTGGCCAGGGCGGCGGCGCTGTCGTTCAGGTCGAACACCCGGCACTCCAGTCCCAGCGAACTGCCCAGCGCATGCAGGCTGGCCGGGTTGCGGCCGCCGAGGATCGGCGTCAGGCCTTCGCGTTGCGCCTGCTCGGCCACCAGCCGGCCGGTGTAGCCGTTGGCGCCGTAGATCATCCAGTGGGACTTGCTCATGATGTGGCCTCGTGGATACGCGTGAGTGCCTCAAGGGTAGTCGCAACCACCCCCGGCATGTCGCCGATCTCAAGTCGTGCAACCCTGCCGGCTCGCTGCGGTCTGCAAGGATTCGTTTCTGGCGTGCAAGGCCAGAGTGGTAGCGTGCGGCGGCTGATAGAGTCGCCGGAAATAAAAACAGGAGTGGCGTGCATGAAGATTCTGGTCACCGGAGCCAGCGGGTTCATTGGCGGGCGTTTCGCTCGCTTCGCCCTGGAGCAGGGGCTGGCGGTACGGGTGAACGGACGCCGCGAGGAAGCGCTGCAACCGCTGGTGGCGCGTGGCGCGGAGTTCATGGCCGGCGACCTGTCGGACCCGGCGCTGGTGCGCGCGCTGTGCAGCGACGTCGACGCCGTGGTGCATTGCGCTGGTGCGGTCGGTGTGTGGGGCAGCCACGAGTACTTCCACCAGGCCAACGTGGTGATGACCGAGGCCATCGTCGAGGCGTGCCTGAAGCAGAAGGTCCGCCGTTTGGTGCACCTGTCCTCGCCATCGATCTATTTCGACGGCCAGTCCCATGTCGGCATCAATGAAGAACAGGTGCCCAAGCGCTTCGCCAACCATTACGGCTCGACCAAGTATCAGTCGGAACTGGTCGCCCTCGGCGCCCAGGAGTTCGGCCTGGAAGTGCTGGCGCTGCGCCCGCGTTTCGTCACCGGCGCCGGCGACACCAGCATCTTCCCGCGGATGATCGCCGCGCACCGCAAGGGCCGCCTGCGCATCATCGGCCAGGGCCTGAACAAGGTGGACTTCACCAGCATCCAGAACCTCAACGACGCACTGTTTTCCAGCCTGATGGCCGGCGACGCGGCGCTCGGCCAAGCCTACAACATCAGCAACGGGCAGCCGCTGCCGTTGTGGGACGTGGTGAACTACGTGCTGCGCCGACTGGACATGCAGCCGGTGGAGCGGCACATGCCCTACGGGTTGGCGTACAACCTGGCGCTGATCAACGAGGGCGTGTGCAAGGTCCTGCCCGGTCGCCCGGAGCCGACCCTGCATCGCCTGGGCATGGCGGTGATGGCCAAGGACTTCTCCCTGGATATCTCCCGTGCGCGCCAGTACCTCGACTACGACCCGCAGAACAGCCTGTGGGATGCGCTGGACGAGTTCTGTGACTGGTGGCGGTTGCGCGGCATGTAGAGGCTCGCTCCTGCGAGAGCTTTCTCTGCCTAGCGTGGTGCGCGAGCACCGCCACGCAGTGGGCCGGAATACTGTTGCTCGCCGCCGCCCTGCATTGGCAGAAAGCTCGGCTCCTGCACCAGGCGCGGTAACTGTATGCCGCTCAGCTCGCTGAGGCGCTCGCCCAACTGGCGGGTCTCCTCGCAACTGGAATCGGCACAGGCGCGCAGCATTCGCTCGATGGCATCGCTCTGCTGGTACTGGATCTCCAGCGCCTGTTCTTCACGCAGACGGCGGCGCAATTCGCGCATGCAATCCAGGATGGCCTTGTTGAGTTCGATCACCCGACTTCCTCCCCCGCGAAGGGCGCCAAAGCGGCGCCAAGTATCGGGAGCAGGAGCAAGGGGCGTGCCACGATGTCGCAAAGCCACTATTGGCGGGTCGCCTGGGGAACTGCGCCCTCCGTCACGGGTCTTCTGTGCGCCGACGAGGTGCGTGACGCCCTGTGATGGCACGCTGCTCCCAGGCTGCTCTCAGAGTCATGCGAACGGATATACTGCGCCCTGCGCAGGCAACACGCCGCTTCATCCCCACAGGTTCATTCCATGCGTAATGACACGTTCGACGAATTCGATGATGTGCCCCACCTTTCCACCGACGCCGCCGACCGCGACGAATTCGGCCATCACCCGCGCCGTGTGGTCGAGCCCAGCGGACGTCCGCTGCCCTCGCCGGTGAAACGTGGCGGCGGGACCGGTGCGCTGTGGGCGCTGGTCGCAGCCATGGCCATCGCCCTGGCCGGTGTGGGCTGGTGGAGCCACCAGCAACTGCTGCTCATGGAGCAGCAACTGATCGCCACCCAGGAAAGCTTCGCCAAGATCAGCGAGGAGGCCGCCGGTCGCCTGGACGACATCCGCGGCAAGTTCGTCGCCAACGAATCCAATGGCATGAGCGACCGCGAGGCGCTGAAGCTGCAGGTCAAGCAACTGCAGGGCCGCCTGGCCGAGCAGGCCAAGGCGCAGCAGATTTCCCTGTCGGAATTCGACGGCGCCCAGGGCAAGCGCCTGGCGCAGATCAGCGACGACCTCAAGGCGCAACAGGAAAGTGCCGCGCAACTGGTGGCCCAGCTGGATGCCAAGCTCAAGACCATTTCCGACGAGCAGGCCAAGTTCAAGAACGTGCAGGCCGACCTTGCCGCCGCCAACCAGCAGATCCAGGCGCTCAACACGGAAATCGCCAACCTGAAGAAGGACGGCAGCCAGTCCAAGGCGATCAAGAGCCTGCAGGACGACCTTTTCGTGCTGCGCTCCGAAGTCGATGGCCGCCAGGGCCAGGCCAACAGCGATACCAAGGAGTTCGATGTATTCCGCATCCAGGTGATGCGCAACATCAACACCCTGCAGCAGCAGATGCAGAACCTCCAGCAGCAGATCAGCACGCGCTGAACCGCGGTCTGAAAAAGGCCCCCGCACCGAACGGTCCGGGGGCTTTTCATTGGCCATCCCTCTTTGGGAGTAGTCACGGCAATTCTTGTCTTGAATCAGTTTCAGGGCGGGCTTCGAAGCGAATAATCGCTAACAAATGAGAGTTATTCTGATTCTCCCCTTGTTCGATCATTCGCCCGGAGGCTTTCCATGCACGATCTTCAAGCGCAACGCCGGTACCGCATCGCGGGGTACCGGCCCGGGATCGGCGCCGCCTTCCGCCAGCGACTGTTCTCCATGGGGCTGCTGCCAGGTGCCGAGCTGAAGGTTCGCCGCGTGGCGCCGCTGGGCGATCCGGTGCAGGTGGATACCCGCCAGTGCAGCCTGGTCCTGCGCCGCCGCGATCTGGCCTTCCTCCAGCTCGAAGCGCAGGACTGATCGACCCATGGATGAACTGCGCATCGGTTTGATCGGCAACCCCAACGCGGGCAAGACCACCCTGTTCAACCAGCTCACCGGCTCGCGCCAGCGCGTGGGCAATTGGGCCGGCGTGACCGTCGAACGCAAGGAAGGCAGCTTTCGCACCGCCCGCCACCACGTACGCTTGGTGGATCTGCCCGGCACCTATTCGCTGACCACCTTGTCGACCCAGGCCTCGCTGGACGAGCAGATCGCCCGGCGCTGCATCGTCGATGGCGAGGTGGACGTGCTGGTCAACGTGGTGGACGCCACCAACCTGGAACGCAACCTCTACCTCACCGTGCAGCTGCGCGAGATGGGCCTGCCCTGCGTGGTGGCGCTGAACATGCTCGATATCGCCCGCACCCAGGGCCTGAACATCGACCGCGAGGCGCTGGCGCGGGAATTGGGTTGCCCGGTGGTGCCGCTGGTATCGACCCGCGGCGAAGGCATCGATGCACTGAAGGAGGCCATCGACAGCCTGGGTGTACAGCAACCGCTGCAGGTGCCGTATCCTGCCGCGCTGCGGGACGCCGTCACTCAACTGCTACCGGCCGACGCACCGCCGGCCCACACCTGGATGGCCCTGCTGGCGCTGGAAGGCGACTTGCACAGCGCCAGCCAGCTCAAGCTCGACCCGACGAGCCTGCTGGCCGCGCGTGACTCGATTCGTTGCGCCTGTGGAGAGGACCCGGAACTGCTGCTGGTGGACGCGCGCTACCGGCTGATCGGCAAACTCTGCGAGCGCGCCAGCAACCACCGTGAGGCCGCGCCGCATCGCTTGACCCAGATGCTGGACAGCATCGCGCTGAACCGCTGGCTGGGCATCCCGGTGTTCCTCTTGGTGATGTACCTGATGTTCTTTTTCGCCATCACTCTGGGCGGGGCGCTGCAGCCGATCTTCGACCAGGGCTCCTCGGCGCTGTTCATCGACGGCATCCAGTGGCTGGGCGCGCGCAGCGGCGCACCGGACTGGTTGACCGCGCTGCTGGCCCAGGGCCTGGGCGGTGGCATCAACGCGGTGCTGCCGCTGATCCCGCAGATCGGCCTGATGTACCTGTTCCTCGCCCTGCTGGAAGACTCCGGCTACATGGCTCGCGCGGCCTTCGTCATGGACCGCCTGATGCAGGCCCTCGGCCTGCCGGGCAAATCCTTCGTGCCACTGATCGTCGGTTTCGGCTGCAACGTGCCGTCGATCATGGGCACCCGCACCCTGGATAACCCGCGCGAACGCCTGATGACTTCGATGATGGCGCCGTTCATGTCCTGCGGCGCGCGGCTGGCGATCTTCGCGGTATTCGCCGCGGCCTTCTTCGGCCAGAACGGTGCGCTGGCGATCTTCTCGCTGTACCTGCTGGGAATCGTCGTGGCGGTTCTTACCGGGCTGCTGCTCAAGCACACGCTGATGCGCGGCGAGGCCTCGCCCTTCGTCATGGAACTACCGCTTTACCACGTGCCGCACCTGCGCAGCCTGCTGCTGCAGACCTGGACGCGCCTGCGTGCCTTCATCGTCCGCGCCGGCACCGTGATCATCCTGGTCAGCCTGGTGATCGGCGGGCTGAACAGCGTCACCCTCGATGGCCGCCCGGTGCAGGGCGACATCGCCGACTCGGCGCTATCGAGTCTCAGCCACAAGGTCACGCCGCTGCTGGCGCCCATGGGCGTGCACCCGGACAACTGGCAGGCCACCGTTGGCCTGGTCACCGGCGCGCTGGCCAAGGAAGTGGTGGTCGGAACACTCAACACGCTCTACACCGCCGAGCACATCCAGGGCGAAGCGTTCGACGCCGACGGCTACGACCTCTGGGCCCAGTTGAAGCAGGCCGGGGCGGATACGCTGGACGGCCTGCGCGACTCGTTCAGCCTCAGCGTGTTGGCCAACCCGGTCGCCGCGAGCATGGCAGATGGCGAGATGGAAGAGGGCTCCATGGGCACCTTCGCTGCCAAGTTCGGCAGTCCGTTGGCCGCCTACAGCTACCTGGTCTTCGTGCTGCTCTACGTGCCCTGCGTGGCGACCCTTGGAGCGCTGACACGCGAAAGCGGCCGGGGCTGGATGACCTTCTCGGTGCTCTGGGGCCTGAACGTCGCCTACTCGCTGGCGACCCTCTGCTACCAGGTGTTCAGCTTTGCCGAACATCCGCCATACAGCGCGGTGGCCATCGGCCTGGTGCTGGTGTTCAACCTGGTGCTGTTCCTCATCCTGCGCTGGGTCGGCCGGCGCGGCCTGGAACTGAATGGCGAGCGAGAACTGCGCGCCACTCCGGCCGGGAGCTGCCACTGATGACCTCGGCAATCGCCGTGCGTAACCTGCTGGGTGAGATGGGCGAGGCGGATGTGCCGACTCTGGCTCAACGCCTCGGCGCTTCGAAGGCTCTGCTCGAAGCCCTGCTGGAGCGCTTGCTGGTGATGGGCGTGGTGGAAAAGGTCGCGTCCGAGCCGGCGGCCTGCGGGAGCTGCAAGGGATGCGCGGAGACGACGCCGTGCTCGACGACAGGGTATCGGTTGTCGTCGAGAAACACTGTTGCGCCACTGCGCTGGAGCTCTGTGTAGGGCGTATAACCCGGAACGGGTTATACGCCGCAATGGCGGATAACGCCTGAGGCCTTATCCGCCCTACGAATTGGCACCGGCATGGAAAAAGGGCGCCTTCGCAAGAAGGCGCCCTTTTCGTTGGCGCTGGTACCGGCGCTTACAGGCGCGGGTAGTCCAGGTAGCCGACCGGGCCTTTGCCGTAGAAGGTTTCCGGGTGCGGCTCGTTCCAGGCGGCGCCTTTCTGCAGGCGGGTTACCAGGTCCGGGTTGGCGATGAACGGGATGCCGAAGGCGACCGCGTCGGCCTTGCCGCTTTCCAGCCACTCGGTGGCGGTTTCCTGGGTGAAGCGCTCGTTGGCGATGTACACGCCGCCGAAGATTTCCTTCAGTTTCGGGCCGATGCTGTCGTCAGCGGCCTTCTCGCGGGTGCAGATGAACGCCACGCCGCGCTTGCCCAGCTCGCGGGCCACGTAGCCGAAGGTGGCCAGCGGGTCGGAGTCGCCCATGTCGTGGGAGTCCATGCGCGGCGCCAGGTGCACGCCGACACGGCCGGCGCCCCACACGCCGATCACGGCGTCGGTGACTTCCAGCAGCAGGCGCGCGCGGTTCTCCACGGAGCCGCCGTACTGGTCGGTGCGCTGGTTGGTGCTGCTCTGCAGGAACTGGTCGAGCAGGTAGCCGTTGGCGCCGTGCACTTCCACGCCGTCGAAACCGGCGGCCTTGGCGTTTTCCGCGCCGATGCGGTAGGCCTCGACGATGTCGGCGATCTCTTCGGTTTCCAGGGCGCGCGGGGTGACGAACTCCTTGATCGGACGCACCAGGCTGACATGGCCGGCCGGCTTGATCGCACTCGGCGCCACCGGGGTTTCACCGTTCAGGTACAGCGGGTCGGAGATGCGGCCGACGTGCCACAGTTGCAGGAAGATGCGGCCGCCATTGGCGTGCACGGCCTTGGTGACGTTGGTCCAGCCGCGCACCTGGTCGTCGGACCAGATGCCGGGAGTGTCGGGGTAGCCGACGCCCATCGGGGTCACCGAGGTGGCCTCGCTGAGGATCAGGCCGGCGTCGGCGCGTTGGGTGTAGTACTCGGCCATCAGCGCGTTGGGCACGCGGCCTTCGTCGGCGCGGCAGCGGGTCAGCGGGGCCATGATGATGCGGTTGGGCAGTTCCAGGTCACCGATGACGATGGGATCGAAAAGCGTAGTCATTGCATTACTCCGGGGCGTGAGGGTGGAGGTTCAATCGAGGACGGTTTGTGTCTGGTTGGGCTTGCCGCCGAACGCGATCATCACCGCGATCAGCGCGAGTACGGAGAGCACGGCGCCGGCCAGGGGCACGCGGGTCAGGCCCAGGCCGTGGTCGATGACGCTGCCGCCGACCCAGGCGCCGATGGCGTTGCCGACGTTGAAGGCGCCGATGTTCAGGGTGGCGACGAGGTTGGGCGCGGCGCCGCCGACGCGGACCACGTTGACCTGCAGGGCGGGCACCGCGGCGAAGGCGGCAGCGGCCCAGATGAACAGGGTGATTTCGGCCGGGATCAGCGCGGCGCTGGTCCAGCTCAGCACAGTGGAAACCACCGCCATGGTGGCGAACACGCCGGCCAGGGTGGTGCCCAGGCGCCAGTCGGCGAGGCGGCCGCCGATGATGTTGCCCAGGGTCAGGCCGAGGCCGATCAGTACCAGGCTCCAGGTGATGCCGCGCGGCGAGACCTCGGTGACTTCGCCGAGCAACGGCGCGACGTAGGTGAACAGCGCGAACACCGCGGCGGAGAACAGTACGGTGGTGCCCAGCGCCAGCCACAGCGGGCCGTTGCGCAGCGCGGAGACTTCCTTGCGCATGTCCACCGCTTCTTCATCGTGTTGCTTGGGCAGCACGCGCCACAGGCTGATCAATGCGATGACGCCGATCAGCGTGACTGCCCAGAACGGCGAGCGCCAGCCGGCGACCTGGCCCAGCGCAGTGCCGGCCGGAACGCCGAGCACGTTGGCCAGGGTCAGCCCGGTGAACATCAGCGCCACGGCGGAAGCCTTGCGGTTGGCCGGTACCAGGCTGGCGGCGACCACCGAGCCGATGCCGAAGAAGGCGCCGTGGCACAGCGCAGTAATGATCCGCGCCAGCATCAGCAGGCCGTAGTTGGCGGCCACGGCGCAGAGCAGGTTGCCCAGGATGAAGATGCCCATGAGCATCAGCAGCGCGGTCTTGCGCGGCAGGCGGGCCGTGAGCAGCGCCATGATCGGCGCGCCGATGGCGACACTGAAGGCATAGGCGCTGACCAGCCAGCCGGCGGCCGGAATAGAGACGGACAGGTCGCCCGCGACCTCGGGCAACAGGCCCATGATCACGAATTCCGTGGTGCCGATGGCAAACGCGGACAAAGCGAGGACGAGAAGCGAAGTGGGCATGCGCCTGCTCCTGGAGAGTTGAAATTGTCTTGGCTGGCAGTAGCCGGTCAAACCCGCCCTGAATCTGCTGCGCGTCGGCATAGCTGCGTTGAAAACAGACTCGGAATGCTCATTTACCGCTTGTAAACTGCGCTTCCTTGTCTGTTTTCGCCTTGCTCTGCTCTAGCTCGCAAGATTCTGAACGGGTTTGTTACAGCGCTTCGCTCAGGTGGCGAACAAAGGCCTGGATGGTTTCTTCGTTGCGTTTGAAGAAGTTCCACTGGCCGACTTTTCGACTGGTCACCAGGCCCGCGCGCTGGAGGGTGGCCAGATGCGCGGAAACGGTGGATTGCGACAGACCGGTACGCTGGTCGAACTTGCCGGCGCAGACGCCGATCTCGAAGGATTGGTGTTCCTGCTCGACGAAGAATTTCTCCGGGTCCTTGAGCCAGTGCAGCATGTCGCGTCGCACCGGGTGGGCCAGGGCCTTGAAGATTTCGTCGAGGTCGAGAGTGTGTTGTTCAGTCATGGGCGTATCGGTCTATCGCGTTGGGACGAACTATATATCGGTCAAAAACGATATGAATTCGTTTGGCGCGATAGTAATGATCACCTCCCGTGATAATAGGGGCGGGCTACCGTGGGAGCGTGCTCCGTCCGCGATGGTTCCGCCTCTGCTCCGTGCCGCTTTTAGTCGGTGCGAGGGGAGCCCAGTCCTTGCTCGCGAACCGAGACTGCTCGGTGCCAAGAGGTTCGCGAGCAAGCTCGCTCCTACAGCAGAGCATCGGTACGCGCTAAGCTCATCTCATGAACTACCTCGCGCATCTCCACCTGGGCGGTGACCGGCCCGCCCAACTGCTCGGCAGCCTCTACGGCGATTTCGTCAAAGGCCCGCTGGCCGGGCAGTGGCCCGCTGAAATCGAGGCGGCTATCCGCCTGCACCGGCGCATCGACGCCTTCACCGACAGTCATCCCTTGATACACAGTGCCAAGTCGCGTTTCCCCAGTGAGCGCCGACGCATGGCCGGCGTGCTGCTGGACGTGTTCTACGACCACTGCCTGGCCCGCGACTGGGAGCGTTTCTCCGGCGAGCCGCTGGAGCAGTTCACCCAACGGGTCTACGGTGTACTGGGCCGCACGCCCGGCCTGCCGGAGCGTCTGGCGCGCATTGCACCGCGCATGGCCGCGCAGGACTGGCTCGGCAGCTATCGGCAGTTCGAGGTGTTGCAGGACGTTGTCTCCGGCATGTCCCGGCGCCTGTCGCGGCCGTCCCTGCTGGATGGCGCCTGGGAGGAGCTGGATCGTCTTTACGAGCCATTGAGCAGCGACTTCCGTGAGTTCTATCCCGAACTTCAGGAGTTCGTCAGAAATCCGCCGAAAGCGATGGACGGTCCGGCCTGACTTGATATGCGTCAACCGGCCGGCGGCCCATAGCGTGTGCAATAGACACATCTGAAGGACGACGAGAGGAGCAGCATGATGAAGTCGTTAATGGTCGCAACGGATCTGTCTGGCCGTTCCGAAAAGGCTTTGCACCGTGCGGCGGCGCTCGCCAAGCGCTACGCCTGTCCCTGGACCGTGCTCTACGTGGTCGATGAAGACCAGCCATCGGCGCTGGTCGAGCAGGAAGTCACCCAGGTGCGCCTGATGCTCGAAGCGCGGCTTGTGGAACTCACCGAACTGGGCGGCACCTGCCCGAAACTGCTGGTGGAGCGCGGCGATCCGAATCAGCAGATCCTCGCTGCGGCGAAGAAGCAGAACTGCGAGATGCTGGTGATGGGAGCCCACCGCAAGAGCGTGCTGCGCGACATCTTCGTCGGCACCACGGTGGAGCGAGTACTTCGCGCCGGGCAACTGCCGGTGCTGGTGGTCAACCAGCCCGCCGGCGGCCAATACCGCGACCTGCTGGTCGCCCTCGATACCTCGCCGGCTTCGGCCCATGCGGTGGAAGTGGCCGATGAACTGGGCCTGCTCGAAGGTGCCGTGCGCCGGGGTGTCTACGCCTTCAGCCCGTTGGCCAAGGGCATGATGCAGTACTCCGGAGTGAGCGAGGAGCGCATCGACGAATTTGTCGGCAGCGAGTCGCGCCAGGCGGTGGACGAGTTGAAGAAGTTCCTCCATGACCAGCACCTGGAGGAGCACATCGATGAACAACTGGTGGCCGTCGGGTTGCCGGGCAACGTGTTACAGCGGATGGTCGACAAGCATCGGCCGGATCTGCTGGTCATGGGTACTCGGGGTATGGGCGGAATCAAGCGTGCCCTGATCGGCAGTGTTGCCGACTACGCTCTGCGCGAACTGGATTGTGACATCCTGGTCGTGCCGCCGGAGGCTTGAGCCTGCGGCGTCTGGAGACTGTTTTCAGGCTGCGTCGGGCGACTCGAGGGTGCCGCCCGGCGCAGTTTGAAAGCCGTTTCGTCAGAGTGGGAACCCGCCGGCCGTAGGTTACGGCGGGCTCCAATCCCTTCCCTTGTCAGCGAACGTCAGGCCGCAATGGCCGCCTCTTCCTGCGCTTCACACACCACTGCACGGATTGCCGCGTGCGCTTGTCTGGCCAGCAGGTTGCGGTCCTGGTGGGCGCTGGACAGCGCCGGCAAGAAGTGGATTTCCGCGACTCCCCGATCATTGTCGAACAGCCGCTTCAAGTGGCTGACCAGATCATCGTCACCGATGAAGGGCGCCAGCTCGCACGCCTGCCCGTTGCGCCGGTAGCGTAGCGCCACCGGCTGCACCGGCACGCCGGCCTCGATGGCGCTGGCCATCAGCCGGCCGTGGAAGGTACGCAGGCCCTGGCCGTCGGTGGTGGTGCCTTCGGGGAAGACCAGCAGGGAACGGCCGCGCGCCAGGTGCGTGGCCAATTGCGCGTTGATCATTCGGGCATCGCCAGAACCCCGGCGGATGAACAGCGTGCCGGCCTTTTCCGCCAGCCATCCGGCGACCGGCCATTGGCGCACCTCGGCCTTGGACAGGAAGGTCAGCGGCAGCAGCGCACCGAGCAGCGGGATATCGACCCAGGACACATGGTTGGACACCCACAGCATCGGCTGGCCGGGTAGCTCGCCGTGCACCTTCACCTTGAAGGGCAGGGCAGCCGTCAGGCGCGCCAGGTACCAGCAGGTCAGGCGCTGGCGCAGGGGCATCCAGTCGCGGCCGGGCAGGCGCTCCAGCAGGCTGACGAAGGCAGCCAGCACCAGGCCCACCGTCAACACCAGCAGCAGGCGGGCAACGCGCAGCCAGGCGCGCAGGCTGCGCATCAGACCGCAGCCTTGAAGTGGCGGGCGTAGCGCGGGCAGAGTTCGTCGCGCTTGAGCAGGATGAACACGTCGGCGACGCCGAAGTCCGGGTCCCAGCAGGGCTCGCCGCAGATCTTCGCGCCCAGGCGCATGTAGGCCTTGAGCAGCGGCGGCAGCTCAGCGGTGAGGTTGTCCGGCACGTCCAACTGCGGCAGCGGAGTTTTCGGCTCGGCGCGCAGGTTCTGCTGGCACAGGTAGCGGTCACGCAGGCGCTGCATCACCGCGCGGGCCTGAATGCCGCCGTCGCGCATGGGGATGCTGGCGCAGCCCATCAGGTAACGGTAGCCGCCTTCATTCAGCACTTCGGCCAGCTCGCTCCAGAGCACGGCGATGGTGCCGCCATTGCGGTAGTCCGGGTCGACGCAGGTACGGCCGATTTCCAGCACCGGGCCCTGCAGGTTGTCCAGGCCGTCGAGGGCGAATTCCTCTTCGCTGTAGAAGCGGCCCAGGCGCTGTGCGGCACGGTGGTCGAGCAGGCGGGTGGTGGCCACCAGCGCGCCGGTGTTGAGGTCGCGCACGCCGATGTGGGCGCAGTGGCGGTCGTAGTCGTCCATGTCCAGCCCCTGGTCCGCGCCCTTGAGTTGGGCGTCGAATTCGCTGCTGAACACGCGGTAACGCAGGGCCTGGGCTTCGCGCAGGGCGCGGGCGCCGCGCAGACGCACGGCCTTGAGACGGCGCTGCGCCGGGGTGTCACAGGAGAGGGCGATCTGACTCATGCGAGTGCCTCCGTGAACCGGCCATGCGGGTTGCGGCCGGTCGGCTTTGTTGTGCAAGCTCAGGCTAGGAATGACCGGTGTCACGCCCATGACGGTGCGGTGATGCTTGTATGACAAGAACAACGACCTCGAAGGAAGGAGCGCCGCGATGCCCTGGAAATGCCTGTTCGGCCCGCAGAACCGATTGCCGCCCGGCCTGGCCCTGGACGACTGGTACGCCGAACTGCTGGGGCGCGCCGGCCATAGCGGCAGCTTCGAGCTGGCAGTGCTCGGCGGGCGCCTGGCGACCTCACCGGGGCTGGCTTTCCTCGCCGGTTACCAGGCGGCCCTGCGCGCGCTCTGGCCGGCGGCCCCGCTCAGCCTCGGCGCGCTCTGCGTGACCGAGAAGAAGAGCGTGCGCCCCGCCGACCTGCAGACCCGCCTCGACGGTCTGGTGCTGCACGGTCGCAAGGACTTCGCCACCGCCGCCGACAGCGCCGCGTGGTGGCTGGTCGCCGCGCGTGACGAGGACGAGGGACAGCCTCCGCGCATCGCCATGACCGTGGTGCAGGCCGGCGCCCCCGGCGCGAAGCTGGAGGCGCTGCCGGCCCTGCCGCTGCTGCCTGACATCCCCCACGCCCGCCTGCTGCTCGACGGCGCCCATTGCGAACGCCTGCCCGGCGATGGCTGGGAGGCCTACAGCAAACCTTTCCGCACCCTGGAAGATACCCATGTGCTGGCGGCGATCTGCGCCTGGCTCTACGGCCTGGCGCTGGATAAACAGTGGCCGGCGGAGCTGGGCCAGCGCCTGACCGGTGTGCTGGCCGGCTGCGCGGAAGTCAGCCGGCAGCCGGCTTCGCAACCGGAAACCCACCTGCTGCTGGCCGGCGTGTTCAGCCAGTTCGAAAGCCTCGCTGCGACGCTGGATGCCGCCTTCGCCTCGGGCGACCCGGAACTGGCGGCGGTCTGGAGACGCGACAAGAGTGTGCTCGCCATCGCCGGCGCCGCCCGGGCCAAGCGCCTGGAGAAAGCGAGGGTGGCAATAGGCCTTGACCCACGTCAGTGAGGGCCTGGGGAGGGGACGTTAGCCTTACAGATGTTTCTGAGATACCAAGAAATTTCCGCAGGGCTACCCACTGTTTTCCCTCCCACTGCTTTAGGAAATCCCCTCATGCGACGCGAACCCATCGTGCTGTTCGACGACGGTAAACACCAATGCCTGTGTTTCGACGATCTGGTCAGCGGCGACGGTGTGCAATCCAACCAGTTCCTCATCGTCGACCACGACAAGCGCCTGCTGCTCGATCCGGGCGGCGACCTGACCTATACGCCGTTGTCCCTGGAACTCTCGAAACTGTTCTCGCTGCAGGACCTGGACTACATCTTCGCCTCGCACCAGGACCCGGACATCATCGCCGCGCTGGATAAGTGGCTGCTGCACACCCGCGCCAAGGTCATCTGCTCGAAGCTCTGGGCGCGCTTCCTGCCGCACCTGACGGCCAACTACCTGGCGGTCAGCCATGGCATCTCCACCTATGACCGGGTGATTCCGCTGCCGGACCGCGGCGAGTCGGTGCAGCTGGGCCGCTGCCAACTGAAGATGATCCCTGCGCACTTCCTCCACTCGGTGGGCAACTTCCAGATCTACGATCCGGTCAGCAAGATCCTCTTCTCCGGCGACATGGGCGCCTCCCTGGTGGACGACGCCAGCCCGGTGCAGGATTTCGCTGCGCACGTACCGCACATGGAAGGCTTCCACCGTCGCTACATGGCGTCGAACAAGGTCGCGCGGCTCTGGGCATCGATGGTGCGCGGCATGGACATCGAGATGATCGTTCCGCAGCACGGCCGGCCCTTCGTGGGCAAGGCCATGATCGGAGCCTTCCTCGACTGGATCAGTGACCTGCAATGCGGCATGGACCTGATGGGGCCGGAGGATTACCAGGTGCCACGCTGACAGGCCCCATGCTGACCGATTGCGCCAATCGTCCTTGATTACGGCACGATCGGCGCTTAATTCGTCATCTTCACCGTGCTAGGGTGCGGGCCGACCTGATAACAAGAGGCCCGCCGATGCCCTTCACTTCCTACAGGCCAGCGCTGCGCGCACTGGCCCTGGCCACCTGCCTGCTCAGCAGCCATGCCCACGGTGCCGACACCTGGCCCGAGGCCGACTGGCCCCACGGCGCCACGCCCAGTGGCGCTGCTGTCGAAGCCTTCGAAAGCTATGCCTTCCCCAACCGCGACGACGCGACCCGCAAGGGCGTGCGCACCGATGCGGTAGTGGTGATTCGCGACGGCCAACTGATCTACGAGCGCTACGCCGGCCCGACCAGCGCGCAGACGCCCCACCTGGCCTGGTCGATGAGCAAGAGTGTGATGGCCAGCGTCCTCGGCGTGGCCTTCGGCGAGGGCAAGTTCCAGCTCGACGACCCGGTCGCCCAGCATTACCCGGCCTTCGCCGACCATCCCGATATCAGGATGCGCGACCTGCTGCACTGGGCCTCCGGCCTGGCCTGGCAGGAAGAGTACGAATACGCGCCGGTGCGCTCCTCGGTGGTGGCGATGCTCTACACCCGTGGCCGCGACGACATGGCGAAGTTCACCGCCGGCTTCGCTGCCGATGCCGAGCCGGGCAAGCGCTTCCGCTACTCCAGCGGCGACAGCAACGTGCTTTCCGCCACGCTCAAGCAGATGGTCGGCAAGGACTACGCGAACTACCCCTGGACCGCGCTGTTCGAGCCGCTGGGCATCCAGTCGGCCGTCTGGGAGCGCGATGCCAGCGGTACCTTCGTCGGCTCGTCCTATGCCTACATGACTGCCCGCGACATGGCGCGCATCGGCCTGCTGATGGAGCGCGACGGGCGCTGGAAGGATCGCCAGTTGCTGCCGCAGGACTGGATGAAATTCGTTCTTGCGCCGTTCCCCGAGTACCAGCCTGATCCGAAGAAACCCAACGAAGCGGTGCCCGGTGGCCAGTGGTGGCTCAACCGCCCGGTGGCCGGCGCGCCGGTACCCTGGCCGGATGCGCCCGAAGACACCTTCGCCGCGCTCGGCCACTGGGGCCAGGCGCTCTACGTGATCCCCGAACAGAAGCTGGTGATCGTCCGCTACGCCGACGACCGCGACGGCAGCTACCAGCACGACGCCTTCCTCAAACTCGCCCAGGCGGCCTTCGCCCACGGGGAGGTGCAGCCATGATCCGCCGCCATCCGATCCTCAGCGTTCTCGTCCTTCTGATCGTCGCGCTGGCCGTGGTGATCTGGCAGAACCGCATCCATCTCGCGGCCTTCCCCGGCATCATCGGCGCCTACACCGCCAAGGAGTACTGCTCCTGTCGCTACGTTATGGGGAACTCGGCAGACTATTGCCAGGCCTATACCAAGCAGTACGTGCCGACCAGCGGCTTCCTCGACGACGAAGCGCGCAAGCGGGTGACCGCCCGCGGCCTCGGCAGTACACAGACAGCCGCCTGGCTCGGTGCGCGCGAGGGATGCCAACTGATGCCCCAGGCGGATGATTTGCCCGAATCGGGCAACCACTGAGAACGCGATTACGATCTGCTGCGCGTCGGCAGAACGGCGCTAAAAACAGGCTCGGACTGCTCATTTACCGCTTGTAAACTGCGCATCCTCGCCTGTTTTTGCCTTGTTCTGCTCTAGCTCGCGAGATCGTAATCACGTACTGACGGGCGCGTTCCACGGAGCGGGGCGACCCGCTTCGGAGGACGAATGCATTCTTTTGTAACAGGAGCCGTGTGCGCATTGCTGGTGCTGGCCAGCCCCCTGGCGCTGGCCGAATGGCAACTGGACGGCGACACCTCGCGGATCAGCTTCGTCTCGGTCAAGCGCGGCAAGATGGCAGAAGTGCAGCGCTTCGACCGCCTTTCCGGACAGATCGACGACCAGGGCGCGGTGCGCGTGGTGGTGCCGCTGGAGTCCATCGACAGCGGCCTGGCGCTGCGCGACGAGCGCATGCGCAACTCCTTCTTCGAGATCGAGCGCTTCCCCGAGGCGATCGTCAGCAGCCAGCTGGACCTGAGCCGTTACGACGACCTGCAGGTCGGCCAGTCGCGCCAGGAAACCGTGGACTTCAACCTCGACCTGCACGGCCAGCAGCGTCGGCTGAAGTCACAGGTGCTGGTCAGCCGCCCCAGCGAGAGCCGCATCGAGGTGACGACCCTGGAGCCGCTGGTGCTCAAGCTGATCGACTTCGACCTGGAAGAGAAACTCGAGCCGCTCAAGGAAGTCGCCAACGTGCATTCGATCACGCCCGAGGTGCCGGTGTTCGCGGTGCTGGGGTTCAGCCAGGTGATCAAGCAGGCGCCGTGATCGTTGTGGATCGGCATCTTCGTTCGTGCCGATCTTCTCTGCGATTCGCCGGCCAGGGCGGCGTTGCTCGCGAACCGCACGGCACAGCGTCAATCGAGAAAACAGCCAGCCTTAAGCCCGCGCCGCAATTGCCGGCAAGTCTGGCTGGAAGCGAAAGCCGGAGCCCACGCTGCAACTGGAAGCGCTGATGAACACGAAGGCGAGCAGCAGGATGGTTTTCATGGCGGTCTTCCTGTCAGTCAGGATCGGGCTACCTCCAGTGTAGGTCGTGCCGCCCGGCGCGCGCCGAAGGTCACGAAACTGCCCGCTGCGAACAGCCACGCGCTGACCCCACCGTAGCCCAGCACCCAGCCGAAGCCCTGCACCAGTGCCGCCCGCGCGCTGGCCGGGGCATCGGGGCCCAACTGGCCGGCGGCGATGCTGGCGGCCTGTTGCAGCTTCTCGCTGCCGTTCACGCCGTGCAGCCCGGCAGCGACGCCCCAGAGCAGGATCAACCCCATCACCGCGATATTGATCGCCAGGGAGATCATCCGCGCGCTCATGTCGATGCCCGAGGCCATCCCCGCGCGGGCAGCGGGCACGGCGGCGGTGGAGGTGTTGGTCACCGTGGTGTTGGTCATGCCCAGCCCGATGCCGGCCAGCACGCAGCCGGGCAGCAGGGTCAGCCAGCTGGCGTGATCCAGGGCGCTACCCCAGAGCATCAGGAAGAAGCCGGTGCCGATCACGAACATTCCGCCGGGTATCACCCAGCCGGGGTGGAAGCGGTGCGCCAGCCGCTCGGCGATGGGCGGCACCAGCAGCGTCGGCAGCGTGTACGCCAGCAACGACCAGCCGGCCTTCACGTCGCCGTAACCGAGTACGCCGTGGTAGTAGACCGGCAGGTAGATCATCAGCGGCCAGAAGCTTGCGTTCATCCCCGCCGAGCCGAACATCGCGCCGGAAAACGCGCGGATGCGCAGCACGGAGAAGTCGAACATCGGGTGGGCGACGCGGCGCTCGATCAGGACAAAGGCGGCGAGGCTGGCCAGGCTGAGCAGCAGGATCGCCAGCGCGGCCGGGCTGGTGAAACCCATGCCGGCGCCCTGGGTGATGTAGAACACGATGCCGAGCACGGCCAGTGACAGCGTGAGCATGCCGCCGATATCCAGCCGCTCGGCTTGCGGATCGCGCGACTCCACCGCGCCGTACTGCGCCAGCGCGAGGGTCAGCAGGGCGAGCGGCCCGTGTACCAGGAACACCCACTGCCAGCTGGCCAGGGCGACGATGGCGCTGCCGATGATCGGCCCGAAGCCCAGGCCGATGCCGAACACCACGCCCCAGGCGGCGAAGGCGCGCACGCGTTCGGCCGGGTCGCTGAACTGGCTGGTCAGCACCGCCACCTGGCAGATCAGCATGACGCCGCCGGCGGCGCCTTGCAGGAAGCGCCCGGCGATCATGCTCGGCATGTCGCCCGCCAGCCCGCAGAGCAACGAGGTCAGGCCGAACAGCGCCAGGCTGATGACGAACAGGCGCTTGCGGCCGAAGCGGTCGGCCAGGGTACCGGCGGCCATCAGTACGCTGGTGACGGCGATGGTGTAGGCGTTCATCACCCATTGCAGTTCCTGGAAGTCGCCGTGCAGTACCCGCTCAAGGGCTGGCAGGCTCGCCGGTACGCTGGAGATTTCCAGGCCGAACATCATCGAGGACAGGCATACCGCGGCCAGGGCGATGAGGTTTCTGGGGTTATGGAGGGCAGTCATGAGGATGGCTCCGTGGGACGAGCCACTATTCTGAAAAAGAACAGGGTTCCCCATTGGCGCCATTTGGTCCCATCATTGGGGCTCTTGAGGACTCAAAAGGGGCTGCCTGATGGATGACCGACTCGATGGCATTGCCACCTTCGTCCAGGTGGTGGATGCCGGCAGCTTCGCGCTTGCAGCGGAGCGTTTGAACCTCACGCGCTCGGCGGTCGGCAAGGCCATTGCCCGGCTGGAGGCGCGCTTGGGGGTGCGCCTGCTGCAACGCACCACCCGCAGCCAGAACCTCACCGACGACGGCCAGGTGTTCTACGACAGCTGCGTGCGTGCGCTGGCCGAGCTGGAGGCCGCGCACACTGCGCTGGAGGGCGGTCGGATGGAGCCGCGCGGGCGCCTGCGGGTCAGCGTGCCGATCTCCTTCGGCCACCTCTGCGTGGTGCCGCTGATGCTGGAGTTGGCGCGGAAATACCCTTCGCTGAAGATCGACATGTCCTTCACCGACCGTCGCGTCGATTTGGTGGAGGAGGGTTTCGACCTTGCAGTGCGCATTGGTCCGCTGGGCGATAGTGCAACGCTCGCCGCGCGCAGACTGGGTGCGCAATACACCAGCATCGGTGCGGCGCCGTCCTACATTGCCCAGTGTGGGATGCCCGTGGGCCTGGACGATCTTGTCGGCCACGCCGCCATCAGCTATTCGGTCGCCGGTGTCACCTCGCCCTGGAGTCTGCGTGACGATGACGGCCATCGGCGTCGTATCGACATTGATCCGCAACTGAGCATGGACGACCTGCAGGCGATCGCCGCAGCCGCCGTGGCCGGATTTGGTCTGGCTCGTCTGCCTTCCTGGCTACTGTCTCGGCATGTGAGGAGCGGCGAGCTGGTAGTCGTCAAGGGGCGTTGTAATCAGCCGCCGCAGGATATCCATGCGGTGTGGCAGAAGACCCGCTACATGCCGTCGAAGATCCGTTGCGCCATCGATGCGCTGGTGGCCGGGATTCCGGCGCTGCTGGCCGACTGAACCATTGGCGCCGGCGCCTGCCCAAAGGGCTCGCCGGTTGGCTGGTTTGCAAGCCGACGGCGGGCCGCTATCGTTGGCCGTTGGTCCATCCGTTTCCATGTAAGGGATTTCATGCGCTCGCTGTTCGCCTTCCTCTTCGCGGCCTGCTTCGCCGCGTCCGCCCAGGCTGCCTGGTACCTCGACTACGAGTCCTCGCGGCTGACCTTCGTCACCACCAAGAACGCCGATATCGCCGAGGTAAACCGCTTCCTGGTGATGCATGGCAAGGTGGAGCAGCAGGGGCAGGTGGAGCTGCGCATCGAGATGGATTCGGTGAGCAGCGGCATTCCGCTGCGCGATGAGCGCCTGCGCGACAAGCTGTTCGATACCGAGAAGTTTCCCGAGGCGCGCATCACCTCGCGCATCGACCTGCGCCCGATCACCGAACTGGCCAGCGGCGTGCAACTGGAGATGCGCCTGCCACTGCGCCTGGAGCTCAATGGCCAGGCGAAGAACTACCGCACCGACGTGCTGATCACCCGCTTGGACGAGCACCGCTTCCAGGTGGTGACCCTGCAGCCGCTGGTGATCAATGCCGCTGACTTCGGCCTCGCGCCGGGCGTGGCGCAGCTGCGCAAACTGGCCGGGCTGAAGAGTATCGGCCTGTCGGTGCCGGTGGGCGCCGTGCTGATCTTCGCCTCGCGGTGAGCGGCCCGATCTTCCCCTGGCGGACGGGCAACCGTTTCGCCCTGCTCTGCGATGGCGAGCGCTTCTTCCCGCGCATGTTCCAGGCCATCGACAGCGCCGAGCGGCAGATCGAGCTGGAACTCTATCTGGTGGAAAGCGGCAGTTGCGCCGAGGCGTTGCTCGACCGGCTGCTGGCTGCCCTGGGGCGCGGCGTGAAGGTGCGTTGCCTGTTCGACGCCTTTGGCAGCCTGAAGCTTTCCAGCGCCTGGACGCGCCAGTTGCTGGAGGCCGGCGGCGAGCTGCGCCACTACAACCCGCTGAACTGGAAAGCCGGCCTGCGCAACCTGTACCGCGACCACCGCAAGCTGTTGCTGGTAGATGAGCGCATCGCCTATGTCGGTGGCACCGGCGCCACCGACGAGTTCTGGTCCGCGCGGGAGAACCGCAGCGACTGGCACGAAGTGATGGTGGAAATGACCGGGAACATCGTCGCCGACTGGCAACGTCTGTTCGAGCGGCAGTGGAATGCCTGCCTCGGCGTACGGGCCTGGAAGCCGCGCGAGGAAGTGCTGCTGACCCGCCTGCCGCCGATTCCCAGCTACGGCGAAGGTTTGGCGCGCGTTGCCTATGCGGATGCCGGCCAGCATCGTGACATCCTCCAGGCGCTGGTTCGTTCGCTGCGTGGTGCGCACCAGCGCGTCTGGTTGGCGACACCGTATTTTCTGCCGACCTGGAAGGTCCGTCGCGCACTGCGCAAGGCTGCACAGCGCGGTGTCGACGTGCGCCTGCTGCTCACCGGCCGGCTCACCGACCATGCGCCCGTGCGTTACGCCGGTCAGCGCTATTACCCTGGACTGTTGCGCGCCGGGGTGAAGATCTTCGAATACCAGCCGCGCTTCCTTCATCTGAAGATGGTACTGGTCGATGACTGGGTCAGCGTCGGCTCGTGCAACTTCGATCATTGGAACCTTCGGTTCAATCTGGAGGCCAATGTAGAAGCGTTCGATCCGCCATTCACCGCGGCGGTGGCCGATTGTCTGGCTGCCGACTTCGCGCAGAGCCGCGAGATCGACCTGGGTTTCTGGCGCGCGCGCCCCTGGTGGAAACGCCTTCGCGAGCGACTGTGGGGCTCGCTGGACCGACTGGTGGTGAACTTCCTCGACCGCCGCCGATGACGTCGCAGGGTTGTCTGTCGAGTAGGAGGCCGGTGTGGAAAAGATTCAAAAGGAGCGTTTCATCGGGCTGGAGTGGCTGCGCTTCCTGATGGGCCTGTACGTGGTGATCTACCACACGCTGCACAGTTACCCGGCGGAGCAGAAATTCGCCGGCCTCGATGACCTGACTGCCCTGGGCTTTTTCGCCACCAGCACCTTCTTCGTGCTCTCCGGCTTCCTGCTCTGCCACGTCTACGTCACCGACGGGCACCTGCGCGAGAGCCCGCGCAGCTTCTTCACCAAGCGCCTGTCCAACCTCTACCCGCTGCACATCTTCTCGATCCTGCTGACCATCGCCGTGCTGCTGGTGGTGAGCGGGCTGGGCATCGGCCCGGACCTGGACCAGGCGACGCCGCGCTTCGTCATCTACGACACCAACGAAGCCATCGGCCGGCTGCAGCCGGAGCTGTTCCACCACTGGATGAGCGACCGCGAACTGCTGTTCAACAGCATCCTGCAACTGACCATGCTGCAGGCGTGGAACCCGTATTACCTGACCTTCAACGCGCCGCTCTGGTCGCTGTCGACGCTGTTCTTCTTCTACCTCTGCTTCCCCTTCGTCGCCCCGCGCCTGGCGCGGCTGCAGCACAAATGGCGCTGGCTGCTGGCGCTGTGGATGCTCTACCTGATCCCGCCGATCCTGGTGGTTGCCAGCGAGCAGTACGGCATGCCCTGGACCGGCCTGCTGCACCGCAACCCGCTGCTGCGATTGCCGGAGTTCCTCAGCGGCATCCTCGCCTACGGGCTGTTCCGCGAGTACAAGGACGCCGGCCATCTGCCTGGCCGCGGATTGCTGGTGGCGATGGGCGCGTTCGTGCTGGCCAATTTCCTGGTTGCCGATTACCTCTACACCCACGGCGCGAAGTTCTGGTACTTCCTGCTACACAACGGCCTGTTGCTGCCGGCCCAGCTGATGCTGGTGTACATGAGCGCTTTGCCGCGCGATCCGAAGAGCAGCGTGATCCGTCATTGGTCGCCGCGATTGGGCGCTGCATCGTTGTCACTGTTCGCCTTGCACGTGCCGCTGTTCACGCTGTTCTCGCGGACGGAAAAACTGATTCGTGCACCGGGGGATTGCCTCGCGGACTGGGCTTTCTGTGTCGAGTCCGCGACCCATCAGCAGTTGTCGATCTGGCTGTATCCGTTGTTCCTGCTGTTCATGGTCGCCAGTTGCGTGCTGGTGCAGGAGCGCTGCGTGGTGCCGGTGCGCAAATGGCTGGTGCGCCACCTGTTGCCGGTGCCGCCCACACCGCCAGCCCCGCGGCGACGGGTGGTTACCGAGTCGTAATCCATCGTTGGGCCGTTCGCGAGCAAGCTCGCTCCGACAGGTTGCGCTCTTCGTAGGAGCGAGCTTGCTCGCGAAGCAGAAACAGCGCCGCCCTTCACCGGCTTCTGCCGACCTGCGCTGCCGGTGCTAGGTTTTCTGCAGTGCCGCCGCTGCGGCCCCTTGCGGAAGAAAGCCACCATGCCCATCGAGTTCCGTCTACTCAGCGGCGGCGCCCTTCGCCCGTTCATCGATGATCTGGCGCGACTGCGCATCACCGTGTTCCGTGATTATCCGTACCTCTACGACGGCGGCCCGGAATATGAAGCCGGATACCTCGACAGCCATGTGCGCTCGGCCTGGAGTCTGTGCGTACTGGTGATCGATGAGGGCCGGGTAGTAGGGGCTTCGACCGGGCTGCCGCTGGTGGACGAGGCCGAGGCTCTCCAGCAACCGCTCCTCGCGCAGGGCTGGAACCCGGAACGAATCTTCTATTTCGGCGAGTCGGTGGTTCTGCCGGAGTACCGCAGCACCGCTTTCGACCTGCGTTTCTTCGAGGAGCGCGAGCGCTTTGCGCGTGGCCTGGGACGCTTCGATTGGGCGGCCTTCTGCGCTCTTCGGCGACCACCGGAGCATGCCGCGCGACCTGCCGGTTATCGCTCACCGGACGCCTTCTGGCTGCAGCGCGGCTTCACTCCGCAGCCCTCCCTGCGGATCGAATACCACTGGCGCGATATCGGAGGGCAGCGAGAGACTGCGAAATCGATGATGTTCTGGCTAAAGGAACTGAGCTGACTCGGGTTCAGTAACCGGCTTCGCGCTGGTGGCGGATCGCGAGGATGACCCGTGTTTCTCCATCGATGTGGTAGCGAGCTATGTAGCCGCTGTCACCGAAGTCGATGGGCCATTCGCGGAATTCGATCGGCAGGTCATCGATCAGTCGCCCCATCTGCGGATAGGCCCCCAGCGCCTGGGTGGCCTGGAGAATGATCTGGCCGGCACGGCGGGCGGCGGTGGGATTGGTTTCCCGGAGGAATCGGCGCAGGCGGTCGAGGTCGCGAAGCGCCGCGGGCGCGTAGATCACTCGCATTTTGGTGCGGCTTGCTCGTCCTCATCGCCCCAGCTGTTCAGCCAGCTCTCCACCGCTTCGGCAGTGACGTGCTGGCCGGTCGCCTGGAATTCTTCCCAGGCCTGCTCGGTATCGCGCTTGAGCTTCTCGCGCTGCTCTTCACGCACGACGTATTGGCCGATGGCTTCACGCATGATCCAGTGCGGCGAGCGCTGGCGCAGTTCGGCCAGCTCGCGGACGCGGGCGAGCATTTCCTCGTCGAGTTTGACTGAAGTGGCCATGGCGGCACCTGTGTAGTTAAAGGTAATACCGGGTAATACTTCGCTCTGGGTGCAGCAGTGTCAAACAGGTTGGGATGAGCGAGGCTCGCCCTGGCGTTTGTGTGAGCTCTTCGACCCGGACTTTCGACGGGTGGCAAGCTCACGCGCCGTGGTTATGCTCCGGGCATAACCATAAGAGGGACTTTCCATGCTCCGACTGGCCCTGTGCGCCTTTCTCCTGATGCTGGCCGGCTGCAGTTCGCCCGGCGCCTTCTTCGGCGCGGTGGATGGGCCGCCGTACAGTGCGCAGCCCGCGGATTCGCAGCAGGCCACGGTGTACCTCTACCGGCCGCAGAACCAGTGGTCCGATGAAGAACTGGAAGCGCCGGGGCTGTTCCTCAACAACGAGCTGATCGGCAGCCTGCCGAGCAACAGCTACTTCACACTGCACTTCGCTCCCGGCAGTTATCCACTACAGATGCGCCGCCCGCTGCTGGGCAGCTTCTGGACCTTCTTCGCCGGTGGCAGTCTGGACTTCACCCTGATCGCCGGCTTCACCCTGGAGGCCCGCGCCGGCGAGGTTTATTACCTGCGCTACGACGAAACCCACACGCCACCCAAATACGAGCACACCGCCGGCCAGGGCGCTGGCCCCTTGCAACTGGTGGGCAAGGAACTGGGCTCGCGGGAAATCCCCGCCACGCGCCAGGTGCAGGAGCCGGTGAGCATCGCCGCCAGTGGCAAGGAAGTCGAAGGGCCGGGCTTCTTCGAGCGCATCGGCCTCTGACCGTGCTGTAGTAGCGGCGTATTACCCCGCCGCCAGCGTGACTGTCTAAGCTCTCCCGCATGCCCCGCCGCCACGGCGGGGCCCTGCCGGGAGGATGCCCCAGATGGCCGCGAAGAAGATCCTGATGCTGGTCGGCGACTACGCCGAAGACTACGAAACCATGGTGCCGTTCCAGGCGTTGCTGATGGTCGGACACACCGTCCACGCCGTCTGTCCGGACAAGAAGGCCGGCCAGAGCATCCGTACCGCCATCCATGATTTCGAAGGCGACCAGACCTACAGCGAGAAGCCGGGTCACAACTTCGCCCTCAATGCCAACTTCGCCGATGTGCGCGCCGACGACTACGACGCGCTGCTGATCCCCGGCGGCCGCGCCCCGGAATACCTGCGCCTGAATGCGAAGGTGATCGAACTGGTGAAAGCCTTCGACACCGCGAAGAAGCCCATCGCCGCCGTCTGCCATGGCGCCCAGCTGCTGGCCGCTGCTGGCGTGCTCAAGGGGCGCGCGTGCAGTGCGTACCCGGCCTGTGGCCCGGAAGTCACGCTGGCCGGTGGTGAGTACGTGGACATCCCGGTAGACGCCGCCCATGTCGACGGCAACCTGGTCACCGCGCCCGCGTGGCCGGCGCACCCCGCCTGGCTGGCGAAGTTCCTCGACGTACTGGGCACCAGGATCAGCCTGTAAACTTGCCCGCTCCCGAAGCAGGAGAAGCCGTCCATGTGCGAACTCTATGTAAAGGCCGACCCGATCCTCTATGAGTCGCGCTCCCGCTCGCTGCGCATCCGTGGCGTGGTCACCACGCTGCGCCTGGAGAACCAGTTCTGGGACATCCTGCGCGAGATCGCCGAGGTGGACGGCATGACCACCAACCAGTTGATCGCCAAGCTCTATGACGAGGTGATGGACTATCGCGGGGAGGTGGTGAACTTCGCTTCCTTCCTGCGGGTGAGCTGTACGCGCTTCCTCGCCCAGCGCCGTGACAACGTCGTGGAGCTGAACCGGGTGCCGCGCAGCGCCTGAGCCCTGCTGCCGACCGTTACGGGATCGGACTCATCCGCGATCGGCCTGCCCCTGCATCGAAGCCACAGACATTCACCCATGAAAAAGCCCGGCACATGGCCGGGCTTTTTCATGGGGCGGTCATGCAGTGATCACTGCACTTCCACCGCCAGGTTCTCGGCGATCTTCTTCTGCCAGATGGCCGGGCCGGTGATGTGCACCGACTCGCCATGGGTGTCGACCGCGACGGTCACCGGCATGTCCTTCACTTCGAACTCGTAGATCGCTTCCATGCCCAGTTCGGCGAAGGCCAGGACCTTGGACTTCTTGATCGCCTGGGCGACCAGGTAGGCGGCGCCGCCCACGGCCATCAGGTAGACGGCTTTGTTGTCCTTGATTGCCTCGATGGCGATGGGGCCGCGCTCGGACTTGCCGATCATGCCCAGCAGACCGGTCTGCTCGAGAATCTGGCGGGTGAACTTGTCCATCCGGGTCGCGGTGGTCGGGCCAGCCGGGCCAACCACTTCGTCACCGACCGGATCGACCGGGCCGACGTAGTAGATGAAGCGGCCTTTCAGGTCCACCGGCAGCTCTTCGCCCTTGTTCAGCATGTCGACCATGCGCTTGTGCGCAGCGTCGCGACCGGTGAGCATCTTGCCGTTGAGCAGAATGGTCTCGCCCGGCTTCCAGCTCTGCACTTCCTCGGGGGTGATGCTGTCGAGGTTGACGCGGCGCGCGCTCGGGCCGGCTTCCCAGACGATTTCCGGGTAGGCGTCCAGCGACGGCGCTTCCAGTTCGGCCGGGCCGGAGCCGTCGAGCACGAAGTGCGCGTGGCGGGTAGCGGCGCAGTTGGGGATCATGCAGACCGGCAGCGAGGCGGCGTGGGTCGGGTAGTCCATGATCTTCACGTCGAGCACGGTGGTCAGGCCGCCCAGGCCCTGGGCACCGATGCCCAGCTGGTTGACCTTCTCGAACAGCTCGAGGCGCATTTCCTCGATCTTGTTCTGCGGGCCGCGGGCCTTCAGCTCGTGGATGTCGATCTCGTCCATCAGGACTTCCTTCGCCATCACCGCGGCCTTCTCGGCGGTACCGCCGATGCCGATGCCGAGCATGCCCGGCGGGCACCAGCCGGCGCCCATGGTCGGAACGGTCTTCAGCACCCAGTCGACGATGGAGTCGGACGGGTTGAGCATGGCCATCTTCGACTTGTTCTCGGAGCCGCCGCCCTTGGCCGCCACGTCCACCTCCACGGTGTTGCCGGGGACGATGGAGTAGTGGATCACCGCCGGGGTGTTGTCCTTGGTGTTCTTCCGGCTACCTGCCGGGTCGGCCAGGATCGAGGCGCGCAGGACGTTTTCCGGCAGGTTGTAGGCGCGACGCACGCCTTCGTTGATCATGTCGTCGACGCTCATGGTGGCGCCGGCCCAGCTCACGTCCATGCCCACGCGGACGAACACGGTGACGATACCGGTGTCCTGGCAGATCGGGCGATGACCGGTGGCGCACATGCGCGAGTTGATCAGGATCTGCGCCATCGAGTCCCGGGCGGCCGGCGATTCTTCGCGCAGGTAGGCCTCATGCATGGCCTGGATGAAATCAACCGGGTGGTAGTAGGAGATGAACTGCAGGGCATCGGCGACGCTCTGGATCAGGTCGTCTTGCTTGATCACGGCCATGGAGCACGGTCCTCTTCAGGCGGGTAGTACAGGCATGGGGCCTGTTACATCGGGAATTCGCCGACACGGCTGCGGCGAAAAAAGGCGCCGTAGTATACCGCCGCGGCCGCTCGCCGCGCACCCGCCAGCGATCCGACCTTGGTCCCAGATGGACTCTGAACCTTGCCAGGGCCGCCCACATTCCGATCGGCTAGGCACTGGGGCGCTTTGATAGTAGAGTGAGGGCAAGGTGCCATTACGGGACGGAGCCCCATGAGCACGCTGAAACCACCTCTGAAGCAGCACGCCTTACAAAAACTACTCATCAGGCGATTCGGCATGGCCCTCGGGACCTATGCCCTGGCGCTGCTGTTGTTGTGGTTGGCGGTGTTCGGCGAGTTCTATCGCGCGCCCGTCAGCTTCGCCCTGACCTGCACCCTGCTGGTCGCCGGCAGTCAGCTGGTGTTCGGCTGGCTATTCCTCACCGGGCGCAACCAGCGCTTCACCGACCCGAGCATGACCGAGCCGCAGGTCTTGGTGGCAGTGGTCTGGAACACTCTGTTCCTGGCCAACGTGGATACCGCGCGCGGCACGCTGATGGTGCTCTACGTGCTGATCCTGCTGTTCGGTGTCTTCCAGTTGCAACCCAGGGTGTTCGCCCGCTGTGCGGCGCTGGCCTTCATCGCCTTTGCCGGGCTCAACCTCCACGAAGCCTTCCAGCAACGCCTGCAACTGCCGGCCCAGGCCGTGTTGCAGTTGCTGGTGCTGTTTATCGTGCTGACCTGGCTGAGCCTGTTCGCTGGCTACGTGCAGTCGCTGCGCCAACGCATGCGTCAGCGCCGCTACGCGCTGCAGGCACACCAGGACACGTTGCGCGGCATGATGCGCCAGCTCGAAGACCTGGTCGCTACCGACGAACTCACCGGTCTGTTCAACCGCCGGCATTTTCTCCGTCTGGCCGGTCGTGCGCTGGAAGAAATGCGCGAAGGCCAACGCCACGGCCTGGCGCTGATCGACCTCGATCACTTCAAGCGCATCAATGACGTTCACGGCCACGCTGCCGGCGACCGCGTGCTGCAGACCTTCGCCGCCGTGGCGCGGGCCTGCCTGCGCGAGGGCGATGTGCTGGCACGCTACGGCGGCGAGGAATTCGTCCTGCTGCTGCCCAACGCCGATGCCGACCGCCTGACCACCTGCTGCGAACGCCTGCGGCTGGCCTATGCTGCGGCGGAACCAGTGGGCGTGAATATCGAAAGCCTGAGCCTGTCGGCGGGCATGACGCTGCTCGACGCCAACGACGATCTAGACGAGGCCTTGCAACGGGCCGACCAGGCGCTCTACCGTGCGAAACGCAGCGGACGCAACCGCTGCGATGCCGCATGGGAGTGGACGCGTGCCTGAGATACAGGCCGGATCGCAACGCTTTTCGGTCAGCCCCGGAACCAACCTGCTCGATGCCCTGCGCGGGGCCGGCATCGCCGTGCCCTACAGTTGCCGGGCCGGCAGCTGCCATGCCTGCCTGGTGCGTTGCACGCAGGGCGAAGTCCTCGATGCGCTGCCTGATGCCCTCGATGCTGCACGGCGTGAAGAGGGTTGGCGGTTGTCCTGCCAGTGCCGGGTGATCGACGACATTGCGGTGGAAACCTTCGACCCGCAGCGCGACGGCCTGCCGGCCAGTGTTGCCGAGCTGGACTGGCCGACCCCCGATGTCCTGCGTCTTCGGCTCATCCCGCAACGCCCGCTGCGCTACAGCGCCGGGCAACACCTGATTCTCTGGAGCGCCGACGGCGTGGCCCGGCCTTATTCCCTGGCCAGCGTGCCGGGGCTCGATCCCTGGCTGGAGTTCCACATCGACTGTCGCGGGCGCGGCGCCTTCGCCGATTTCGCCCGTGAGCTGAAGATCGGTGACGCAGTACGCCTGGGCGAACTGCGCGGAGGCGCGCTGCACTACGACCCGGAATGGCACGAACGACCCTTGCTGCTGATGGCCTCCGGCACCGGCCTGGCGCCGCTCTGGGGCGTCCTGCGTGAAGCGCTGCGGCAGCATCACAGCGGGCCGATCCGCGTCATTCACCAGGCCCATGATCGTGCTGGCCATTACCTCGCCCAACCCCTGCAAACCCTGGCCGCCAGCCACCCGGAGCTGGAGGTCACGCTGATGACCACGGCCGAGTCGACCGAGGTTTTGGCGCAACTCCGGCTTGTTTCGCGGCGAACCCTCGCCTTACTCTGCGGCCATCCCGCCAGCGTCGATGCCTTCGCCCGCCGCCTCTATCTCTGCGGCGTGCCCCGTGGCCAGACCCTGGCCGACCTGTTCCTGCCCCACGCCTGAACCGGTCGCTCCACTCAAAAACAACAAGGACTTGCCATGAGCGAACAGATTCTCGTCGAGCGCGAAGAGGGCCTGCTGACCCTGCGCCTGAACCGTCCGGACAAGATGAACGCGCTGACCCGCACCATGTATGCGGGGCTCGCCGATGCCCTGGAAGCGGCGCAGGAGGATCGTTCGGTGCGTGTGGTGCTGATCACCGGCAACGCCGAGTGTTTCACCAGCGGCAACGACATCGTCGATTTCCTCCAGGAGCCGCCGAGCGGCCCGGACAGTGCGGTGTTCCGCTTCATGCGCGCGCTGATGGAGTTCACCAAGCCGGTGGTCGCTGCCGTCGCTGGCCCGGCCGTGGGTATCGGCACCACGCTGCTGCTGCACTGCGACCAGGTATTCATCGCTAAAGGCGCCAAGCTGAAGATGCCCTTCGTCAACCTCGGCCTGTGCCCGGAGTTCGGCTCCAGCTTCCTGGTGCCGCGCCTGGTCGGCCCGGTGAAGGCTTCCAGCCTGTTGCTGCGCGGTGAAGGTTTTACCGGCGAGCAGGCCGTGGCCTACGGCATTGCCAATGAGGCGCTGAACGATGGCGCGGCTGCGCTGGAGCGTGCCCGCGAGGTCTGCCAGGCCTTCCAGCAACTGCCTCCGGCGGCGGTGGCGCTGAGCAAGCGCCTGCTGAAAGAGCCTTTCATCGAGCAATTGCGCCGCGTGGTGGCGGAGGAGGGGCAGCACTTCGTGCAGCGCCTGCACTCCCCGGAAGCCCACGAAGCGCTGAGCGCCTTCACCCAGCGCCGCCAGCCGGATTTCTCCAAGTTCCTCTGAGGCAGGTTGCCCACACAATCTGTGGAACGCGTTGTGGATAAGCTCTGGGGTAACCTGCAGAACC
This sequence comes from Pseudomonas sp. AU12215, assembly GCF_001675465.2. Classification (NCBI taxonomy): domain Bacteria; kingdom Pseudomonadati; phylum Pseudomonadota; class Gammaproteobacteria; order Pseudomonadales; family Pseudomonadaceae; genus Pseudomonas; species Pseudomonas sp. AU12215. The sequence continues at coordinate 90,542 of NZ_MACM02000029.1, forward strand.
CACGCCGCGTATGGCCTGCAGGGGATTGAGCGGTATTTGAGCGATGCCGTGCAGGTTGCCCACAGTAGATGTGGAAGGCGTTGTGGATAAGCTCTGATGCAACCGCTGCAAGCCAGGCGCCATAGGCCTTGGCGCGGATTGGACAGGAATTGAGCAGCGCGAGCTTTTGCTCTTCGTAGGACCGAGGGGAACGCCCAGTGCTTGCTCGCGAACAAGCCCCTGCTGCGATCCTGGTTCGCGGGCAAACTCGCTCCAACAAGGTCCCTGCAACGGAAATGAAAAGGCCGCCCCGAGGGCGGCCTTTTTGTTGCTGACGCAGGGTCAGACCAGCAGATCACCCACGTGCAGCACCTTCATGGTGTTGGTGCCGCCCTGGGCGGTGTAGCTGTCGCCCTTGGTCAGGATCACCCAGTCACCCTTGGTCACCACGCCACGCTGCAGCAGCGCGTCGACGGCTTCCTGGCTGACGCGCTCCGGCGGCAGGGCGGCCGGGTCGAACGGGATGGTTTCCACGCCACGGAACAGCGCCACGCGAGCCTGGGTTTCGCGGTGCGGGGAGTAGGCGAAGATCGGTACCGAGGAGCGGATGCGCGACATGATCAGCGGGGTGTAGCCGCTTTCGGTCAGGCAGATGATCGCCTTGATGCCCGGGAAGTGGTTGGCGGTGTACATGGCCGCCAGGGCGATGCTTTCGTCGCAGCGCTCGAAGGTCTGGCCGATGCGGTGGCTGGACTTCTTGGTGGTCGGGTGCTTCTCGGCGCCAGCGCAGATGCGTGCCATGGCCTTGACCGCTTCCACCGGGTACTCGCCGGCGGCGGATTCGGCGGAGAGCATCACGGCGTCGGTATAGTCGAGCACGGCGTTGGCCACGTCGGAGACTTCCGCGCGGGTCGGCATCGGGTTGTGGATCATCGACTCCATCATCTGGGTCGCGGTGATCACGGCCTTGTTGTAGCGGCGGGCGTGCAGAATGATCTTCTTCTGGATGCCCACCAGCTCGGCGTCGCCGATTTCCACGCCGAGGTCGCCACGGGCCACCATCACCGCGTCGCTGGCGCGGATCAGGCCGTCCAGGGCCTCGTCGTCGGCGACGGCTTCGGCGCGCTCGATCTTGGCCACCAGCCAGGCGGTGCCACCGGCTTCAGTGAGCAGGCTGCGGGCGTATTCCATGTCCTTGGCGTCACGCGGGAAGGACACGGCGACGTAGTCCAGGTCCATGCTCGCGGCCAGCTTGATGTCGGCCTTGTCCTTCTCGGTCAGGGCCGGCGCGGTGAGGCCGCCGCCACGACGGTTGATGCCCTTGTGGTCGGACAGCGGGCCGCCGATCAGGACTTCGCAGACCAGTTCGTCTGCCTTCACTTCCTTCACCACCATGACCACGCGGCCGTCGTCCAGCAGCAGCTCATCGCCGATGCCGCAGTCCTTGACCAGGTCCGGGTAGTCGATACCCACGACCTGCTGGTTGCCGTCGGTGCGCGGGTGGCTGGTGGAGAAGCGGAAGGTGTCGCCGACCGCCAGTTCGATGCGCTTGTTGGCGAACTTGGCGATGCGGATCTTCGGACCCTGCAGGTCGCCCAGCAGCGCCACGAAGCGGCCGTGCTTGGCGGCGATATCGCGTACCAGCTGGGCGCGGGCGCGGTGTTCGTCGGGAGTTCCGTGGGAGAAGTTCAGGCGGGCGACGTCGATCCCGGCGAGGATCAGCTGTTCCAGGACTTCGGGGGAATTGCTGGCTGGGCCGAGGGTGGCGACGATCTTGGTGCGGCGAAGGGACATGCGGGACTCCTAGGGGAAAGCAGCGGTCAGGTTGCCCCGCGAGCGGGTCCGAGGCAGCCAGGGCGCCATCTTACTCTCTTTCAGGTGACAGGTCTGATCACCAGCAGATCGCATTCGACTTCCTCGAAGACCCGCTCGGCGGTCTGGCCGATCAGCGCGTTGTCGAGCTGGCCGCGGGCGACAGCGCCCATCAGCAGCAGGTCGATGCCGTGCTCCTTTACATAGGTGGGGATTAGCTCCTCGGCGAAGCCTTGGCCCAGGTGAGTACGTGCGCGGTCGATCTGTGGATAACTGGCCAGCAGGGCGTCGAAGGCCTTGCGGTGATGCGCCTCGGTACGCAGTACGTAGTTATCGTAGTCGGCCAACAGTTCGGCGTTGAATGCGAGGGTGTGCGGCAGGGCCATGTAGGCGTGCAGGTAATGGGCGTCGAGTTGCAGACGCTGCTCAAGTTCGCGGGCCACCGTGATCAGTCGATGGTCCAGCGTGGCGGGGACGTCGCCGCTGTGCAGCGGATCGACGGCGGCGCACAGGCTCCTGCCGGCCCACTCGCCATGCTGCACCAGCCACAGCGGCTGCGGGCAGTGGCGGATCAGTTGCCAGTCGTTGTTGGTGAGGAACAGGCGCTTGAGCAGGCTGTGGTGGTGCGCGGACTTGAGGACCAGGTCGGGCGTGGTCTGCTCGCAGTGGAGGACGACCTGGTGGTGCAGGGACTTGCCCCAGCGTACCTGGCAGTGCACATCGAGGCCGCCGTCGCGCAGCGGCTCGGCCAGCGCTTGCAGCCAGGCCAGGCGTTCGTCCAGCAGGTTGCGCTGGGCGGCGTCGAGGTCGCCGCGCTCCAATAGCAGCGCGTTGTCCAGCGCCGGGTTGTATTCGCAGGCCAGCAGCTCCAGGCGTGCGCCGCAGCGCTGGGCGATCCAGCGGGCGCGGGTGAGGGCGGGCTGGTCCTCGCGGGTCGGGTCGATGATGACGAGCAGGTGCTGCAGCTTCATGGCGGAGTCCTCGCTTGCTCTGCGCTCAATGCAGAGCAAGCGTAGACACTGGCGCCTGCCGCGCGCCTTGATGTGGCTCAGCGGCGCGCCGGGTTTGCCGTCAGCTGCGTGGCGAGGTCTGGTTCAGCGCACGATCCAGATGGCGGGCGCCCTTGTCGGCCAGCTCGCCGTTGGGGAATTCGGCGAGCTGGCGGCGCAGGTAGGCGATGGCCTTCTCGCGGTCCGGGTGGGGGTTGTCCTGTGCCATGTACATCAACCCCAGCTGGTACAGCGCCTTCTCGCGGATGTCCGGCGGGATGGCTGGATCGTTGGCGCCCAGCAGGTAGAGTTGCGCGGCCTCGTCAACACGGTCCTTGAGGACGGCACGGCGTGACAGCAGGGTCATGTCCGGATCGAGGGTCGGCTTGTTCAGGTCCAGGTTGTACTGCGGCTGCCAATCGGCCAACAGTTGCTTCGCGGTTTTCTGCACCGGGTCCTTGGCGCGCTGGCGGATGATCAGCTCTCGCGCGTCGGCATGTTCGGCAGCCTGGGTGCCGGGGAACTCGCGGTCGATGCGCTGGAAGTAGTCCATGGCCTTCTGGTCATCGCGCTGGTCGTTGTAGCGGCTCATGTAGATCAGGCCGATCTGGTAAAGGGCGATCGCCCGCACTTCCGGGCTGTAGCGGGTGTTGTCGTAGCCGGTGAGGTAGAGCTTTTCGGCCTCGGCGCTCTTGCCATCGCGGATGGCCTGGGCGCTGTAGGTGAGCAGGTCGCCTTCTTCTTCCACCGCGGCGGTCATGCGCTTGTTCTTGAGCTGTTTGTACTCCGCGACTTCACCGGTGGTGATCTGCGCGACGAACAACGGCGTGGTAGGGGCGCAGGCGGCGAGCCAGGGCAGCAGCATGACGAGGGGCAGGGCATGGACGAAACGCATGGCAACTCCTTTGCGCCAGGGCGAGGTCCACGTGAGTCTAGTGGCGGGCTACAGTACGGCCAAGACGGGCCGATACACTTCCCAACGGAGGATATGCCCATGCGAACCTTTTTCCTCGCGCTGCTGGCGCTGAGTGTTACCGGCTGCACCAGCTGGTCGATGAACTATCACCTGAACAACGCCTACCGCGCGTACAAGAGCGGCGACTGCCAGCGCGTGCAACTGGAGCTGTCCGAGACCGAGCGCAAGGCCCGCGCGCGGCCGTGGATCCAGCCGGAAATCTCCATGCTGCGCGGGCAGTGCCTGGAGCGTGAGAAGTTCTACGTCGACGCGGCGCAGACCTACCAGTTCATCATCGCCCGCTACCCCACCAGCGAGTATGCTTACCGGGCCAAGGCACGCCTGGAGACACTGCGTCTCAACGGTCGGCTGCCCGGCGATTCGCGTACCTACCCGGCTACCCCCTGACCGCCGGTCGGTGGCGAACTTGAGCCAGGCCGCTAGCTGGCTAATCTCTTGAGTGCTTTGTGCAAGGAGGTACGAATGCGCGCCCTGTGGCTTTGCGCCTGGTGTTTCCCCCTGCTCGCTTCGGCGGATATCTACCGCTGGACCGACGCTCAGGGAAAGGTGCACTTCAGCGAAACACCACCGCCAGGGGCGCAACGCGTCGAGGTCAAGCCGCAGGTTGTCGAACGTGACGCGGCGACCCGCGAGCGGGAGGAACGTACCCGCCGCTTCTACGATGCGCGTCGAGATGAAAGCGCGGCCGCGCAGAGCCAGGCGGCGCAGCAGCAGGCCAAGCTGGACCAGCAGTGTGCGAAGTGGCGTCATGACCTGGAGTCGCTCAGTCATGGCGGGCGCTACTTCTCGCAGGACGGCAGTGGCGACAGGACTTACTACAGCGATGCACAGATCGACGCCGCTCGTCAGGCGCTTAGCGCACGACTGGCGGAAGGTTGTCGTTAGGACTGGCCCCCGGCGGGCAGCATCGTCATACTGGACGATATCTCATAGCGAAACGCCATTATGCGTCATCAACGACATATCGAGCGCCATCAGCTGCCCTACTACCTGAAGGTGTTCAACAGCATCACCGACAAACCGATGGGTTACCTGGGCAACGTGTCGCTGGACGGGCTGCTCCTCATCAGCCAGCTGCCGATGCTGGTGGGTGGCCGCTTCGAAATGCGCCTGAAGATCCCGGGGCATGACGGCAAGCTGCAGCTGATCGAGTTCGCCGCCACCTGCCAGTGGTGCCGCGAAGACGTCAATCCGGGCAACTACGATTCGGGCTTCAGCCTGGCGGCGGCGCCGACGGAGTACGTCGAACTGGTCGACGCGCTGCGCCGTTATTTCAGTTTTCGCCGGCAGGTGGAGTCGGTCTGAAGCGCAGGACGCGCTGACCGATCTGCTCGGTGTGGGACGCCAGGGAGTCGGTGTCCGGTCGTGGCGCGCTGTTACAGCGCGCCAGCCTTCTTCCAGCCCAGGTAACGGCTGATCAGTTCCGGCCCCAGCTGGCTCGGCCGCGCGTCGAGCACCGGCACGCCATGGGCTGCCAGCTTCTCGTGCAGGCCGGCGCGGGCGTTCAGGTAATCCACTGCACCGCAGTACGCCAGGGCTTCCTCGAAACCCTCCACCGGCGCCTGGCGCAGGCGGTCCAGCACTTCCTCGCGCAGGCTCGCGACGAGCACACGATGCTGGCGTCCGAGGCGCTTCACCGCGGCCACCAGTTCCTCGTCATCCTCGTCGCGCAGGTTGGTCACTATCACCACCAGCGCGCGGCGGCGCTGGTGCGTCAGCACGGCTTGCACGGCCGCCGGGTAGTCCGCCGGGCGCTGGCTGCTGCGCAGGTCGTAGACGCTGTTGAGCAGGGCGGTGAGCTGGGCGCTGCCCTTGGCCGGCGGCAGGTGGCGCGGCTGATCGCCGGCGAAGGTCATCAGGCCCACGGCGTCGCCCTGGCGCAGGGCGACGTAGGCCAGCAGCAGGCTGGCATTGAGCGAATGGTCGAAGTGCGAGAGGTCGCCGTCGTGGCTGCGCATGCGCCGGCCGCAGTCGAGCAGGAAGAGAATCTGCTGGTCGCGTTCGTCCTGGTATTCGCGGGCGATGGGCGTGCGCTTGCGTGCGGTGGCCTTCCAGTCGATCTGCCGCAGGGTGTCGCCGTCGCGGAACTCGCGCAACTGGTGGAAATCCAGGCCCAGGCCACGCCGCTGCCCGGAGCGCACGCCGATGCGGTTGAGCCAGTGGTCCACGGCCATCAGCTCGGCGCCGTAGAGGCGGGCGAAGTCCGGGTAGACGCGGGTTTCGTCGCGCTGTTCCAGGTAGCGCCGGCCCTTCCACAGACGCAGTGGGCTGGACAACTCGATCTCGCAGCGCTGGAAGACGAAATGCCCGCGGGACAGCGGGCGCACGCGGTAGCCCAGTTCAGTCTGTTCACCGGGGTGCAGTTCCACGGTCTGCGGCAGGTATTCGAACTCCATGCCGGCCGGCAGGTGGTCGAACACCGTGACGCGTTGTGGCTGGGCGTAGCGGTGATGGAACTGCAGGCGTATCTCGCTCCAGCGGCCCAGCGGCAGGTTGCCGCTCAGCTGGCGGCGTAGCTTGGGCGAGGGCGTGCGGCGCAGCCAGAGCGCATCGGCCAGCGCCAGCAGGAGGAGCGCGCTGAGCGCCCCCCACCAGAGGCGGCCGAGCAGTGCCGATCCCGAGTCCAGGGCCTCGGCCGCGCCGAGGGCGATGGCAATCGCCAGCAGGGCGCCGAGCAACGCGAGGAGCGCGCGCGATGGCTTCATACGCGCGGCGCCGGTACCTGGTCGAGCAGTTGTTGCAGCACCTGGTCCACCGACAGGCCTTCGATTTCCAGTTCCGGCGACAGGCGCACGCGATGGCGCAGCACGGCCAGGGCGCTGCCTTTCACGTCGTCCGGAATCACGAAGTCGCCACTGCGCAGCAGGGCGCGGGCTCGCGCGCAACGCACCAGGGCGATGGACGCACGGGGGCCTGCGCCCAGTGCCAGGCCCGGCCAGTTGCGGGTGGTACGGGCGATACGCACGGCGTAGTCGAGCACCTGGTCGTCGATGGGCAGGTCGGCAGCGATCTTCTGTAGCGCCAGCACGTCCTTGTCCTTGAGCAGGGCGCGCATGGGCGCCACGTCGAGCATGTCGCTGCGCGCCGAGCGGGTGACCTGGCGCACCAGGGTCTGTTCCTCGGCCTCCAGCGGATAGTCGATGCGCAGCTTGAGCATGAAGCGGTCGAGCTCGGCTTCGGGCAGCGGGTAGGTGCCTTCCTGCTCGATGGGGTTCTGCGTGGCCAGCACCATGAACGGCTGCGGCACCGGCAGGGCGCGGCCTTCGAGGGTGACCTGGCGCTCCTGCATCACTTCCAGCAGCGCGGCCTGGGTCTTGGCCGGGGCGCGGTTGATTTCGTCGGCCAGCAGCAGGTGGGTGAACACCGGTCCCTTGCGCAGCTTGAACTGCTCGGTGGCGAGGTCGTATACGGCGTGGCCGGTGACGTCGCTGGGCATCAGGTCGGGGGTGAACTGGATGCGCGCGAAGCCGCCGTCGAAGCAGCGGGCGAGGGCGCGCACCAGCAGCGTCTTGCCCAGGCCGGGCACACCTTCGATGAGCACATGGCCGCCGGCGAGCAGGGCGGTGAGCACGTCGTCGATTACGGCCTGCTGGCCGATCAGGGCCTTCTGCAATTCGTGGCGCAGCGCCTGGGCCAGCTGGCTGGCGCGCTGGCGCTGGGCGGCGGCATTGGGGGCGGTGGTGCTGGAGGGTTCAGGCGTCTGTTCGCTCATATCTTCCGGAGCCTTGTTAACTGTTAGAGGCTTTTTATCTTCCATAAATCAATTGCTTACCTGAGCTAACTTTTTTGAGTCATTTGGCGTGCGGAAGAGGAGTCACCAAGCTGCAACCTTTCCACAATCGATCTAACCATGCGGCTTCCTTTCTGCCAGATCGACGACCTTGCGGTTGCCCATCTTAGCTTTAAGAACACGGTTTTCCTCCAACAACACTTCGTTTATCGACGCGAGATTTGCGATCTTGGCCCGCAGATATTCGATCTCCTCCCGGTAGGCTGCGGACTTCTTACGTTCGGCAGTCAGGTCTTGGTGCTTCTCATCGCGCATGGCCCGACTGGAGCGACCCTGGGCCTCACGAATGGCCTCGGCAATGCTTGGATAGTGGTTGTGGATTAGAGCCGTTGATACACCGGCCTCACGAGCTACTGCTGCTATGGTGACTTTTGTTTCCCCGGTGTGGGCACGGCCTTTCTGAATTCGGTACAAGGCAAGCCTCAAATCTTTTTCACGATCCTCTGCTGGCTTGTATTTCGCTGCATTTTCTTTGGGCTTCATGCAGTCAAAATCTCCGGGGGAATTCCCAGCTGTGTCAGCACATCGCGGCAGCGCTTCAGGTCTCGCTCAATGCGTTGGCGACCACCATTACCAATGTCTGGGCTATTCAGAAGTCCCTTCAAATCGCCATAGAGTCGTTGGTAAATAGCCGTGTGACGGCTTCCGATCACTGCGCTGTCGCAGTTGCCGCACCGGGTTCGTTCGAGGGTGTTCCCAACGCACCCGTCATTATCCGCCGTACACCAAGCGTGGCCATTGCTGCGAATCGCGGTGCTGTCGGCAATCGACTTCAGCATTGAGGCGTGATCTTTGAAAATCAGCAGATTGTCCGGCTCCCGCTGCCACTGCTTGAAGGAATGGCCATAGCCGCCAGCCAAGGCTTCGGCGCTTATCCAGCTATCGACGACGCCTAGCTTTATGTCTTCTAACTCTTCCTGTATTTCTGCATACAAATCGAGGTCAAGGTTCTCTCCCCACCTATCGTCCACCGCATAAATCAAAGTCATATCCAGTGACCAGTGCGCGTAATGCTCTTTGAGGTAACGTAGGTCACCAAATTTACTGTGCGCGGCGTAGTTGGCGAATTTTCGGCGAAACTGGTGACTGGCGAGCTTCCAGCTAAGGCCACAATCTTTGGCGAAAGCCTTGAGGTATATATTCCATGTGCCATTGGTAAGGGTGCGTACCTTCTTACCGCCCAAGCCCACGCCGAGGAAGAGCGCATGGCGATGCTTATGAGCCTCGGCGATCTGAGGACTATGTGGGGTGTCTCGACGCAGTTGTGTGATTTCAGCCGCGATCATTGCCTGGTAGGGTTCGGCCCAGCGCTCCATTAGACGGAGAGTCCGTACAGCAGCTTCTGGAACCATCCAATCGTGGATGTAGGCGTCGGTCTTTTCTGATTTTGACCGCATCCAATGAAAAGTAGCGCCTACGTCATCCTCGGTACGGTGGTGCGCGCCTGACTGCACGTTAGCCAACTCATGGTTACGGCAGCCTGACGTGCTAGCTAGGACAATGTAACAAGCGGTACGCAGGTCGATCAGTGCTTTGTTGAATGCCCTCAAGCCGCCATTCCAACCTTGCTCATTCAGATGACGGTTCTTGACCCAAACTAGGCCTTCCTGGCTAAGCGTCCTACGTTGTGCTGCAACGGTTTGTAGAGCATCTCGCAGATCAAGCAGTTTCTGGCCATGCTCAACCTGCTGGTAGGCGCTCTCAAATAGATTGCAAAAAACATCGTCGGGGAGCAGGGGCGTCTTGCCAGCTTGCTTGCCGGAGACACCGTGACTGAAGAGCCCAGCCATCGTTTTCGCGGAGGTCTCAGCCCAAGGATGTTGGGGCATCTTGTCATCCGTGTACTGGCTAAGTTCATGGATTGCTTCTACGCCCCTGAAACGGCTGAGCAAACCATCTTGCGAAAGAGGTTTGTCCTCGTGAGTTTGTCGGAACTTCTTGCAGGCACTCACATACGTTGCGCAGATCAAGGGAGTGACCGCCCTCAAGCTGGAGATTTTTAGCGTCTCTAAGTAGCGCAAAAATGGCGCTGCGTCAGTGAAAAACTGTCGCGCACCACCACCTCTGGGGCGGCCCGCTCCGCGACGCCCACGGCGTAGGTAGCGGTAAAGCATCGCTTTCATCGTCGCCCGAAACAATGGAGCGATGATGCCGAAATTCAACCGCCTTTTGTTGGCGGGCACATTGTTTGCGAATCCATTGAGTTCCCAAATGTCATCACCGTAGCGGCTGACAATGACCCACTGCCCATCGACCTGTACAGCGCTGATTATCAGGGCGTCACGTTCGGACTCCGACAGTCCTCTCACATCACCCGCCTGGGTAGAAAGGAGAGGACAAGATAGTGTTGCCATGGTGCTTTCGCTCATGCCAAGACCTCCAGGCTATCAATCAGGTCTACGGACCAAAAAGGGTGTGGCTGAGTGCGGGCTTTCTCACGCGCAGCTTCTACGTCTGTCGCTTTGAAGGTGCCTCGCCGCAAGCCTTCGGAAACAATGTATTGGTCGATCAAGCGAGGAATATGGGCGTAGTCCCGTGCCCAGCGCCGCTTGTCCATGCGCGAGCGCTCGGTCAGCACTCTGAAGTAGAAGCTGAACAATTTGTACAAGTCCTGTGCAGTCACCGCATAGTGCTTACAGCGCAGGCAGTTCATGAAGTTCATGCACGTCGCGCCTTCGCGCTTAGGAGCGTATTGGCCATTCACAGTGTCGGCGCACTGTCCCATCGGGGTGTCTGCGTAAGTGGCTCCAATAGTTCCGCTCAGCAGCTCTTGTACCAGTACCTCTCCCATAAATTTCCAGTTGCGACGTGCGTCCTCTCCTGGGGCCAGATAGCTTTGGTCTGTTACCTTCAGGCTATTGCCGAGTGCTGCGGCGGTGGTTGCAAGATCAGCGTCGGTAAGTTCAAAGATGCGATTCGCGAAGGTTTTGCGTAGACGTGAGACGTTTATTCGCAGCGGAGCGCCGTCGCTGTCGATCAAGCCATACTCAGTTACTAGACGGTCTGCTGCCCAACCCAGCGCAGCGGCATTCAATGCGGTGACTTGCCCAGCCCCCCAGTTGCTGCCCTTGCGATACAGCCACAGGCGTCCTCTGAGGTCGTCTGGTGCCTCTGTTTCCAGGGGCTCCGTCACTATCATCACGCGACGAATTAGGCGCTCCACGTTGGTTCTCAGACTAGGCGTGGACTCCAGGAGTCTCTCGGAGTCTGGTTGGCCGCGCAGTGCCACTTTGCTGGTGTTGTAGCCTCGCCGTTTCCACAGCATAAGGAACACTGTGTTGCCCTTCGGGTGCGGGCGCAGGCAGTCGCGGCTCATTTCCAGAAGTGGGGTGGTATTTCGCCCTGTGTGCAGTGCCACGACAAGGAGAGCGAGCGCCAGCAACTCTCCGGTTATAGGTGTATCACCGGTCCAAATTGGCTTGATTGCTTGTTTGAGCGCCACAGTAAACGCCTGCCGCTCTCGCTGGTTCAGCGGGGTCTCACCCTTGTATTTGCGATTGATGTTCGGAAATGGGTTTCGGGGGAAAGTGGCCTCATCGCCGGAGGGGACCAAGGAGAACAGCCCGCGTTGTCCTAGAGGCAGCAAGACCGCTTTGGTATGTGCGTAACAGCTTTTTTGAGTGGTAGTTGCTACGCCCAGCCCAGCCAGATGGCCAAGGTAGCCATCGATTAGATCTCGATTCACATCGAGTAGTGACAACTCCCTCCCCAAAGCTGTCGCCCCTAGAACGCAAAACTCAAGAAAATGGCGCAGGCCGCTCACGCAGTGACTAACCACAGTGGCGGTGGTGAGTGATCCGTCCAGTCCGGTGAGAAAACGCTCGATTTGCCGTTGACAGGCGTAAGTGAGCTGATCAATGCCGGCACCGTACCAGCGGGAAAAATCGAATTGACGGACGTTGGACGCATTCCGTTCAAACACAACGGTGGAGACTGTCGGAGGAATGGCTTCGGGAAGAATTACCACGTTGCCTGCCGCGTCGTGGCTGTGCTCGATTTGTGGGACACTCAGGTCGGTCTTGGTAAATACCTTGCGCTTACCCATCAAACCGCTCCTGCCAGTTCGTTCAGCTCGTCGTCATACGCCAGCACGGCCTCATCTGCCATTTCGTTTATCAAATGCAGGTACACCATGGTGGTCTGAATCGAGCTATGACCGAGTTGTCTTTGAACGAACACCAGAGGGTTCAACCCGCGCACCGAGGTGCGCTGAAGGCTGGCCAACGTATGCGTTGCGTAGGTGTGGCGTAGCATGTGGGTGTGGACTTTGATTCCAGCGTGCTGGCCCGCATCCCTGATTATTCGATTGAGGCTCTTCCCATCCGTACCGAAAGGTTCCCCCCACTGATTGAGCAGTACGGTCTTTGGAAAGATCTTGCTCAGCGAGGCTCGCTCACCACGTACTTTCGTCGCATAACGATAAAGTTCAGCCATGAATTGGCGGCTGACGTAAATCTCTCGTGGCTTGCTGCCCTTAGTCGCCATGCCACTGCCGTCGAACGGATCGAGATAGATGCGGACATTTCGCTCGCTGCTTGCGAGCTTGTCTGGGTTAAAGACATAAGCCAACGGAAACGAGGCAATTTCCTCACGCCGCATGCCCGTGTGTAGAGCTAGGCGCATCATCATCCGATGATGAGGATTTTCCGTTGCTCCCAGCAGCGCTTTGATCTCAGCCATGCTCAGGAATTTAGGCAGGGTCTTGCGGGGACGAGGCATCACATCATTTGCCAACGCTTTGCCGCCACTGGTATCGACGTGCGCCAGGAAGCCGGGTTCCCTCCTGACCGTGCGCTCCTCATGGGCGAAGGGCAAGCGCTTCACCCATTTCTCCTTCAGGGCAAACTCATAGAACTTGCAGACGTAATGCAGACGTTGGCGCGTGGTATTCACTGCCAATTTGCACGTCTTGAGGCAATAGTCTCGATAGGCCGCGACAAGGTTCTTGGCCTGACCACGATCAACGTCGTGCCAGTCGAGATCGTGTGCCTGGAGGAAGCTGAAGAAATCGTAGAGCGCACGCCCTGTGCTGGGCCAGGACTGCTTGGAGCCAATTTCCCCCCGCAGCAGATAATGGCGGAAGAAGAGATTGGCTGGGACGCAACTCTCCATCGAGTCCCAAAGCAGAATGGGAAATCCTGCATAGGGTTGACCGGCTATCACCAAATCATCAGTGGCCCACACAAGCTCCATGCTTCGTCTCCTTCCGACCAGAAATTCAATCCCCTAATCGCTCCAGCAGACCGATTGGCTGCTTTTCTTTAAGAGATTGTTCTAAGTATGGTTAGGATCTAACGAATGCCAAGAGCCGGATCATAGGGCATTCCTGAGGCTTTGCAGGTGCGCGACCTGGCGGGTGAATTCGGCGACGGCCATGCGCTGTTGCGGATAGGGGCGCATGGCCTGGCTGATGGCGCTGACCGACATGCGCGTCATGCGGCCCAGAGCTTGCCATTGTTCGGCGACCGGCAGGCGGTCGAAGCCGGGCTGGCGCTGCCGCGCCCGGCGCATCACATCTCGTTGCAGGCCTTGCAGCAGGGCGAGCTGGCCGCGCTGGCGGAGGATGAAGTCGGCGCCGGCGCGCAGGTGTTCTTCCAGTTGCCGACGGCTGCGGTCCGGATTGGGCTGCTGCGGGCCCTGGCGCAGGCCATTGCGCCAGAGCAGCAGTGCCAGCAACAGGGCGGCAGCCAGCAGTGCCTGCGGGAAATAGCGCATCAGCAGGGTCATGAGGCTGGTGCCGTCGGCGCGGTAGACCAGGGTAACGGCGCTGTCCTGGGCCAGGTACCAGAGCAGCCAGGCGTTGTCGTAGGCGTCGAGTTCGCCGTTCTGCCAGATCCAGTTGTCGGTGAGCACGGTGATCAAGCCCTGGCCCCGCTGCAGTTGCAGCAGGTGGGTGGAGTCGGCGCTGTTGGCCCAGGCGTAGGCGAGGTTCTTCGAATCGAACAGGTGATAGTCGGTGTCGAAGTCGATATAGGCCGGGGCCTTCTCGTTCTCCAGGTAGAGCTTGGTCAGGTTCGGGTAGGGATCGGCTTCTGCATCGGCCTTGTCGGTAGTGCCGGAGGTCTGGTCCGGGTGCTCGTGTTCCACTTCTGCCTTGCCGGTATCGTCGTCCGCGCGGTCCTCGGATGGGGCTGCAGTCTGCTCGTCGGACTGAGTGGATTTCTCCTCCTCCTTGTCCTTCAGGTCGGCCGTGAGGAATTGCTGGACGCCCAGTTGATCCAGCAACAGGTCGCCACTCTTGCCTTCATCCTCGTCCCACAGGCTTTCGGCGGTGACGATGAGGTGGCCGCCGCGGTTGGCCCAGTCGAGCAGGCGGGCGTTCTGCGTCGGCGTGACGTTCTCGCGGGTGCCCAGCAGGATCAGGGTCTGGCCCTTGCTCGGCAGCTGGTCCAGCACTTCCATGCCGCGGGCGGTGGTGACGCGGATGCCGCGGCCACGCAGGTACATCTCGGCGGCAAGGTAGGGGTTGGCGCGGGCCTCCGGGGAGGCGCCGTGCTCGACGGTCTCGGTGTAGGGCTCGAGGTTGCGGTACAGGTAGTAGCCGATGCCGCCGAGCACCAGCAGGACGAGCAGTACCAGCAGGGCGAGGTTGCCGCGCTTCATGCCCGCACCTCGTTACCGAACAGGTGGCGCCATTCGCCGCACAGCTGCTGCTTGAGTTCGGCCCGCGGCGGGCGGTGCCCGTAAGCGAGCGCCTGCCACTGCTGGGTCAGGCTGCGGGCGAAATTGTCCAGCGGCGGGTCGTTGAGGTCGGCCACGCGTACAAGGACTTCCCCTTCGGTGGTGGACTCGCGCAGGGGCACGCGAAAATCGTGCAGCAGGCGGCTGAGCAGGGCGCGATAAAGCAGGCCGAGGGCGGCGCGTGGTTGCTCGTCCCACAGGCGCTCGGCCTCGCTGGCGACGTCATTGGGCAGGGTTTCCGGCGCCAGGTCCAGCCCGAACAGCACGCTGGGGGCTTCGCGGCGCGGCGCCTGCGGCAGGCCGATGCGCCCGACGAACAACCGCAGCCATTGCCGATACCGCCAGATGACCAGGGCGATGACGGTGAACAACAGGCCCCAGAGCAGTACCTCGATGCCCTGCGCGGCGAACTTGAAGGCCTTCCAGTTCTCCAGCGCCTCGAAGAAGCTCTTCAGGCGTTTGGCGTCATTCGGGTCTGCCGACTTTTCCTCTTTCTTGTCTTCGCTCAGGCGCCAGCCGGTGACCTTCTCGCTGTTCTTGAAGGGCGGCGCAGCGAGGATCCTTTCCGCGGCGCTGCGCGAGTCCTCGCTGTTGAGTTTCTGTTGGGTCAGCCGCGCACCCTGCGGGCCGTCGGGGTTCTGGTCGGGCAACGGGCAACTCTGGCTGGCCTTGCCGCCGGCTTCCGCGCCGGCCGCCAGCGCGTCATGGGCCGGCAGTAGCGCGAAGGCGCCGGCCACCACCAGCAGGAGGGCATAGGCGCTGCCGATCAGGCGCTGGCGCAGGCGACGGAACACCAGTTCGATGTCCCAGGCTTCCAGCTCGGTGCGGCGGTTGAGGTAGAGGGTGAAGCCGCAGGCGACATACACCGGCTCCCAGACTATCAGCAGCAGGGCGTAGACCAGGTTGCTGATGTGTTCGAGCCACACCCAGTCGCCTTCGGCGGCGCTGATCAGCGACTTCCATTCCCAGTCTTCCACCCACTGGTTCGGCAGCATCAGGTACATCAGCGTGGTCAGGCCCAGCCACAGCGCCAGTTCGAAATGCATGCCGACGATGGTCAGCCAGGTGGCCCCGCCCGCGTTGCGCTGGCCGAGCACCACCAGGCGCTGGCTGCGAGCCTGGCCCTTGAGGCCTTCGAGCTGCAGCACCGGCAGGTCGAAACTGCGGGTCGGGCTCAGCCGTCGCCAGAGCAGGCTGGGCAGCAGCTGTGACTTGAGCAGTCCGGGGAAGGCCCTGAGCGCTTCCTTGAGCGTCGGCGTGTCGCCGAACAGCGAGCGCGAGAGGATGTACAGCGGCAGGCGTTCGAAGGCGGGCTTGAGCCACCAGAAGATCAGTATCGCCCAGCTGGAGTAGTTCCACAGCAGCACGGAGAGCAGCACGAACACCGGCAGCGTGACGATGGCCCAGCTGGCCATCAGCACACCGGCGTGGCGGCGAGCCAGGAGAATGCCCAGGTCCAGTGCCTCCCAGGCGCTGCGCGGGCGAATGGCGACGCTGGCGTCAGTCAGGCGCATGACGCCTCCGTCCGGCAAGGAGGAAGTAGCTGCCCACCAGCAGCCACAGGCAGGCGCCGACGATGTACTTCACGGTGGCGGAGAAATGCGTGACGGAGGACCAGTAGCCCTCGACGAAAGCGGCGATCAGCAGCATCAGGATCACCCCGCCGATCAACTGCACGGCGCGGGCGGCGGCCTGGCGCAGGGCTTCCAGGCGGCTCAGGCGGCCGGGGGCGAGCAGCGCCCAGCCGAGCTTTAGGCCAGCGCCGCCGGCGAAGGTGATGGCGGTCAGCTCGAAGGCGCCGTGGCCAATGACGAAGGACCAGAAGGTCTCGATGTAGCCGACCTGGGTCAGGTGGCCGGCCACCGTGCCGATGATCAGGCCGTTGAACAGCAGGAAGAACAGGCTGCCGACGCAGAACAGCAGGCCGCTGGCAAAGGTCTGAAAGGCGATGCCGATGTTGTTCATGATGTAGTGGCCGAACATTTTCCAGTCATCGCCGGCGTCGCGCGTGCTCATGGGGCCCAGGCGCGTGGTGTCCGGCGAGTACATCGACTCCATCTCGGCCACTCGCTCCGGTGCCATGACGCTGTAGACCAGGTCGGGGAAGTGGTAGACGAGCACGCCCATCAGCAGCAGGCTGCCGTAGAACAGCAGGCTGGCGATGGTGATGCAGCGCCACTCCTCGCGCACCAGGCGCGGAAAGCCGGCGACCAGGAAACCGAGGATGCGCGCACCCAGATGGCTGCGGTGCCGATAGAACTGCTGGTGGCCACGCATGGCGAGCTGCTGCAACTGGTCGATCAGGTGGCTGCTGTAGCCGCGCTCCTGGGCCAGGGCGAGCTGCTGGCAGATACGCCGGTAATCGGCGGCGAATTCTTCGGGCTTCTCGCTCGGTTCCTGGCGCTTGCCGCTTTCCAGTTGTTCCAGGCGCTTGGCGAAGCGTTTCCAGCTGCCCTGGTGGCGTTGTTCGAAGAAGGCCTGCTTCATGGGTGGCCCGTCCCGTTACCGAGCAGGCCGCTGGCGATGCGATTCAGGCGGGCCTCCGCCTGTTCCGGGGCGATACCCAGCGGTTGCGCCAGAATGCCGGCCAGTTCCTCGCGGCGGGCGGCGGAGAGTTGCGTGCCGCGCTCGGCAAAGCTCATCAGTGCGCGTTGCTCTTCCAGCTTCAGCGGCCAGGGCGCCAGCTCGGGCGCAGCCTCCGAGACCTGCGGGCGGCTTGGCGGCGGGTCGCGGTAGATCACCAGGGTGCCGGCCGCGAGATCGCCCAGGCGCTTGAAGGCCGAGTTGGACAGGCAACTGAGCAGCCCGAGCGTGTAGGCGAACGGCAGGATATCGGCGAAGCGCAGCAGGTTGCGCAGCAGCGAGGCGGACCAGCCGATTGGCGTGCCGTCGTCGTGTACCACGCGCAGGCCCATCATCTGCTTGCCGGGCGAGCGGCCCTGGTTGAGCACTTCGAACAGCACCATGTACCACCAGGTCATGACGAAGGTGAGGATCAGCCCGAGGCCGGTGCCCAGTTCGCCGAGGAAGGCCAGCAGCATGAACAGCGCCAGCATCAGCAGGATGCGGATACCCAGGTCGATCAGGTAGGCGAGGGCGCGGGGGACGACACCGGCGGGACGCAGCAGCAGATCGATGCCTTCCGGAGTCTCCACGTGGTAGCGGGTGTCCAGGACGGGGGCGTGGGAAGACGCTCGGGATGAAAGGTCTGCTGGGCTCAAGGGAAACCGCTGTCGATGACTGAGAGCCAGATGCTAGCCAGCGCGGTGCGGCGAGGCAACCACGCTGGCAGGCTCAGGCCGGATTGATCACTTGGCCGGTGGCAGCACACCGAAGATGGTGCGATACAGCACGCCGATGGCGACGATCAGCCACGGCATCACCCAGATCAGCGCGATACCCAGGGTCAGGGTGCTGAGCATGAACAGCAGGCCGAACACCAGCAGCAGGCCGAAGACCTTGAACCAGTGCTGGCTGATGGCCTTGCGCGAGGCTTCCAGCGCCGCCCAGGGCGACAGGCCGCGCTCGACCACCAGCGGGATGGCGAGCATGTAGGCGATGCTCAGGTAGATGCCCGGCAGCACGAAGAGGAAGTAGCCGACGCAGATCAGGAGGGTGCTGAGCAGCACGCAGACGACCACCTGGAAGGTGCGGCCGAAGTGGCTGAAGACTTCGTTGAAGCGCAGCGGTTGGTCGGCGGCGCGGCGGATACCGAGCATGTTCACGCCCGCCAGCAGCGGGTAGCACACGGCGGTGGCGACGAAGCTCAGGACGATGGAGCCGATGAAGAAGGCCACCAGCGCACCGACCGCCATGCCGCCGGCGGCTTCGCTATCGCCGAGCAGGCCCATCCCGGCGATGCCGGCGACGCCGACCACGGTGAGGAACAGGCTGAGCAGGTTGACCAGGGCGAAGATCGCCGCATAGAAGACCACGAAGCCGCCAATGATCAGCCCCTTGGTGCCTTTGGTGCGGCGCCAGGATTCGCCCAGCAGTTCGTTGATGCTGAAGTTGTAGCCGCGGCTCAGCGCCTCGGCGACGGAGGGCACGGCGCCCTGGGCTGCGCCCGGTTCGAGGTTGCTCAGTGGAGCGCTGTAGGGATTTTGTGCTGCGAGGTCTTGCATGAGGAAAGTCCTTTCCAGTGGGGTGTCCTTGCGACGGCCATCATAAAGGCGCGGGCTGGCTAGGTGCCAGCGAGGCGTTTTGGAAGTGTGGTCGGCAGCACTGTTAGACTGCGACGCACTCGCTTGCAGGCAAGGAAAAACGATGAACGCCAGCATCTTCTGGTACGACTACGAAACCACCGGCATCGACCCGCGCCGCGACCGTCCGCTGCAGGTGGCCGGCATTCGCACGGACGAGGACCTCAACGAGGTCGGTGAATCGCTGAACCTCTACTGCCGGCCCAGTGATGACATCCTCCCGCATCCGGCCGCCTGCCTGGTCACCGGTATCACCCCGGACCGCCTGGAGGAGCGCGGTCTGGGCGAAGCCGAATTCATGACCCGCCTGTACGCCGAACTGGCGCAGCCGGGCACCTGCGTGGCCGGCTACAACACCCTGCGTTTCGATGACGAGGTCACGCGCTACAGCCTGTACCGCAACTTCTTCGATCCCTACGCCCGCGAGTGGCAGGGTGGCAACAGCCGCTGGGACCTGATCGACATGGTGCGCACCGCCTACGCGCTGCGCCCGGAGGGCATCGTCTGGCCGCAACAGGATGGCGCCGTCAGCCTCAAGCTGGAACGCCTCACCGCGGCCAACGGGATCGACCATGGGCAGGCGCACGACGCGCTGTCCGACGTGCGCGCCACCATTGCCCTGGCCCGGCTGGTGCGCGACCGCCAGCCGAAACTCTATGACTACCTCTATCGCCTGCGCGGCAAGCAGGGCGTGCTGGATCAGGTTCGTGTGCTGCAACCGATGGTGCACATCTCCGGCATGTTCTCCGCGGCGCGGCACTACCTGTCCGTGGTGCTGCCGTTGGGATGGCATCCACGCAACCGCAACGCGCTGATCGTCTGCGACCTGGGCGTGGATGTTTCGCCGTTGCTGGAGCTCGATGCGGAAACGTTGCGCAAGCGCCTCTATACGCGCCGTGATGAGTTGGCCGAAGGCGAGTTGCCGGTGCCGCTGAAACTGCTGCACATCAACCGCTGCCCGGTGGTGGCGCCGTTGTCCGTGCTGCGCCCGCAGGATCGCGAGCGCATCGGCGTGGATCTCGATGCCTGCCTGGCCGCTGGGCAAACCCTGACCCAGGCGAAAGCGATCTGGCAGGACAAACTGGCGCCCTTGTATGCCGAGGAAAGTTTCGCCGGCAGCGAAGATCCCGAGCAGCAGTTGTATGACGGCTTTATTGGTGACCGTGATCGCCGATTGTGCGAACAGGTGCGTCAGGCTGATCCCGCGCGGCTGGCGAAAGAACAATGGCCATTCGATGATGCGCGACTTCCCGAACTTCTCTTCCGTTATCGGGCACGCAATTTCCCGGAAACTTTGAGCGCCACACAACAGCAACAATGGCAGGACTTCTGCCGCGCGCGCCTGAGTCAGGCCGAATACGGCGCACCGAATACTCTGGATAACTTTGCCGCGGCAATGAGCGAACAGCTGGTCAATGCCACGCCGGCCGGCCGTTTGGTGCTGGAAGAGTGGGAGAAGTATGCGCAGGTGTTGCGCGCGCGCTATCGCCTGTAGCGCCGCGCACTTTTCGGCAGGCAATAAAAAACGCCAGCGCGAAGCTGGCGTTTTTCATCTCCGCAAGGCTCAGCCCAGCAGTGTGGCCCAGCCTTCCACGGCTTCGGCGCCCCACTTGGCTTTCCATTCCTTGAGGGTCTTGTGGTTGCCGCCCTTGGTCTCGATGACTTCACCGGTGTGCGGGTTCTTGTATTGCTTGACCTTGCGCGCGCGCTTGGCGACGGTGGCTTTTGCGGTGCGCGGCGATTTGCTCAGCTTCGCGTCCGGATCGAGCAGGGCGATGACGTCACGCAGGGACTTGCCATAGCTGGCCATCAGCGCGCGAAGTTTCTCTTCGAACTCAAGCTCTTTCTTCAGCTTGTCGTCCTGCTCCAGGGATTTCAGGCGCTCCTGAAGTTCCTTGATGGCTTCTTCGGTAGCGCGGTACTCGTTGATCAGCGACATGTTGGGTACCTTGTTCTGGGTCCAGCGGTGGCGGATAGTTTGTAGCAGACATAATAGTCAGCGAAGTTGTTCAAGTAAATGCTTGTGGAAAGTTTTGTCGTTAATTGTCGACTTATTTAACTAATTTATTCTCTGGTAATTAATCGATGCACTCGCAATGCACCGAACTGGCTCTCGTCGGCGCACTGCGGCAATGGCTGATCTTTTCCCCGGCAGCCGCTAGAATGGCGGCCTTCGCGATGTATCTGGAGTACACCCATGCGCACTTTCCGACTGGTGATCGCCTGCCCCGACGGGGTCGGCATCGTCGCCAAGGTGAGTAATTTCCTGGCCACTTACAACGGCTGGATCACCGAGGCCAGTCACCATTCCGACAACGACAACGGCTGGTTCTTCATGCGGCATGAGATTCGTGCCGACTCCCTGCCGTTCGATATCGACGGTTTCCGCCAGGCCTTCGCCCCCATCGCCCGCGAGTTCTCCATGGAGTGGCGGATCACCGACTCCTCGGTGAAGAAGCGCGTCGTGCTGATGGCCAGCCGCGAATCGCATTGCCTGGCCGACCTGCTGCACCGCTGGCACAGCGGCGAGCTGGACTGCGAGATTCCCTGCGTGATCGCCAACCACGATGACCTGCGCAGCATGGTGGAATGGCATGGCATTCCTTACTTCCACGTCCCGGTGGACCCGAAGAACAAGCAGCCGGCCTTCGAGCAGGTCTCGCGCCTGATCGACGAACACCAGGCCGATAACGTGGTGCTGGCGCGCTACATGCAGATCCTGCCGCCGGACCTGTGCCAGAAGTACCGCCACCAGGTGATCAACATCCACCACAGCTTCCTGCCGTCCTTCGTCGGCGCCAAGCCGTACCACCAGGCCTCGCTGCGCGGCGTTAAGCTGATCGGCGCGACCTGCCACTACGTCACCGAGGAACTGGACGCCGGCCCGATCATCGAGCAGGACGTGGTGCGCATCAGCCACCGCGACAACATCGAGGACCTGGTGCGCCTGGGCAAGGACGTCGAGAAGCTGGTGCTGGCCCGCGGCCTGCGCTACCACCTGGAAGACCGCGTACTGGTGCACGACAACAAGACCGTGGTGTTCGACTGATCCACGCGGTCTCGTTCCAGACTGGGTACTCCGCATGCGCTCGCCGTCCACCGACGGCGGGCGCTGCGCCCAACGGAGACGCCGCCATGAGCGACCCGAAGAACCCCGGCACCGCCACCCCACCGCCCACCCTGGGCGAAGGCTGCACCAGCCGCTACGATCCCGACGCGCTGAGCGAAGAGGACGGCACCGAGTTTCCCGGCGCCGCCGAGCTCTGGGATTCGCTCAAGCCTGAGCAGAAGCAAGACAAGCCCGCCAGCGGCTGAGCTTCAGGCGCGTTCGCGCATCCCTATCAGCTTGCGCAGCAGT
Organism: Pseudomonas sp. AU12215; assembly: GCF_001675465.2. Classification (NCBI taxonomy): domain Bacteria; kingdom Pseudomonadati; phylum Pseudomonadota; class Gammaproteobacteria; order Pseudomonadales; family Pseudomonadaceae; genus Pseudomonas; species Pseudomonas sp. AU12215. The sequence continues at coordinate 112,329 of NZ_MACM02000029.1, forward strand.
GGACGCCCCGCCATGAGGGCGAACACCGGCGCGCCCATCACCAGGTAGAAGTAGTAGGTCACCACGCGCCAGATCAGGATGGCCGCGGCCGCCGTGGATTTGCCCACCAGCGGGGCGAGCAGCGCGGCGCTGGTCAGCTCGGTACCACCCGCGCCACCGGGCAGCAGCGTGGCCAGGCCCGCCGCCAGCGACAGCAGCTGGATCAGGAAGGCCCAGGCCCAGTGCAGGTCCACGCCCAGCGCCTTGAGGGTGATGTAGAGCACCGAGAAGCGCAGGATCCAGTGGCAGCAGGTGAAGAAGAAGATCAGTGCTAGCCGGCGCTTGGGTTGGCGCAGGCAGCTGACCAGGGTGTCGCGGAAGTGCAGCGCCTTGCGCGCCCAGTGCAGGCGTGTGCGCGGCTTCATTCCCAGGCGCTGGAACAGCCGGCCGTTGGCCTTGATCACCCGGCGCTGGAAACGCGCCAGCAGTACCACGCCGAAGAAGATTCCGCCCAGCAGCACGCCGCTGGTGATCAGCGAGGTTTCCAGGTTCGGGCTGACGCTGTGGGACAGCGCCCAGACCAGCACCGCCGCCAGCGCGCAGAGGAAGAACAGCAGGTCGCTCAACTGGTCCACGGCGAAGATCGCGCTGCTGTGGGCCGGGCGCATACCGTGGCGCGCGAGTAATGCCATCAGCGTCAGCGGGCCGCCGGTGCCGCCGGGGGTCGCATAGAAAGCGAACTCCGAGGCCATGATGATGCCCACCGAGCGCACCTTGCCGATCTCCCCCGCACGGCCATTGAGCAGCACGCGCAGCTTCTGCGCGTTGATCAGCCAGCACAGGCAGATCATGCCGAACATGATCAGCAGCTTGTCGAGAGGGAAGGCGAGGACGTGATCGAGCATTTCCCGGCCGCCGAGGGCGAGCGGGATCAGCGAGGCGCCGATCAGGCCGAGCAGCAGCCACCAGGCACGGCTCACGGGCGCACCTTCGGCGGCGGGAGGGGCAGGAGCGAGGCGGAGCGGATAACCAGAGGCTCCTGTCGGAATCGAACTGTCATGCTGAATGGACCGTCAACGGCATGCTGCGTTCGCCGAACTTTACCTGGGCAAGGCGCCGCGCTCAGTCGGCGCCCTTACCAATCACTCGGCGGATTTTCCGTCGTCGGCGCCTTGTTCCAGCGCCTTGTTCTCCCAGCCTTCTTCGCCCGGCAGGATCAGGTTCAGGAGGATCGCGACGATGGCGCACAGAGCGATGCCCTTCAGGCCGAAGTCGTCCGGACCGGTGCCGGTGCCGATCAGCACGCCGCCGATGCCGAACACCAGGGTGACCGAGACGATGCACAGGTTGCGCGCCTGGGACAGGTCGACCTTGTGGCGGATCAGGGTGTTCATGCCCACCGAGGCGATGGTGCCGAACAGCAGGCAGAGAATGCCGCCCATCACCGGTACCGGGATGCTCTGCAGGATGGCGCCGAACTTGCCGATAAAGGCCAGACCGATGGCGAATACCGCCGCCCAGGTCATGATCTTCGGGTTGTAGTTCTTGGTCAGCATCACCGCGCCGGTCACTTCCGCGTAGGTGGTGTTAGGCGGACCGCCAAACAGGCCGGCGGTGGAGGTGGCGATGCCGTCGCCCAGCAGGGTGCGGTGCAGGCCCGGGGTCTTGAGGTAGTTCTTGCCGGTCACGCCGCCCACGGCGATGACGCCGCCGATGTGTTCGATGGCCGGGGCCAGCGCCACCGGAACGATGAACAGGATGGCCTGCCAGTTGAATTCCGGTGCGGTGAACTTCGGCAGTTCCAGCCAGGGTGCGGCGACGATCTTCGCCACGTCGACCACGCCGAAGGCGAAGGACAGGCCATAGCCCACCAGCACGCCGGCGATGATCGGCACCAGGCGCAGCATGCCCTTGCCGAACACCGCGACGATCAGGGTGGTCAGCAGCGCCGGCATGGAGATGAACATGGCGGTCTTGTAGGGGATCAGCTCGGTGCCGTCACCGGCCTTGCCCATGGCCATGTTGGCGGCGATGGGAGCCATGGCCAGGCCGATGGAGATGATCACCGGGCCGATGACCACCGGCGGCAGCAGGCGGTCGATGAATCCAGTGCCTTTGACCTTCACCGCCAGGCCCAGGAAGGTGTAGACGAAGCCTGCCGCCACCACGCCGCCCATGGTCGCGGCCAGGCCGAACTGGCCCTTGGCGAGGATGATCGGGGTGATGAAGGCGAAGCTCGACGCCAGGAACACCGGCACCTGACGACCGGTGACGATCTGGAACATCAGGGTGCCGAAGCCGGCGGTGAACAGCGCGACGTTCGGGTCGAGCCCGGTAATCAGCGGCATCAGCACCAGCGCGCCGAAGGCCACGAAGAGCATCTGCGCGCCAGAGATGATCTGGCGCCACAGCGGTTCGTTGAATTCATCGGCCATGAATCAGGTTTCCTTCTGCTTGGTGCCGAAGATCTTGTCACCGGCATCGCCCAGGCCCGGCATGATGTAGCCGTTCTCGTTCAGGCACTGGTCGATGGAGGCGGTGTAGATGAGCACGTCCGGATGCGCATCGTTGACTGCCTTGATCCCTTCCGGCGCGGCGACCAGCACCATGGCGCGGATGTCCTTGCTGCCGGCTTTCTTGAGCAGGTTGATGGTGGCAACCATGGAGCCGCCGGTGGCCAGCATCGGGTCGATGATCAGCGAACGGCGCTCGGCGATGTCCGGCGCGAGCTTTTCCAGGTAGGTGTGCGCTTCGAGGGTTTCCTCGTTGCGCGCCACGCCTACGGCGCTGACCTTGGCGCCCGGAATCAGGGTGAGCACGCCGTCGAGCATGCCGATGCCGGCGCGCAGGATCGGCACCACGGTGATCTTCTTGCCGGCGATCTTCTCGACCAGCACCGGGCCGGCCCAGCCTTCGATCTCGTAGTTCTCCAGCGGCAGGTCCTTGGTCGCCTCGTAGGTCAGCAGGGCGCCCACTTCCTGGGCCAGCTCGCGGAAATTCTTGGTACTGATATCGTGACGGCGCATCAGTCCGATCTTGTGGCGGATCAGGGGATGGCGAATCTCGAGTACGGGCATGGACGGGTTCTCCGGACGGGCTGGCAAAAAAATTGCGGTAGCGTAATGCATCCTAGCTACCTTGGGCCACGATTGTCGGCGACATTCGTCCGCTGACCCTTGCTCCGTGGCACGCCGATAGGTACCTTTGCGCACTTTTTCACGGGAGAACCCCCATGTCCGTCGATCTCGCGCACATCCGCCAAGTCATGGCCGAAGCCGACTGCCTGTACACCAACGCCGAGGTAGAGGCCGCCATCGCCCGTGTGGCCGAGGCCATCAACGGCTCGCTGGCCGACACCAACCCGGTGGTGTTCTGCGTGATGAACGGCGGCCTGATCTTCTCCGGCAAGCTGCTCCCGCTGCTGAATTTCCCGCTGGAAGCCTCCTACCTGCATGCGACCCGTTACCGCAACGAGACCACCGGTGGCGAGCTGTTCTGGAAGGCCAAGCCGGAAATTTCCTTCATCGACCGCGAAGTGCTGATCATCGACGACATCCTCGACGAAGGGCACACCCTCTCGGCGATCATGGACTTCTGCAAGCACGCCGGCGCCAAGCGCGTGCACACCGCCGTGCTGATCGACAAGGACCACGACCGCAAGGCCCGCCCGGACCTGAAGGCCGACTACGTGGGCCTGTCCTGCATCGACCGCTACATCTTCGGCTACGGCATGGACTACAAGGGCTACTGGCGCAACGCCGCCGGCATCTTCGCCGTCAAGGGCCTCTGACGATGAGCGGGCCGCGTTTCCTCGACAGCGCGCTGTTCGAAGAGGTTGCGGCCCGTGCCGCCGCCAGCCCCCGGCGCCGGCAGAACCACAACTTCCATGAGCAGACCGAGCCCTGTCACCGTCTGCTCAATGCGCTGCAGCCCGACAGCTACATCCCGCCGCATTGCCATCGCCACCCGGACAAGGCCGAAAGCCTGCTGGTGGTGAAGGGCGCGCTGGGCCTGCTGATCTTCTCCGACTCCGGTGAGCTAGTGACCACTCGCGAACTGCGCGCGGGCGGCGAGTGCGTCGGCGCAGACCTGCCGCCGGGCACCTTCCACGCCATCGTCGCGCTGGAGCCGGACAGCATCATGTTCGAAGCCAAGGCTGGCCCCTTCGTGCCGCTGGGCGAGGACGAGCGCGGGCAGTGGGCGCCGCGCGAGGGCGAGGCGGGCGCGACTGAATACCTGACGTGGATGCGTTCTCAATTCCCACTCTGAATTGCGTTCCTGCGCAAGGGCATGCATCGAGCGGTATCGATGTATGCATGGGTAAGCGCTCATTTTTGCTAATGCATGCTCCGCCTATCCTGCGACCCTCACAAGACAACCGCCCGAGGTTCGCATGTCCCGTCTCCTTTATATCGATGGCCAATGGCAGGCCGCCGACAGCGGCGCCGTCCTGCGCCCGATCGCTCCCGCTACCCGTGAAGCGCTGCCGGAAGTTGCCTGCGCCGGTGTGTCCGACGTAGAGCGCGCCGTCGCTGCCGCCAAGCGCGCCTTCGCCGACTGGAAGCTGACCAGCGCCGCCCAGCGCGCCGGTTACCTGCGAGCTTTCGCCGAGCAGCTCGAAGCCCGCAGCGAAGCGCTGATCACCCTGCAGATGCAGGCCAGCGGCAAGCCGCGCCTGGAAGCGGAAATCGATATCGGTGACGCCATCGCGACCTTCGCCTACTACGCCGAGCTGGCCGAGCAACTGGATGCCCGGCAGAACGCCGAGGTGGCCCTGCCCGACGCCGGCTACCGCTCGCAGACCCGTTTCGAGCCCATCGGCGTGGTCGGCCTGATCGTACCGTGGAACTTCCCGCTGGTGACCAGCGCCTGGAAGGTCGCGCCGGCCCTGGCGGCGGGCTGCACCGTGGTACTCAAGCCCTCGGAAATCACCCCGCTGATCGAACTGATACTGGGCGAGATCGCCGAGGCCATCGGCCTGCCGGCCGGCGTGCTGAACCTGGTGCCGGGCCTGGCCGACGCCGGCGCTGCGCTGTGCAGCCATCCGGGCATCGCCAAGCTGTCCTTCACCGGCAGCAATGTCGTTGGCCGCAAGGTCATGGAAGCGGCCGCCGCGCGCACGCTGCCGGTGGGCCTGGAGCTGGGCGGCAAGTCGCCGATCCTGGTGTTCGAGGACTGCGACCTGGACGAAGCCGTGCAGTGGATCATCGCCGGCGTCTACTGGAACGCGGGGCAGATGTGCTCCGCCACCTCGCGCCTGCTGGTGCAGGAGTCCATCGCCGCACCGCTGCTGGCGAAGCTGAAGGTCGCGGTGGAAGGCCTGCGCGTTGGCGACTCGTTGCTGGGCGAGACCGACATGGGGCCGATGACCAGCCAAGCGCAGTACCGCAAGGTGCTCGACTACTTCGCCGTGGCCCGCGACGAAGGCCTGGCCTGCCTGACCGGTGGCGAAGCAGCCGAGGGCTGGTTCATCCAGCCGACCGTGTACACCGACGTGCCGGCGGACAGCCGCCTGTGGCGTGAGGAAATCTTCGGCCCGGTGCTGTGCGTACGTACCTTCAGCGATGAAGCCGATGCCCTGCGTCAGGCCAACGACAGCGATTTCGCCCTGGCCGCCACCGTGTGCAGCGCCGACCTCGAGCGTGCCCAGCGTGTCGCCGAGAACCTGGAGGCCGGCAACGTCTGGCTGAACTCGCCGCAAGTCGTCTTCCCGCAGACTTCCTGGGGCGGCGGCAAGCGCAGCGGCATCGGTCGCGAGCTGGGACCGTGGGGCCTGTCGGCATTCTTCGATATCAAGCACATCACCGCGCCGCGCTGATCGGCGTCACCCCGTGCTCCAGGCGCAGGTCTTCGACCAGCGCCTGGAGCGCTTCGTTGTGCCCCGGCTCGTCGCGCACCACCAGGCTGTGGGTGATGCCGTAGCCGAGGCTGTCCGGCAGCAACGCGCGCATCTCACCCTGTTCGACCCAGCGCTCGGCGTAGTGCGTCGGCAGGTAGCCCAGGTGGGTGCCGGCGCGCACCGCGTGCAGCACCGCTTCCATGTGCTGGGCGAAGGCCGTGCTGCGCTGTGGGTCGGCGGGAAGTTGCACGTCCGCCACCGCATAGCCGTGCTGGATCCAGTTGCAGGTTTCCAGTTCGGCGGCGTCGCGCACGTCCTTGTCGAACAGCGGATGCTCGCGCCCGCAGAACACCGCCACGCGCTCGTGGTAAAGCGGCTCATAGCGCAGGTTCGGCAGGCGCCGGCTGAAGCAGGCGATGGCCAGGTGCAGGCGACCGCTGAGTACCAGGCGCTCCAGTTCGCTGGATGATTCGATGAGGAAGTGCAGGCGCACGTCCTGGTCGCGGCGGTTGAAACGCGCCAGGGTCTGGTGGATGCGTGCGTCGGGCAGCGTGGCGATATTGTCGGCCAGGCCCAGGTGCAACTCGCCGACCAGGCGCCCGGCCAGTGACTGTACCTGATCACGGAAGTCCCCCAGCGCAGCGAACAGGTTCTGCGCGTAATCCAGCACCCGCTCGCCTTTCTCGGTCAGGCGGAAGCCGCTCTTGCCACGTTCGCACAGGCGGTAGCCCAGGCGCGTCTCCAGGCTGGCGATGTGCGTGCTGATGGTCGACTGGCCCATGCCCAGTTCGCCCTGCGCGGCAGAGAAGCCGCCGCAGCGCACCACACAGGCGAAGATGCGCAGCAGGCGCAGGTCGAGGTCGGAGACGTTGTGCAGCATGGCGGTTTCGATCGGAGGCCGGCGATGTATTGAGTTGGTAACTTCGAAGACTATCAATGTATCGGCGGGCTTGCCATGCGTGCCTGTCGTCCTGCTCGACGTGCGTGCTAGAGTGCCCGGCACTGTCCCGCGGAGGTGATGATGTCCGTTCGCATGCCGGGCGCCGTGCTGGCGCTGCTGTTCTGCATTCCCCTCGGCTTTGCTGATGCCGCCATCGCTGCGCCGATGCACGGCCAGTTCCTGCCGCCGGACGATGCCGGCCTGCGCCAGGGCGAGCCGGAGCAGCAGCAACTGCTGCAGGTCACCGAATACAGCGTGGTGCTGGGCAACCAGCGCCAGTCCAACCAGCAGCCGATCCCGATTACCACGCCGTCGCTGCTGCGCCTCAAGGGCAAGCCGCTGAACAAGGGCGCGCAGATCAGCCAGGTGGTGATCAGCTTCGACGCCGAGGGCAAGAGCCTGAAGAAGCCGGCCTACGACGAAAAGACCCGCGTGCTCAGCCTGTATTACCCGCAGGCGGCTTATCCACAGCTGCTCGATCTGCTGCGCAACGGCACCGTCTACGTGCAGTTCCTCACCTACGGCAACGGCCATATCTGGGCCGACCTGCATACCGGCGCGGTGCGTGCGCGTTGAGCCGCGCCCGGCGCGGGGGTAAACTGCCCGACCCGTGGTGCCCGGCCAGCCGTTGCCGGCCGCGATCCCCGAGACAGCCGTAGAGAGAAGCGAGCGATGCGTAAAGACAAGAAGCAGGTGATTGGCGAAGAGATCGACGACGCCGAGATCAAGCTGTTCCTCGACGTGGAACCGGCCGACGACACCCCGGCGTCCCTGCACAAGCTGGTCAAGGCCTACCGCGGCCTGCGCATCGACGACTTCGAGCGCTTCGTCGGCTTCTTCGTCGAAGCTGGGTACGACCTGTCCGCCAAGGATGCCCAGGGCAAGGATTTCGTCGCCCTGATCCAGGACCAGCGCCAGGCCGAGCCCTATATCGAAGTGATCAAGTCCGCTCGCGGCTGATTGCATCGATGCGCTGAAAAGCCCGCCTTGTGCGGGCTTTTTTGTTCGGGCGGCTCGCGAGCCAGCTCGCGAAAATAGCCCGCGGCGAGGCTTTTGAGGCCGCTCGTGGCACCGCTCCAAAATCCCCGCCTAGACTTCTCGGAAGAACGATAACGACAAGGCGAGGACGAAGCCGTGCAAGTACAGCCCTATCTGTTTTTCCATGGTCGCGCCGATGAGGCCATTGCCTTCTACCAGCATGCGGTAGGTGCTCAGCTCGGCGCGCTGATGCGCTTCGAAGAGGCCCCGGGACCGTCGCCGGTGCCCGATGGCTGGCTGGACAAGGTGATGCACGCCAGCCTGCAGATCGGCGAGACGGAGGTTTTCCTGTCTGATGGTCGCGGCGAGCACAACGCCAATTTCAACGGCTTCTCCCTGCACCTGACGCTGCGCAGCGTGGTGGCCGCGGAGCAGGCGTTTGCCGCCCTGGCGGAGGAGGGGCGGGTGGAGATGCCGCTGGAAAAGACCTTCTGGGCGCAGCGCTTCGGCATGCTCACCGACCGTTTCGGCGTCGGCTGGATGGTCAGTTGCCACTGATTCGCCCGAAACGAAAAAGCCCGCCGGATGGCGGGCTTTTTCATGAGTGCAGCACTCAGGACGCGGCGACGATCTGCAGGCGGTCGGCGGTCATCTGGTTGACTTCGCGGTACACCGCGGCGTCGGTTTCCAGCTGCTTCTCGCGGGCCGGGAAGATCTCCTTGAGCTTCGCGGTCCACTCGGCCGACTGGTAGCGCTCGGGGAAGCAGCGCTCCAGCAGGCCCAGCATGATCGACACGGTGACCGAGGCGCCCGGCGAGGCGCCGAGCAGAGCGGCGATGCTGCCGTCCTGGGCTGCCACCAGTTCGGTACCGAACTGCAGGATGCCGCCCTTCTTCGGATCCTTCTTGATGATCTGCACGCGCTGGCCGGCGGTTTCGAGGCGCCAGTCGGCCGGGTTCAGCTGCGGGTAGAACTTGCGCAGGGCTTCGATGCGCTGGTCCATGGACTGCATGACTTCCTTCACCAGGTAGCGGGTGAGGTCCATGTTGTCGCGGGCCACGGCGAGCATGGGCAGCAGGTTGCTGGTGCGCACCGAGAGCGGCAGGTCGAGGAACGAGCCATGACGCAGGAACTTGGTGGAGAAACCGGCATAGGGGCCGAACAGCAGGGAAGTCTTGCCCTCGACCACGCGGGTGTCCAGGTGCGGCACGGACATCGGCGGGGCGCCGACTTCGGCCTGGCTGTAGACCTTGGCCTGGTGCTGCTTGACCACCTCGGGGTTGTCGCAGCGCAGCCACTGGCCGCTCACCGGGAAGCCGCCGAAGCCCTTGCTTTCCGGGATGCCGGACATCTGCAGCAGCGGCAGCGCGCCGCCGCCGGCACCGAGGAAGACGAACTTCGCTCTGACCTTGCGGGCGTCGCCGGTCTGGGTGTTCTTGATGTCCACCAGCCAGCCGTCGCCGCTGCGTTCAAGGCCGACCACTTTCTGGAAGTAGCGGACTTCGCTGCCTTCGCGGCTGGACAGGTAGCCCAGCAACTGGTTGGTCAGGGCGCCGAAGTTGACGTCGGTACCGCTTTCCACGCGGGTCATCGCGACCTGCTCGTCAGCCGGACGGCCGGGCATGGTCAGCGGGGCCCATTCGGCGATCTTCGCGCGGTCCTCGGTGTACTCCATCGAGGCGAAGGCATGGTGCTGGCTGAGCAGTTCATGACGCTTCTTCAGGAAAGGAATGTCCTTGCCACGCACGAAGCTCATGTGCGGAACGGGGTTGATGAAGTTGCGCGGCGCGCCGAAGGCGTCCTTCCCGGTCAGATAGGCCCAGAACTGTTTGGACACTTCGAACTGGGCGTTGATGTTCACCGCCTTCTTGATGTCGATCGAGCCGTCGGCGGCCTGCGGGGTGTAGTTCAGCTCGCAGAGGCCGGCGTGACCGGTGCCGGCGTTGTTCCATGGGTTGGAACTCTCGATGGCTCCGGATTCCTGCAGTTCGACGATCTCCAGCTTCACGCCCGGATCGACTTCCTTGAGCAGGACAGCCAGGGTTGCGCTCATGATGCCGGCGCCGACCAGCAGCACGTCCATCGATTCGATTTCGTTCTGCGCCATTAACGCGTCTCCAAAACTATCAGCAGCCAGTTGTGACAGCGGGCTTGCACTCAATGGCAAAGCCGCATGTCCGAATTCTTCCCAGGTCACGAGGGACCTTTCGCGAATGTGTCGGGCCGGGATCGGAGGAGGGGAAATGCGCACCTTCTCGGCAGTCCACGGCGGACGAACTCATCCGCAAGTGCATCCGAAAGTGGCGCTCAGGCGCGGCTTCCGGTGCCGAAAAAGCGATTCAGTGCTGCGGGGTCAGACGTCAATGGTGCTACCAACGCAAAACTCTTCATTGCTCGCCACACTCTCGTGAAGTAGTGAAAAACCTTCGATCACGCTCTTTTGGAGGCGTGAAGCTCAAAGGGGATCGTCGTCGCGGGCCGGTCCGGTCTCCGTGCGGAGTGGGCGGCTGCATCCTTGCCAAGTTCTGCGCAACGAACGTACAAAGCGCGACGGCCAGTGACCGAGGCGAGTGGCGACTCTCTTTGAGGGGTGGCAGAGGCGAGACACGGTGTGTCGGCATCGTGCGGGGCCCGACCAGGAGGCGTCCTTATAATCGGGGGGCGATTATAACGGCGAAACACAAAAAAAAGCTCTGCACCTTAGACTTTTTTCCTAGTCTGCACCCCTTGATTTGCCAATTGTGCCCCGTCCCGGTGCGTCTCGCCTCCGGGTGGGTCAAGGCGGCCGATCGACGCGCGCACGGGAACCCTGAGAACGGGTTCTGCGTCCAATGGCCAAGCGCTATCTGACCGCGCTGCCCGCCGGTATACTGCCGGCCATCGCTTACCCCATGGAGAGATGAGCATGCTGCCTCGCCTGTTGCTCGGCTTTATCGCTGCCGCCAGCCTGACCTTGACCGGCTGCGCGCTCAGCCCGCAACAACTCAACCCGACTCCCGAATTCAAGGGGCCGGTCGCCGCGGTTGGCCAGGGCCAGCCGGTAGTGGTACGTGTCGTCGACGGTCGTCCCAGCACCGCGCTGGGCACCCGTGGCGGCCTGTATTCGGAAACCAGCCAACTGACCGTGCGCAGCGAGGACGTGATCCCCAAGCTGCAGCTGCAGGCTGAGACCGCTGTGCGCCTGCTGGGCTTCACCCCGTCGGCCAACGCCTACAACGCACCGCAACTGACCCTGACCCTGGCCGAACTGAAGTACCAGTCGCCCAAGGAAGGCATGTACGTCACCGAGGCGGACATCGGCGCCACCTTCCGTGCCGACGTGCAGAGCGGCACCCGTCGCTACAGCGGTCGTTATGGTGCCTCGACCAACCAGCGCTTCGGCATGGCGCCCAACGAGGCGACCAACACCAAGCTCGTTAGCGAAGTGCTCAGCGACGCGCTGACCCGGGTGTTCAAAGACCCGACCATCGGCCAGACGCTGAACCAGCGCTGATCGAGGCGGCAATGAAAAAGCCCGGCATCTGCCGGGCTTTTTCGTGGGCGGCCGATCGAAGGATCAGGCGGCCTGGTGGTACGGGTCGACCTCGACAAGGCGCACGCGCTCGTCGGCTTCCGGCAGGTCCAGGTGCTCGTGGCCACAGGCCTGGGTGTAGACCAGCCAATGGTCATCCTGGACATTGAACGAGAGTTCGGTGACGACGGCTTCGATTTCTTCCAGGTGTTCCATCAGATAGGCGTTTTCGTGGGGGACGATTTCGAGCATGGCGAATCTCCTTGGCGAAAGACTTCGATTGGCAGATTTCGTGAAAGCCAGCAGCGTGCCAAAGCGCGGTAGAGGTCTTAGACCATTTCTCGATAACCTTTACGCTCGTCGTAAATAAGCGTAACGCGCTGGCTGCGAGGCAGGGCCAGCGGATAAAATGCGCGACCATTGTTTCTCATCCATGACGGGCCAAGCCCGTTCGTCCAGACTGACCCCCGCTTTGCTTCGAAGTCGATGGCGTGCAGTTCTGAAGCGGAGGTTGTGATGTCGCTGCAGGCGCTCTGGAGTCTTTTCCAGGCCCATCCCGGTCGTATCGTGAACGACCTGGCCCTGTTCTTCGCCCTGGCCGGAGGCTGGTTGCTGCTGGCCACCCGCCGCCGTGAACGCCTCGCCCTGGCTCGCCTGGCTGCCGAAAGCGAGATCGCACCGGTCCCCCTGGACAGCGTCCAGCCGACCGTGCGGATGAATCGCTTCTTCTACCGTTTCGGCTTTGCCTGCATGACGCTGGCGCTGGCCGTGAGCTGGTACAGCACGCAGCTGGGCCAGTAGCGAGTGGAAGCAAAAAGGCGCCCGAGGGCGCCTTTTTTCATACCTGCGGCTTGAGCCGGTACTGGTTCAACACCGGATTGGCGTATTGCAGGATCAGGTGGCCGCGCTGCTCCACGGGGCATTCGCTCACGCGACGCTCCCATTCGGTGCGCGCACGCTGCAGTTCCTCGGCCTTGAACAGGGTTTCGGCGCGGGGCACGTTCAGCGCTGCGTCGCGCAGGTCGGAGGCCTCGTAGGCGAGGTAGTGCACCGGGAACAGCCGGTAGTTGCCGAGGATCTGCCGGTCCAGCTCGGCGGCGAGCTGCTTGGCGTCGGCGAAGTCACCGGTGATCTCCTCGCCGAAGTTGATGTGCACTCGGCCCTTGTAGCCGGTGATGCCCTGCACGATGCTGCGGTCGTCTTCGCCTGGCGCCTTCCTGTACTCGCCGGTGGTGGCGCGGGTATACAGTTCGCGGGCCTTGGCGGCGTCGCACGGGTCGTATTCGTAGCTGATGGACACCGGGATCAGGTGCAGCTCGCGGATCACTTCGGCGAACGGCTCGTCCTTGCGGCTCATGTGGAACATCTTGAGGATCGCCGAATCGGTGCGGTCATCGCCGTCCTTGGCGCGGCCCTCGGCCTGGGCGATCCAGATCGACTGGCCGTCGTTTCGGATCGAGTGATTGATGTAGGCCGAGAGGTTCTGGTACGCCGCCAGCTTCTCGCGGCGACCGCTGATCGAGCGGTGCACGATGAAGCTCTTGTTCAGGCGCATCAGGTCGCTGACGAAGGACTTCTGCAGCAGGTTGTCGCCGATGGCGATGCGTGGCGTTGGCAGCTTCGCGTGGTAGATCGCGTAGTTGCAGAAGGCCGGGTCCACCACAATGTCGCGGTGGTTGGCGATGAACAGGTAGGCACGGCCGGATTGCAGGCGCTCGACACCCGAATAGGTGACGCCGTCGGTGGCGTGCTCGATGGTCCGGTCGACGTAGGGCTCGACTTTGTGCTGCAGCTCGCTGACGCTGCGGATGCCGGTGACTTCGCGGGCCAGCCGATGGGCTATAAGAGGTCTGAGCAGCCAGCCGAACGGACCGGACAGACGCGGGAAACGGTAACGCGCCAGGGCGCCGAGAAAGGCGTCATCGCTCAGCAGGCGCTGCAGGACAGCCGGGACTTCGGCGTCGTTGTACGGTCGGATGGCTTCGAACTCGCCCATCATGCTCTCTAATGAATGCTCGGGGGTATCACGGGTCGGGCCGCGATGTAGACGGTCCGGAAGGGTATGCCGCCGACTCATCCGTCAGGCGGGCGCCCAAAAAGACCGCGCGATTATAAACGGAAGTCACGGGGGAACCAGCGATGCTCGAAAGTCAGGCCTATTCCTGCCCTTATTGCGGCGAGCCGGCCGAGGCCATGCTCGACCTCTCCGGGGGCGACCAGAGCTACTATGAAGATTGCCCGGTGTGTTGCCGGCCGATCCTGTTCCAGCTCCGCACCGATGGGGTGGAATGGTCCCTGGAAGTCCAGCGCGAGGACGATTGATGCAGCGAATCTACGCACCTGCCGACCTGATCGAAGCCGAACTGCTGGGGGGCATGCTGGCCAACGAGGGCATTTCGTCGCACCTGGGCGGGCGTCACCTGGTCGGCGGCATCGGCGAGCTGCCCGGCATGGGGCTGTTGCACCTCTGGGTCGAGGACGAGATGGCCGAGCAGGCGCGGGAGCTGATCGCCGCGTACAATGCCGCGCAACCCCTGCCGGGGCCCGCTGACGATCACGAAGGCGGCCCAGGCGTCCTGCTTTGCTGAATTCCGACAACGAGTCCCGATGACCAGCCGCTACGCCCTGTTCCGCTGGAACCGCGAACTGGCCGACAGCGCCGGCTTCCCCGCCGACCTGCGGCCGCAGTGGAGTCTCTCGCCCGGCGCGCGCGTGCTGATGCTGCGCGAGGAGAGCGGTACTCGCCATGCCGACCTTGCGCGCTGGGGCCTGACGCCCGCCTGGTTGAAGGACTTGTCGCGCACTCCCGCCCATGCCCGCGTCGAAACCATCGCCGAACAGCCGATGTTTCGCGACGCGTTTGCCCAGCGCCGCTGCCTGTTGCCGGCCAACGGCTTCTACGAGTGGCGCGGCGTGCGCAAGCGGCCGCACTGGGTTTCCGGCGGCGGGCTGATCTGCTTCGCGGGCGTGTGGGAGGCGTATCCGGTGGAGGGCCACACCTATTACAGCGTGGCGATGCTGACCCAGGAAGCGGGCGGCATGCGTCGGCCACTGGTTCTGGATGTCGCCGAGCAGGCGCAGTGGCTGTCGAACGAGACCGGGACGGCGCGGCTGATGGAGTTGCTCCTGCTGCCCCAGGCGCGGCTGCGCGAGCAGGCGCTGGCGAACTTCATCAACGACCCCACCTGCAATGGGCCGGAGTGCCTCACTCCCGCCTGACGACGTACCCTGCAGGATCAACAGCGCTCTCACCCTCTCCCGCAAGCGGGAAAGGGGACGCACTTGCACGGCCGTTCAGAAGAAGACAGTTGCGCCGACGGGATCAGCGCGCGGAGCTGGCTCTACACCTTGAACTGATTCACCAGCCTGCGCTGTTGCTCGGCCAGCTTGGTCAGTTCGGCGCTGGCCTGGGAGGCTTCGTCGGCGCCGCCGGCCACCTGGTTGGCGACCATGCCGATGTTGCTGACGTTGCGGTTGATGTCCTCGGCCACCGCGCTCTGCTCCTCGGCGGCGCTGGCGATCTGGGTGTTCATGTCGTTGATCACCGACACCGCCTGAGTGATCGACTCCAGCGCCTGAGCTGCTTCGCCGGCATGGCGCACGCTGTCCTCGGTCTTGTCCTGGCTCTGCTGCATCACCTGCACCACTTCGCGGGTGCCGTTCTGCAGTTGCTGGATCATCGACTGGATTTCCTCGGTGGCCTGCTGGGTCTTCTGCGCCAGGTTGCGCACTTCGTCGGCGACCACCGCGAAGCCGCGGCCCTGCTCACCGGCGCGGGCGGCCTCGATGGCCGCGTTGAGCGCCAGCAGGTTGGTCTGTTCGGCGATACCGCGGATGGCCACCAGGATGGCGTTGATGTTCTCGCTGTCGCGGGCCAGAGACTGCACCACGCCCACGGCGCGGCCGATTTCGCTGGCCAGCGCCTGGATCGCAGCCGAACTGCTTTCGACGATGCGCTTGCCGTGGTGCGCGGCCTGGTCGGCGTGGTTGGCCGCTTCTGCCGCGTGGGTGGCGTTGCGCGCCACATCTTGCGCGGTAGCGGTCATCTCATGGACGGCGGTGGCAACCAGTTCGATCTCCGCCAGTTGCTTCTGCACGCCCTGGTTGGTGCGGATGGCAATGTCGGCCGTGTGCTCGGAGGAGTCGCTGACGTGCTGCACCGAGGTCACCACCTGGCCGATCATGCCCTGCAGCTTGACCAGGAAGGTGTTGAAGCCCTTGGCGATGGAACCCAGTTCGTCGGCGCGGTCGCTGGTCAGGCGGCGTGTCAGGTCGCCTTCGCCCTGGGCGATGTCATCGAGCATGCCGACCAGCTGGCGCAGCGGGCGGGCGATGCCGTGGCCGACCAGCCAGATCACGGCCAGGCCGATGGCGGCGATCAGCAGGCCGACCAGGGTCATGCCCAGGGTGTCGCTGTCGCGCTGGGCTTTCAGGTCGCTCTGCAGCTGGTTCAGGTCACCCAGAACGGCTTCCTGCGGCAGCTGCAGCATCAGGGTCCAGCGCGCGCCGGAGTCGGCGATGGTGAAGGGCAGGAACAGCTCGATGTGACCGTGCTCCTTGTCCACCGAGGTCAGCGGCTGGTCGAGGGTGAGCTTGGCCAGGTTGGTCACTTCGTTGGCGTCCAGCACGCTGCTGGCGGATTCACCGAGCTTGGACGGGTCCTTGGTGTAGGCGACCAGGCGGCCGTTGGTGGAGATCAGCGCCATCTCGCCAGCGCCGTTGTAGAGCTGGCTGTCGGCGGTCTTGAGCAGGTCCTGGATGAAGTCCAGGGACAGGTCCACGCCGACGGTGCCCTTGAACTGGCCCTTGACCATGATCGGCGCGTTGAACGAGGACATCAGCACCATCTTGCCGCCCATCTCGTAAGGTGCCGGGTCGATGATGCAGGGTTTGTGCTTTTCCTTCGGGCACAGGTAGTACTCGCCTTCGCGCACGCCAGTGGGCTGCATCTTCTGGCTTTCCAGGGTGTCGCCCATGGCTTCGACGGTCAGGCTGCCGTCCTTGCGGTACCACCAGGGCATGAAGCGGCCGCTGGCGTCATAGCCGGGCAGGCCCGAGTACTGGCTGTCGTTGCCGGCGAAGGCGTCAGGCTCCCAGCCGGCGAAGGCGTCGAGCAGCTTGGGGTTGAGTTCGACGGTCTGGCGCAGCAGGTTGGACATGCCGGCGCGGCCGATACCCAGCAGCGGCTGACCGTTGGCGTCGGTCGCATCGATCAGGGCGTTGGTGTTGGCCAGGTCACGGGCGACGGTGAGCGGGTATTCCAGCTCGCGCTGGATCTGGGCGACCTGGCCGCGCGCCAGGGCCACCAGGCGTTCATTGATGACCTGTTCGAGCAGCGCCTGGGTACGATCCTGCACCAGCGCCTGGGTTCTTGACCCGGCGAAGAGCGCGTACAGGACCAGTGCGGCGACCACCGCCAGAACGCTGGCACCGGCCAGCGCAACCACGGAAAACTGGATCGACTTGAATTTCATACGGGTACCCGGAATTCGCCAGAAGCCTGCGTGTCTTTCTATATCGGCAGAACCCGCGAAAATCCTTAATCGGTCCTTGTAATGGGTTGTAACGCGGCTGTTCGCCGCTTGTCGCAGGATTGTCGGCGTCGACCGGGCGGTCTAGCAGGTGATGGCTCAATGCAATCATCTGTCCCGCGGTCGCCGGCGAGCACGTTGCGGCAGGTCTCAAATGTCCGTAACTCCCTGCTGTGCCAGCGTTTTTTGCGATAGTTGCCGGCCGCCGGGGCTGGGCCTACCATGCGCGCTGTCCTCGGGATAATGCATTGATTCAGGAGAGCATCATGCCCAGCGTCTTTCGTGTAGCCGGCCTTGCCGCCGCCCTGCTGCTGACCGCCTGCCAGCAGGTGAACACCACCAGCGGCGGCGTCGTCGGCGTGGATCGCAAGCAGACCATGTTCAGCATGCTGTCCAGCGCGCAGGTCGATCAGATGTATGCGCAGTCCTACCAGCAGACCCTCGGCGAGGCCTCCAAGGCCGGCAAGCTGGATGCCAGCAGCAGTGACGCCAAGCGCGTGAAGGCCATCGCCGCACGGCTGATTCCGCAGACCGGCGCCTTCCGTCCGGACGCGCCCTCGTGGAAGTGGGAAGTCAACGTGATCCAGAGTGATGAGCTCAACGCCAACTGCGGCCCCGGCGGCAAGATCATCGTCTACACCGGGCTGATCGATAAGCTTAAGTTGACTGACGACGAACTCGCTGCCGTCATGGGGCACGAGATCGCTCACGCGCTGCGCGAGCACGGTCGCGAGGCGATGTCCCGTGCCTATGCCGAGCAGGTTGGCCTGGGGCTGGGCGGCCAGTTGCTGGGCCTTGGCCAGACCAGTGTCGACCTGGCGCATCAGGTGGTGGAGTACAGCCTGACGTTGCCCAACAGCCGGCAGAACGAGAACGAAGCCGACCTGATCGGCCTGGAGTTGGCGGCACGAGCCGGCTATAACCCCAACGCCGCGATCACCTTGTGGCAGAAAATGGGCCAGGCTGGCGGCGACGCGCCACCGGAAATCCTCAGCACCCACCCGGCGGACAGCACGCGGATGGCCAACCTGCAGGCGGCTATCCCGAAAGTCATGCCGCTTTACGAGCAGTCCAAGACTCGCTGATTCCTCTTTGCCATCGGTCAGCGTATGGTTGCGCTGTTTTGCCCCGTGAACAGGGAGTATCCGTGAAAATCGCTGTACTCGGAGCCACCGGCCTCCTGGGCCACCATGCCGCCCGCGCGATCAAGGCGGCGGGCCATCAACTGGTGCTGATCCACCGACCCTCGTCGCAGATCCAGCGCCTGGCCTATCTGSMCAAGGCTCTTGCTTGG